>CAIVGK010000135.1 GCA_903905475.1 uncultured Burkholderiales bacterium | reverse complement strand
GCGGCCATGGGCAACCGCATCTACGGCTGCGACGACTGCCAGCTGACGTGCCCGTGGAACAAGTACGCGCAGCGCAGCGCCTTGCCCGACTTCGATGTGCGCGCACCGCTGGGCGACGTCACGCTGCTTGAGTTGTGGCGCTGGAGTGAAGGCGAGTTCTTGCGCCACACCGAAGGCAGCGCCATTCGCCGCATCGGTCACGCCCGCTGGCAGCGCAACCTGGCGGTGGCGATGGGCAATGCGCTGCGCTCGCAGGCAGCGCCCGACATCCAGGCCGCGCTGCGCGGTGCATTGGCCGGGGCACGCGACGGCGCGAGCGAACTGCTGCGCGAGCACATCGACTGGGCGTTGGCCCCGCAGCGCGACGCGGTCAGCGCAGCCCGCCCAGCGCCAGCCACGCCGGCACGCTGATCATCCCGAGCAGCGTCGACACCGTCACCAGGCCGGCCACGAACGGCCCGTTGCCGCCCATGCGCACGGCCAGCACATAGGCGCTCGAGGCGGTGGGCAGCGCGGCAAAGCCGACCACCACGGCGCGCTGCGCTGGTGGCAGCCCCAGCAGGCCCGACAAGCCGAGCGCGACCAGCGGCAGCGCCACGTGGCGGATGCCGAGCAGCGCTGCGGCCAGCGTGGGTGATTCGCGCAGGCCGCCCAGCTTGAGCCCCGCACCCACGGCCATCAGGCCCAGCGGCAAGGCGGCCAGGCCCACGCGGTGCAAGCTGGTGCCCACCGCTTCGGGCAGCTGCAGCCCGCCCAGATTGGCCAGCAAGCCGGCCAGTGTGCCCAGGATGAGCGGGTTGCGCGACAGCTCACGCAGGTACGACTGGCCGCCGTGCCGTGCCAGCGGCCACACCGCGGCGACGTTGCACAGCGGCACGCACAGCGCGATCAGCAGCGCCATTGAGGTCACCGAGCCGGCGCCGCCAAGCCGCTCGGCCAGCGCCAGCGCGATGAACGAGTTGAAGCGAAAGGCCGTTTGAGCGCCTGAGGCGTGCAGCCGCTTGTCCAGCCCCGGCCAGCGCCCGAGGGTGTAGGCCAGCGCGATGCCGCAGGCCACGGTGCCCACACCGGTCAGCGCCAGGCCGGCGGTTTGCACGGGCTGCAGCGGGCTCTTCAGGATCGAGCTGAACAGCAGCACCGGAAACAGCAGGTGGTAGGTCAGTCGCTCGACCGCATCCCACACCGTGCGATCGAGTTGCGTGTGGCGGCACAACACGAAGCCCGTGATGATCAGCAGCAAGTCGGGCAGCAGCACGAGGGCGTTGGACATAAGCGCCGAGTTTGCCAGCCGCGAGAATGACGACCAGCCCGGGCCCGAGAGCCGGGGCGCTCTTGCGAGGCCCATGAACCCCATCCAGATCAGCGGCGCAGCGATCGATCGTTTCATCGATGCGATGTGGATCGAGGACGGGCTGGCCGCCAACACGCTGGCCGCCTACCGCCGTGACCTCACGCTCTACGCGCAGTGGCTGGCCGATCACGCCGGCGCCGCGCTGCACGCCAGCACCGAAAGCCATCTGCGCGAGTACGCGCTGGCGCGCCACGTTGGCAGTCAGGCCAGCAGCAGCAACCGCCGGCTCACGGTGTTCAAGCGCTACTTCCGCTGGGCGCTGCGCGAGCGGTTGATCGACGCTGATCCCACGCTCAAGCTGCTGGCTGCGCGCCAGGCGCTGCGCGTGCCCAAGACGCTGAGCGAAGCGCAGGTCGAAGCGCTGCTCGGCGCGCCCGACGTGGCCAAGCCGCTGGGCCTGCGCGATCGAACCATGCTCGAGCTGATGTACGCCAGCGGCCTGCGGGTGAGCGAACTGGTGACGCTCAAGACGGTGCACCTGGGGCTGGTCGAAGGCGCCTTGCGCATCACCGGCAAGGGCGCCAAGGAGCGGCTGGTGCCGTTTGGCGAGGAGGCGCGCAGCTGGCTGGTGCGTTACCTGGCCGACGCGCGCGCGGCGATCCTCCAGGGGCAGGTCAGCGATGCGCTGTTCGTCACCGGGCGCGGCGCGCCGATGTCGCGTCAGATGTTCTGGAAGCTGATCAAGCAGCACGCGCTGCGTGGCGGCGTGGCCGTGCCGTTGTCACCGCACACCTTGCGCCACGCCTTCGCCACCCACTTGCTCAACCACGGCGCCGATCTTCGCGCGGTGCAGTTGCTGCTGGGGCACGCCGACATTTCGACCACCACGATCTACACCCATGTGGCGCGCGAGCGGCTGAAGGCGCTGCACGCGGTGCACCACCCGAGGGGATGAGCCGTCAGCCGCGCAAGCGCTCGACGCCCAGGCCTTCGACATCGATACCCGGCGTGCGTCCCGTGATGGCATCGGCCAGCACGCGCGCCGAGCCGCAGGCCATCGCCCAGCCGGTGTCGCCATGGCCGAGGTTGAGCCACACGCCGGGAATGCCGCTGGCGCCAATCAGTGGCAAGCCGTCGGGCAGGGCGGGGAAACGGCCCGACCAGTGCTTTGACTGGCTGGCGCGCGCGCAGCCCGGGAACCAGTGGTCGAGCGCGCGATAGAGCGGCTGCACCGAGGCACGGTTGTCGGTGCTGGGTTGACGCCCAAGGCGAGAGACAGTGGCCACGCGCACCCGCGAACCCGAGCGCGTGATCGAGATGCGCTCGCCGGCATCGATCAGCGCCGAACTCGGCCCGATCGCCTGTGCGGTGATGTCGTCCAGGCGCAGCGGCAGCGTCACCGAATGACCCTGCACGCCGACCATCGGCAGCCTCAGGCCGCCAGCGGCCAGCAGCGGGAGCGAGCCGAGTGCGCCGCACACGGCGACGGCGTCGAACGCGGGGCGCTCGTCAGCCGCGGGCTCATGCACTGAGCCAGACCGGCTTGCCACAGGTGCGGTCGAGCGCAGCGTCAGCACAGCGCGCGCGCCTGGTGTGATGGCGGTGACCTGGGTATGAAACACGAAACGCACGCCCAGTCGCTCGGCGTGCTGGCGCATCAGCTGGGTGAACTCGCGGCAGTTGGCAGTGCCTTCTTGTGGCAGGTGAGCCGCCGCATCGGGCAGGCTCTGGGGGGTGAGGCCGGGTTCGACGCCCAGGCATTCATCGGGCGTAAGCCGCCGGTGCGCCACGCCGAGTCGCGCGAGCACGGCGAGCGCGTCATCCAGGCGCTGGGTGTCGGCCGCGCTGCGGCTGAGCACCAGCACGCCCAAGGAGCTCTCGAATTCGAGGCTGAGCGATCGCGTCAGTTCCTGCTTGCGCTCGAGGCTGTAGGCCGCGAGGCGCTGGACGCGCTGCTGCAGCAACGGCAGCGCCGATCGGCGATGGGCATGACGTGACTTCGCGGCCCAGATCCAGTGCTGCGGGTTGGCGCCGAGCCCGACGCCCGAGCGGCGCCCACCACCCGCGGCCAGCGCCGACCAGCCCAGCGCCCAGCCTGGGCCGTCCATGCCGGCGGGTGCGAAGCTGGCTTCCCCGGCGATCGTGCCGCCCTGGTCGAACACGGTCACGGCGTGCCCTGCCGCGGCCAATTCGTAGGCTGAGGTGACGCCGATGACGCCGGCGCCGATCACGGCGATGTGCGGGGTCATGTCAACGGGGCAGCGCGGGTCGCAACGCCGTGAACGGTTGGCCGGATCTTGGTGCGGGCCAAAAGCGTTTTGGGGCTGCTATCATCGATCGGTTTTTCCGGGGCAAGTCAGTCGACCCAACCGCGAACAAACACATCCGCAAATCCGGCTATCGAAAGGTGTTGCATGTGCGTTGGCCCAGTGCCAAGTGACATGTCAATTTCAGCCGGATTTTAGAACCAACCTTTGGAGATATCCATGTCAGTAAGCATGCGCGAAATGCTGGAAGCCGGCGTTCACTTTGGACACCAAACCCGCTTCTGGAACCCCAAGATGGCCCCGTACATCTACGGCCACCGCAACAAGATTCACATCATCAACCTTGAAAAGACGCAGCCTCTTTTCAACGATGCACTGAAGTTCATTCGCCAGCTGTCCGCCAAGCGCGGCTCCATCTTGATGGTGGGCACCAAGCGTCAGGCGCGCGAGGTGGTGGCACTCGAGGCTTCCCGTGCCGGCATGCCTTACGTCGACCAGCGCTGGCTCGGCGGCATGCTGACCAACTTCAAGACCGTCAAGGGCTCGCTCAAGCGTCTGAAGGACATGCAAGCCCAAATCGAGGCAGGCACCGAGATCCGCATCAAGAAAGAAGCGCTGATGTTCCAGCGCGAGCTGATCAAGCTTGAAAAAGACATCGGTGGCATCCAGAACATGAGCGCATTGCCTGACGCCTTGTTCGTGATCGACGTGGGTTACCACAAGATCGCCATCGCCGAAGCCAACAAGCTCGGCATTCCCGTGGTTGGTATCGTTGACTCGAACCACTCGCCACTGGGCATCGACTACGTCATTCCTGGCAACGACGACTCCGCCAAGGCCGTGGCCTTGTATGCGAAGGCGGTTGCCGATGCCGTGATCGAAGGCAAGGCCAACGTCGGCAACGAGGTGGTTCAGGCCGCTGCTGGCAGTGACGAGTTCGTGGAAGTCAGCGACGCCCGCTGACCCGACGATTTCTCACTGCGGTGGGATCCAAAGGGGCTGTTTCAGCCCCTTTTTTCAATGTGCATCGATCGGCCACCCTGCACTGTGCAGTTGATGGCCAAGAACTGAGGAGAACAGCAAATGTCCGCAATCACAGCAAGCATGGTGGCTGAGCTGCGCGCCAAGACTGACGCGCCGATGATGGAGTGCAAGAAGGCGCTGACCGAAGCCGCCGGCGACATGGAGCGCGCCGAAGAACTGTTGCGCGTCAAGCTCGGCAGCAAGGCTGGCAAGGCCGCCTCGCGCATCACCGCCGAAGGCGTGGTGTCGGCCTTCGTGGATGGTCGCTTGGGCGCCATGGTCGAAGTCAACTGCGAAACCGACTTCGTGTCGAAGAACGACTCCTTCCTGGCTTTCAGCAAGGCCTGCGCTGAGTTGGTTGCCAAACACAACCCGGCCGATGTGGCTGCGCTGTCGGCGCTGCCCTATGAGCAAGACAGCTTCGGCCCGACGCTCGAAGATGTGCGCAAGGGTTTGATCGGCAAGATCGGCGAGAACGTCGCCATCCGCCGCTTCAAGCGCTACGCCGACGGCGGCAAGCTGGCGAATTACCTGCACGGCACACGCATCGGTGTGATGGTCGAGTTCGAGGGCGACGAAACGGCCGCCAAGGATGTGGCCATGCACGTGGCAGCGATGAAGCCCGTGTCGTTGGCCTCGTCCGACGTGCCCACCGCGCTGATCGACAAGGAGCGCTCGATCGCGTCGCAAAAGGCCGAAGAAGACGCTGAGAAGGCCCGAGCCGAAGGCAAGGCGCCTCAGTCGGCTGAAATCGTCGCCAAGCGCGTCGAGGGCTCGGTTCAGAAGTACCTCAAGGAGGTCAGTTTGTTCAACCAGGCCTTCGTCAAGAACGACAAGCAGACGGTGGAAGCCATGCTCAAGGCCGCGAACACGCAGGTCAAGGGCTTCGTGCTCTACGTCGTGGGTGAGGGCATCGAAAAGAAGGTGGACGATTTCGCCGCCGAAGTGGCCGCGCAAGTGGCTGCCGCCAAGGGGGCCTGACCCCTGGTTGGATCTTCCCGCGGCACGCGCTGCGGGGAGGCTCCGTTTAGACTCTCCCGATCGTCACGAACAGGAAAAGGACTACATGCCAGCTTACAAGCGCATCCTGCTCAAACTGTCCGGCGAAGCCCTGATGGGTGATGACTCCTACGGCATCAACCGCGCCACCATCGTGCGCATGGTGCGCGAGGTTCAAGAGGTGACGTTGCTGGGCTGCGAAGTGGCCGTCGTGATCGGCGGCGGCAACATCTTTCGCGGCGTGGCAGGCGGCTCGGTCGGCATGGACCGCGCCACCGCCGACTACATGGGCATGCTGGCCACCGTCATGAACGCGCTGGCCCTGGCAGACACGATGCGCCAGGAAGGCATGACCGCCCGCGTGATGTCGGCCATTGCGATCGAGCAGGTGGTCGAGCCTTACGTGCGTCCGAAGGCGCTGCAGTACCTCGAAGAGGGCAAGGTGGTCATCTTTGCGGCGGGCACCGGCAACCCGTTTTTCACCACCGACACCGCTGCGGCGCTGCGCGGCGCCGAGATCGGTGCGCAGATCGTCTTGAAGGCGACCAAGGTCGACGGCGTGTACAGCGCTGACCCCAAGAAGGACCCGAACGCCACCCGCTATTCGCACATCAGCTTCGACGAAGCAATCAATCGCAATTTGCAGGTGCTCGACGCCACCGCTTTTGCGCTGTGCCGGGACCAGAAGCTGCCCATCAAGGTGTTCAGCATCTTCAAGCCGGGAGCGCTCAAGCGCGTGGTGCTGGGCGAGGACGAGGGCACCCTCGTCCATGTTTGAAACGACAGTCAGCAGGAACAGGCGATGAGCATTGCCGACATCAAGAAAAACGCGGAGCAGAAGATGGCCCGCTCGGTGGAGTCGTTCAAGAACGAGATCCACAAGATCCGAACCGGGCGCGCGCACCCGGGCATCCTGGATCAGGTGCAGGTCGACTACTACGGCTGTGACGTGCCCATCACGCAAGTGGCCAATGTGACGCTGCTCGACGCCCGGACGATCGGCGTGCAGCCCTGGGAAAAGGGGCTTGGCGCGAAGATCGAAAAGGCCATTCGCGAGAGCGACCTCGGTCTCAACCCGTCGGCCCAGGGCGACTTGATTCGTGTGCCGATGCCTGCGCTCACCGAGGAGCGCCGCCGGGATCTGACCAAGGTCGTTCGCAACGCTGGAGAGGACGCCCGCATCGCCGTGCGCAACCTGCGTCGCGATGCCAACGAGCACGCCAAACGGCTGCTCAAGGACAAGGAAATCTCCGAAGACGACGAGCGCCGTTCGCTCGACGAAGTGCAAAAGCTCACCGACCGCACCATCGCCGAGATCGATCGGCTGGTCACGGCCAAAGAAGCCGAAGTGTTGGCGGTATGACCCGAGACGGCGCTGTATGGGTTGCTGCGCTGTCCAAACCGGCGGTCCAGTGAGCGCACTGCCTGCCGCTTCCAAGGTTCCCCGTCACATCGCCATCGTGATGGATGGCAACGGCCGCTGGGCCAAGCGGCACTTCAAGCCACGCTTTCTCGGCCACAAGCAAGGCGTCGATACGCTGGTCAAGACGGTGCTGGCATGTGCCGACCGCGGCGTCGAGTTCCTCACGGTGTTTGCCTTTTCTTCCGAAAACTGGAAGCGGCCGACCGACGAAGTCACCGGGTTGATGTCGCTGGTGCTGCTGGCGGTGTCGAAGTACCTTGACGTGATGTCGCGCCATGGCGTGCGGGTGTGCCTCGTCGGTGACCGCGAAAGCCTGGCACCGCCGGTTCGTGAAGCCTGGGATCACGCGGAGTCAAGCACCCAGGGCAACACGCGCATCACTTTGTCGGTGGCGTTCAATTACGGCGGCCGGTGGGATGTCGTCCAGGCCTGCCAGCGGGCGATGCGCGATGGCATCACGGCAGACCAGCTCGATGAATCGCGCCTGAGCCGCTACATGGCCCTCAGCCACGCGCCCGACCCCGACCTGTTCATTCGCACGGGCGGCGAGGTGCGCATCAGCAATTTCCTGCTATGGCAGGCTGCGTATTCGGAGCTGTGCTTTTCGGATTGCCTGTGGCCGGATTTCGGTGAGGCTGAACTCGATGCGGCGCTGGTGGATTACGCCCGACGCGAAAGGCGGTTTGGAGCCATCGAGGATCCAACCGCCGTGGCCGTCTCGCTGGCGCGCTGACCATGCTCAAGCAGCGCGTCATCACCGCCATCTTGCTGTTGCTTGCCTTGCTGCCGGCGTTGTTTGCGTCGGTGCCGTGGCCGTTTGCCGCATTCACCCTGGTCTTTGTCTCGGCGGGCGGGTGGGAGTGGGGTCGGCTCAACGGTGCCAATGCTGTCACCTCGGTTGGCCTGGGGTTGCTGGTAGCCGCCGCCTGCGCGGCTGCCTGGTTGGCCGGTTGGGCCACCGCAGCGCCGCCGGTGCTGTGGTGGTTCGCCATGGGCTTGTGGGTGCTGGGTGGCGCGTGGGCGCTTCAGGGTGGCCCGGCCGGCTGGGGGCGTCTGAGTCCTCAGGTGCGTTGGGCGCTGGGCCTGATCGTGCTGTGGCTGGCGTGGTTGGCCATGGCGGGCGCGCGTGCCCGGGGCATCAACTTCATCTTGTCGGTATTCAGTGTGGCGTGGGTGTCGGACATCGCCGCGTATTTCGGCGGGCGCGCCTGGGGGCGTCGCAAGTTGGCCGTGGCCATCAGCCCTGGCAAGAGCTGGGAAGGCGTGTGGAGCGGCATGGTCGGGGTGTTGCTGGTGGGCGGTCTGTGGGTGCTCGCCGATCGCGCATGGGCGGTTGATTCGCCAAGCCTCTATTCGCACTTGCTCACGTCTTTGGGGGGCCTTGAGATGGTTCTGGTGGTCGTTTTCCTGACAGCGATGGGGGTGGTGGGCGACCTCGCCGAATCACTGGTCAAGCGCCACGCCAAAGCCAAGGACAGCAGCGGCTTGCTGCCCGGCCATGGTGGCGTTCTCGACCGGGTCGACGCCTTGCTGCCGGTGTTTCCCATCGTCCTTGCTTTGAGCGCCTTGTGACATGAGCACCAGCGGAAATCGAATGCGCATTTGCATCTTGGGGTCGACGGGATCGATTGGCACCAGCACGCTCGACGTGCTGTCTCGGCACGGCGATCGCTTCGAGGTCTTCGCGCTGACGGCGCACCACCGGGTCGACGAACTGCTGGCCCAGTGTCTGACCTGGCAACCGAAGTTCGCGGTGTTGCCCGAGTCGGCTCAGGCCCAGGTGTTGCAAGCCAAATTGCGCGAGGCCGGCAGCGCGACCGCGGTGCTGGTCGGCGCGCAGGCGCTGTGCGACATGGCGTCGCACCCCGAGGTCGATGCGGTGATGGCCGCCATCGTGGGTGCGGCCGGTTTGCCGCCGTGTCTGGCCGCGGCACGCGCTGGCAAGCGCTTGATGCTGGCCAACAAGGAGGCGCTGGTGGTGGGCGGTGCGCTGTTCATGGCGGCGGTGCAAGAAGGCGGTGCGCTGCTGCTGCCCATCGACAGTGAGCATTCGGCGATCTTCCAGTGTCTGCCCGAGCACCGCAGCGCCTGGGCTCATCGCATCGACCACATCATCCTGACCGCGTCGGGCGGGCCGTTTCGCACCCGTGACGTGAACACGCTTGCCAGCGTGACGCCCGACCAGGCGTGCGCGCACCCGAACTGGGTGATGGGGCGCAAGATTTCGGTTGACTCGGCGACCATGATGAACAAGGCGCTCGAGGTGATCGAAGCGCGCTGGCTGTTCGATCTGAAGCCCGAGCAGATCAAGGTGGTCATCCACCCGCAAAGCATCGTCCACTCGATGGTGGTGTGCCGCGACAACTCGGTCATGGCGCAGATGGGCACACCCGACATGCGCGTGCCGATCGCCTACGGGCTGTCGTTCCCGGAGCGCATGGTCTCCGGCGCGGGGTTGCTTGATTTCCCGGCGCTCGCCGGACTCACCTTTGAAGTCGCTGACCTTCAGCGCTACCCGGGGCTTCAACTGGCCTGGGAAACACTGCGTGCACCGGAAGGCAGCACTGCCGTGCTCAACGCGGCCAATGAAGTGGCTGTGGCGGCATTCCTGGCCGGCGCGATCGGCTTCGATCGCATCCACGAGGTCAATGCGCGCAGTCTCGAGACGGTTCGCCCCGAACTTGACGAGTGCTCGTCCATCGAGGGGCTGCTCGCGCTCGACGCCAGGGCGCGGCGCGGTGCCACGCTGCACGCGGAGCGACTGACCAAATGATCACCACCGTGCTGGCGTTCATCCTGACGCTCGGTGTGCTGATCGTCGTCCACGAGTATGGGCACTACCGGACTGCGGTGGCCTGTGGCGTGAAGGTGCTTCGGTTCTCGGTGGGGTTTGGCCGCGTGGTGTGGCGCCGTCAGGCCACGCCGGACAGCACCGAATTCGTGGTCTCGGCGCTCCCGTTCGGCGGCTACGTGCGCATGCTCGATGAGCGCGAGGCGCCGGTGCCGGCGGCGCAGCGTCATCTGGCCTTCAACGTGCAGTCGCTGTGGAAGCGCTCGCTCATCGTGGCCGCAGGCCCGGTGGCGAACCTGTTGCTCGCCGTGGTGCTGTACGCCAGCGCCCACTGGATCGGCATGGACGAGCCGAAGGCGCTGCTCAGCGCGCCGCTGGCGTCCAGCATGGCCGAGCGCGCCGGGCTGCATTCGGGCGATTGGGTGCGCGAGGCCTCCAACGACGGGCAAGACTGGACCGATGTCCGCTCGGCCACCGATTTGGCCTGGCACGTCACCCAGGCGGTGTTGCGATCCGAGCCACTGCACCTGAGAGTCAGCGACGCCAGAGGCCAGCACGAGCGCAGCGTCGTGCTCGAACTCGATCAAATGGACGGCCGCGAGGTCGACGCCGAATTGATGCGGCGTGTGGGCTTCGGCGGGGCGTACTCCGAGCCCGTGATGGGCAAGATCACGCCGGGCGGCGCGGCGGACGCTGCCGGGTTGCTGACAGGAGATCATGTGTGGGCGGTTGATGGCGTGCCCGTCGCTGATGCGTTCAGTTTGCGGCAGACCATCCGGGCCAGCGCGTCGGCAGGCGCCGCGAAACCTCAGCACTGGGATGTCGAGCGCGCAGGTCAACGCTTGGACATCGTCGTCGAACCGGTGGCCGTGGATGATGGGGCCAAGCGCATCGGTCGCGTCGACGCCTTCATTGGTGGCCCGCCCGAGATGGTCGTGGTGCGCTACGACTTCATCGAGGGGCTTTCGCACGCCGTGACGCGCACCTGGGACATGTCGGCCCTGACGCTGCAGATGTTCGGCAAGATGGTGATCGGCGAGGCCTCGCTCAAGAACCTCACCGGCCCCATCACGATCGCCGACTATGCGGGGCAGTCGGTTCGCGTCGGCTTGGCCTACTACCTTGGTTTTCTGGCGGTTGTCAGCATCAGTCTGGGCGTGCTCAATCTGTTGCCGCTGCCGATGCTCGATGGCGGCCACCTCATGTACCATCTTTTCGAAGCGACGACGGGCCGCCCGGTTCCCGAGTTGTGGCTGGAACGCCTGCAGCGCGGTGGCGCGGCCATCATGCTGGCACTGATGTCCATTGCTCTCTTCAACGACGTGGCCCGCCTCATGGGCCTGCACTGATCCTCCTATGCGACCCATTTCCCCTATCTCTTCCCGCTTGGCGTTGTGGCGTCTGGCGTTGATGTCGATCGTGCTTTCGGCGCTGTTTCAGACGTCTCCGGCGTGGGCGATCGAGCCTTTCAAGCTGAGCGACATTCGGGTCGAGGGGTTGCAGCGTGCCGACGCCGGTACCGTTTTCGCGTCGCTGCCGTTTCGGATCGGGGACACCTACACCGACGACAAGGGCGCTTCTGCATTGCGCGCCCTGTTCGCCACCGGACTGTTCAAGGACGTTCGCATCGACATCGATGGCACCGTGGCCGTGGTGATCGTCGACGAGCGGTCCGTGATCAGCGGTATCGATTTCGTGGGGCTCAAGGAGTTCGAAAAGGACGCTCTGATCAAGGCATTGAAGGACTTCGGTATTGCCGAGGGTCAGCCCTTCGACAAGTCACTGGCCGATCGTGCCGAGCAAGAGCTCAAGCGCCAATACCTCAGCCGCAGCCTGTATGGGGTCGAGATCGTGACCACGGTGACACCGCAGGAGCGCAACCGAGCCATCGTCACCTTCAACGTCACCGAAGGATCGATGGCGAGGATTCGCGACATCCACATCGTGGGCAGCAGCGCGTTCAGCGAAAGCACACTGAAGGGCCTGTTCGACCTGAGTGAATCGGGCTGGCTGAGCTGGTACACGAAGTCCGATCGCTATTCACGCTCCAAGCTCAACGCCGATCTTGAAACGCTGCGCGCTTACTACCTCAACCGCGGCTACCTCGAGTTCAACATCGAGTCGACCCAGGTCGCGATTTCTCCTGACAAGCAGGACATCTCCGTCACGATCAACGTGAAGGAAGGCCAGTCCTACACCGTCACGGGCGTGCAGTTGGAAGGCGAGTACCTGTCCAAGGAAGACGAGTTCAAGTCTTTGGTCACCATCAAGCCGGGCGAGTCCTACCGCGCCGAAGCGGTTGCGGAAACGACCAAGGCCTTCGTGGAGAAGTTCGGCACCTTCGGCTACGCCTTCGCCCGGGTCGATGCGCGCCCGGACATCGACCGCGTCAATGCGCGCGTGGTGCTCAACCTGGTGGCCGAGCCCCAGCGCCGGGTCTATGTGCGGCGCATCAATGTCTCCGGCAATTCACGCACTCGCGATGAGGTCGTGCGTCGTGAGTTCCGCCAGTTCGAGTCGTCGTGGTACGACGGTCGCAAGATCAAGCTCTCGCGCGACCGTGTCGACCGGTTGGGCTACTTCTCCGAAGTGAACATCGACACCGCCGAGGTGCCAGGCACCGCCGATCAGGTGGATCTGACACTCACCGTCAAGGAAAAACCCACTGGCAATCTGATGCTGGGCGCTGGTTTTTCCAGTGCAGACAAGCTGGCCCTGACCGTATCCGTCAAGCAAGACAACATCTTCGGAAGCGGCAACTACCTCGGGCTCGACATCAACACCAGCAAGTCGCAGTTCACTGTGGCATTGAGCACTTCCGATCCGTACTACACGGTCGATGGCATTTCGCGGTCCTTCGATGTGTACTACCGCACCACCAAGCCGCTCAACAGCCGCGGCGAGGATTACAAGCTGATCACTCCGGGGGGCTCGGTGCGATTCGGGGTGCCATTCACTGAATACGACACGGTCTTTTTCGGCGTGGGCTACGAGCAGACCACCATCGAAGGCCGCGACAACATGCCGGACAGCTATTACCGATACCGCAAGCAGTTCGGCGCCACCAGCACCTCCTTCCCGCTCACGGTGGGCTGGACACGCGACCTGCGCGACAGCGCTCTGGTGCCCACCGAAGGCAGTTACAAGCGCGCCAACGTGGATCTGGGCATCGTGGGCGACCAGCGCTACGTCAAGACCAATTTGCAGTTCCAGCAGTACTTCACCCCGATACGGCGCTTCACGCTGGCGGTCAACGCCGAGGTGGGTTACGGGCGTGGCTTGGGTGGACGCGATTACCCGATCTTCAAGAACTTCTTTGGTGGTGGTCTGGGCACCGTTCGCGGTTTCGAGCAGGGCTCGCTCGGCCAGGTGGACAACCTCGGTGCGTTCATCGGTGGTAACCGGCGCTTGAACGTCAACACCGAGTTGTACCTGCCACTGCCGGGTACCGGCAATGACCGCACGCTGCGCTTGTTCACCTACTTCGACTTTGGCAACGTCTGGGCCGTCGAAGACAAGCTCACCTTCGACAGCCTGCGCGCCTCGGCGGGCCTGGGCATCAGTTGGGTGTCACCGGTGGGGCCGCTCAAGATCAGCTACGGCTCACCGGTCAAGAAACTGCCTACGGATAGAATCCAGAAACTTCAATTCCAGATCGGGACCGCGTTTTGATGAACAGGTTTTTTGTGAAGGCTCTGGCCGTCTCCTTGGTCGTCGGTGCATCGTTTTGCGCGCAGGCTGAGGACCTCAAGATCGGCTACGTGAACAGCGACCGGGTGCTGCGAGACGCCATCCCGGCCAAGGCAGCACAGGCCAAGCTGGAGGCCGAGTTTTCCAAGCGGGACAAGGAAATGGCTGACATCGCAGCCAAGATCAAGTCCGCCAGCGAGAAGCTCGAAAAGGACGCGCCAACGTTGAGCGAGTCCGAACGCAGTCGCCGCCAGCGTGAGTTGGTCGATCAGGACCGCGAGTTCCAGCGCAAGCGTCGCGAGTTCCAGGAGGACCTCACGCAGCGCAAGAACGAAGAGCTTTCCGTGGTGGTCGAGCGCGCCAACAAGGTCATCAAGCAGATCTTCGAGACGGAGAAGTACGACCTGATCCTGCAGGAAGCTGTCTTTGCGGGACCGCGTGTCGACATCACCGACAAGGTCGTCAAGGCATTGAATGCGCAAGGCGCCAAGTGAGCCGAGCATCCAGTTTTCGCTCGGCGAACTAGCGGATCAACTCGGCGCCGAACTGATCGGCGATCGCGGTCTGCGGGTGAGCCGGATTGGTTCGCTGGACTGTGCCACGCCGGACACGATTTCATTCGTTTCCAACCCACGCTACGTGGCGCAGCTGGCCTCCTCCAGGGCAGGCTGTGTGATCGTCTCAGACACGCATCGCGATGCGGCTATCGCCCGCGGGGCGACCTTGGTGGCGGGTGACCCCTATCTGTGCTTTGCGCGCCTCACCCAGTTGTGGGCGACACGCAGGCGTGCAGCCACGCCGCCTGCGATCCATGCCAGCGCGGTCATTCACGCGGGCGCCCGGCTCGGAAATAACGTTTCGGTCGGTCCGCTGGCCGTCATTGAAGACGCCGCAGTGATTGGCGACGGTGCCGTGATCGGTGCTCAGTGCTTCGTCGGCGAGGGCGCGTCGGTCGGGCCGCAAACGCGGCTGGCGTCTCAGGTGGTGCTCGGCTGGGGTTGTCACATCGGGGCGCGTGGCGTGGTCCACGGGGGCGCAGTGATCGGCGCCGACGGCTTCGGATTTGCGCCGAACGCCGGCCGCTGGGAAAAGATCGAGCAGCTCGGCGGCGTGCGCATCGGCGATGACGTGGAGATCGGTGCCAACACCTGCATCGACCGTGGCGCTCTCGAAGACACCGTGATCGAAGACGGCGTGAAGCTCGACAACCTGGTTCAAATCGCCCACAACGTGCATGTCGGCGCGCACACCGCGATGGCGGGCACGGCGGCCGTGGCCGGTAGCGCGCGCATCGGTGCGCACTGCACGCTGGCCGGTGGTGCAGGGGTGTTGGGGCACGTGACGCTGGCTGACCACGTTCACATTTCGGCACGAACGGTGGCCTCCCACTCGATCCTGCGCCCGGGTGTCTACACGGGGCTGTTCCCCATCGACGACAATGCTTCGTGGGAAAAGAACGCGGCCACGTTGCGCCAGTTGCACCGGTTGCGTGACCGCATCAGAGCGCTTGAGAAGAACAAAGAAACCTGAACGTCATGACGATGGACATCCACGAAATACTGAAAACCCTTCCACACCGGTTCCCGATCCTGCTCGTGGACCGTGTTCTTGAACTGGAAGTGGGTGTGCGCATCAAGGCGATCAAGAACGTCAGCATCAACGAGCCGTACTTCAGCGGCCATTTCCCCGTCCGGCCCGTGATGCCCGGCGTGCTGATGATCGAAGCCCTCGCGCAGGCTGCGGCGATCCTCGGCTTCAAGAGCTTCGGCGAACCGGGTGACAACTCGGTGTTCTATTTCGCCGGCATCGACGACGCGCGTTTCAAGCGCCCGGTCGAACCCGGCGATCAGATGGTGCTCGAGGTGTGGCTCGAGCGAAAGAAAGCGAGCATTCTCAAGTTCAAGGCTCGCGCGTCGGTCGACGGGGACACCGTGGTCGAAGCGAACCTGCTGTGCACCACGCGCACAGTGATTTGATGGCTGGTGCGATTCCTCGTTGGCACGAATCGCGCTGAAACCTTCTTCTGACACGGTCGCCTCATGGCCTTGATTCACCCCACCGCGATCATCGAAGACGGGGCCGAACTCGATGAGTCGGTCAGCGTCGATGCCTTCACCATCGTGCGTTCGCATGTGCGCATCGGTGCCGGCACGACCATCGGGCCGCATTGCGTGATCGAAGGTCGCACCACGATAGGCCGCGACAACCGGATCTTCCAGTTCTGCTCCATTGGAGCGATACCGCAAGACAAGAAGTACGCGGGCGAGCTCACCGAGTTGCGCATCGGGGACCGCAACACGATCCGTGAGGGCTGCACCCTCAACATCGGGACCGTGCAAGACCGTGGGGTGACTTCAGTCGGCAACGACAACTGGGTCATGGGCTATGTTCACATCGCGCACGACTGCGATGTGGGTGATCAGACCGTCATTGCGAATTCCGTGGCACTGGCCGGACACGTGCAGCTCGGCGACTGGGCGATCGTGGGCGGGCTTTGCGGCTTGCACCAGTTCGTGAAGGTCGGGGCGCACGCCATGATCGGCTTTTCCAGCGCGGTGTCGCAAGATGTTCCGCCGTTCATGACTGTCGACGGCAACCCTCTGGCGGTTCGAGGGTTCAACGTCGAGGGCTTGCGCCGGCGCGGTTTCGGCCCTGCGCGCATTGCCGCCATCAAGCAGATGCACCGCTTGCTCTACCGCGAGGGCCACTCTCTCGAGCAGGCGCGCGATGCGATTGCCGCGTTGCCGTCAACCATGCCCGAGGCGGCCGCCGACGTCGCCACCATGAGCGCGTTTCTCGAGCATTCGCGCCGCGGTATCGCGCGCTGAGCGGTCACTTGCTCGCAAGACCGCCGTCGATCACCCATGCATGACCGCGCGCCTCGGCTTGCGATGGTGGCCGGCGAAGCCTCGGGCGACTTGCTGGCCGGAATGCTGCTGGGTGGACTGAGGCAGCGCTGGCCGGATCTGACCTCTGCTGGTATCGGCGGCCCCAAGATGGTGACCCAGGGCTTCGATCCCTGGTGGCCGAGCGACAAGCTGGCGGTGCGCGGTTATGTCGAGGTGCTCAGCCACTACCCCGAGTTGCTCGGCATTCGCAACCGGCTCACCGAGCGCTTGCTGGCCGATCCGCCCGATGTGTTCATCGGGGTCGATGCGCCCGACTTCAACCTTGACCTCGAGGTCAAGCTCAAGGCGCGAGGTGTCCGCACGATTCATTTCATCGGCCCGTCGATCTGGGCGTGGCGCGGCGAGCGGATCGAAAAGATCAAGCGCGCCGTCGACCATGTGCTTTGCATCTTTCCCTTCGAGCCCGCGCTCTACGCGAAGCACGGCGTTCAGGCGACCTATGTGGGCCATCCGCTGGCCGATGCGATCCCGCTGGAGGTGCCGCGTCAGGCCAGTCGCGCGGCGCTGAACCTGGACGACGCTGACACCGTCGTGGCGTTGCTGCCCGGCAGCCGCCGCGTGGAGATCCAGTACATCGCACCGGTGCTGCTGGCCGCTGCCCGTGAAATGAAGCGCCGCCGTCCCGACCTGAAATTCGTGCTGCCTGCGGCACCGGGTTTGCGCTCGATGATCGAACCGCTGCTGGCCGAACACGCGCCCGGCGTGGGGGTGCAACTCGTCGACGGCCGATCGCATCAAGCACTGGCCGCTTGCGATGTGACCATGATCGCCAGCGGCACGGCCACGCTCGAGGCGGCGCTGTTCAAGCGGCCGATGGTGATTGCCTACAAGATGCACTGGCTGAGCGCGCAGATCATGAAGTTCAAGGGCGGCTACCAGCCCTGGGTGGGCTTGCCCAACATCTTGCTCGAGGATTTCGCGGTGCCCGAGTTGCTGCAGGAAAACGCCACCGCGCAGGGCCTGGCTGACGCCGCTTTGGCCTGGCTCGATGATCCCGCGGCCTGTGCGGCGCTGTCTGCCCGATTTGAACGGCTTCATCACGACCTGCGCCGCAATACCGCACAGGCCGCCACCGATGCGATCGCGAGCTTTCTTGCGCGCTGAGCAGTTGCCGCTGGGCTGGGATGCCCCGGGTCTGGTCGCCGGCGTGGATGAGGCCGGACGGGGCCCGCTGGCCGGCCCGGTCATCGCTGCGGCCGTGATCCTCGACGAACTGCAACCGATCCGCGGTCTGGCCGATTCGAAAAAGCTCTCGCCGAAAACCCGCGAACGGCTGTTCGACGAGATCCGTGCCAAGGCGCTGTGCTGTTGCATCGCCGAAGCCAGCGTCGAGGAGATCGACCGCTTGAACATCTTGCAGGCGACGCTGCTGGCGATGCGCCGCGCCGTGGAGGGCCTGCGCTTGCGACCGCACCGCGTGCTGGTCGATGGCAACCGGTTGCCGACCTTGTCGGTGCCAGCCGAAGCCATCGTGCAGGGTGACGCCAAGGTACAGGCCATCTCGGCCGCCTCGATCCTGGCCAAGGTCTACCGCGACAGGCTGTGTGAGCAGTTGCATGAGCGCCACCCTCAGTACGGATTCGATGCCCACAAGGGCTACGGCACGCAGGCGCACATGGCGGCCTTGCGCGAGCATGGCGCTTGCGCCGAGCACCGCCGTTCGTTTGCGCCCGTGCGCGCGGTCTTGCTGCCATGAGCGTGCCTGCCGTCAAGGCGATCACCTCGCGTGACAACCCCTTGCTGCTGCGGCTGCGCAAGCAGGGTCGCGACCCGATGGCATACCGCAAGAGCGGTGAACTGTGGCTCGAAGGCGATCACCTCTGCCGCGCGTTCTTGCAGCGCGGCGGCGTGCCGCTGCATGCGGTTGTCAGCGAAGAGGCCTGGGCATCGCCACTGCGCGATCTGGCCAGCGCAGCGCCTGTCGTGTCGGTCTTGCCTGGATCGCTGATGGACGGCATCAGCACGCTCGAGTCGGCTGCGCCGATCGGATTCATCGTGGGTTGGCGACCAGCCTCCGGGTTGCAACCGCAGGCCGCCACCGTGGTGCTCGATCGCCTGCAGGACGCCGGCAATGTGGGCACCGTGCTGCGCAGTGCCGCGGCTTTCGGTTTCACTCAGGTGGTGGCGATCAAGGGCACGGCCGGGCTGTGGTCGCCGAAGGTCCTGCGCGCGGGCATGGGGGCGCACTTCGGGTTGTCCCTCGTCGAGGGGAGCGATGCCGCGGCCCTGAGCACGCTGCGCCTGCCGTTGATCGCCACCAGCTCGCACGCGGTGCCGGCCATCCATGAGGTGACGCTGCCTTGGCCTTGTGCCTGGGTGCTCGGGCATGAGGGCGAGGGTGTGTCGGCGGCGCTGCAGTCTCAATGCAGCCAGTCGCTGCGCATCGCTCAGCCCGGCGGTGAGGAGTCGCTCAACGTGGCCGTTGCCGCGTCTGTGTGTCTTTACGAGTCGGCCCGCCAGCGTCTGGTTCGTTGATCGCCTGCTGAGGCGGTGCCGAGTTGGGCCGACTGGCGTTGCCGCGGCTGGTGTACGCCCGGCTCAGGCGCTGCGCTCGCAGGCCGTTTCGCCCGTCAGTTTGTGCCAGGCTGTGGCAATGCATTCAGCCTGGCGTGCCAGCGGGCCAGGTGCCGGTTTTTCGCCGCTGATCACCGACTGGATGTAGACCGCCGTGGTGGCGGCATCGATGGTGCGCGGCAGCACCGGCAACTCCGTCAAAACGCCTTCCTGGGCCGGGGCCGAGAGTTCAGCCCGCAACTGGCCGTGCAAAAAGACATCGAGCCGGGGAAGGCGTCGCGGGTCGGCCACCGGCTCGCCCTCGGTGCCACGCAACAGCATGGCGTTCGCCTGATCGCGCTGCAAGAACGAAGTCAGAACCTCACCGTACTCGGGATGTGTGTGGTTGACCACCCGAAAGGCTTGGGCTTCGGACGTCGGATCGAGCAGTTTGGCCACGGTGTGGCCCGCGTTGCGCAGCCCGATCACCCAGCGCACGTCGAGCAGGCGAGCGAGTGCCGGACACAGCGTCTCGGTGGCGATGAACACCGGTTCGCGCCGCGCCCAGGCGTGGGACACATCGGCGGCATCGAGCGCCGTGGGCAGCCCCAGATCGTGGAACACGGCTGCAGTGGTCACTCGCGAGGGATCCCTCGACGCCCCGTGCACCAGCACCGGTATGCCGTTCTGGGCCAGCAGCAGTGCCAGCAGCGCGGTCAGGTTGGGCAGCCTGCGGGCTCCGTTGTAGGACGGCAGGATCACAGCCGGTCCCGCCGGGATGAGCGTCAAAGACCTTTCACGTACGGCCTTCAGAAAACCGCTCAGTTCATCGATCGACTCGCCCTTGATGCGCATCGCCATGGCGAACGCACCAATCTCGAGGTCGCTGACGCGCCCATCGAGCACTTGGCTCATCAGGTCGTGAGATTGCTCGCTGCTCAGAGACCGAGCGCCTTCCTTGCCGCGGCCGATTTCCTTGATGTAAGAGGCGATGCTCATGCGCTGGTGGTGGCAAAACGTTGTGTTGGCGGCGCGTGAGCGCCAGTTCGACGGGCAATACCAAGCAATTTACAGGCCTATCGGGATCACCATGTGGCTAAGCGTCACTCAGTGTCCAATAATCCAGAGGTATCTCGCAGGGGCGTGTCGTCGCAGCGAGCCTAGTGTCTACAGATTCGCAGGAGCAACTCCATGAAACACCTCATTCGTCATTTCACCGTCGCCGCCAGCTTGTTGATGGCAGCGGCAAGTGCCTGCGCCGTGGGCGCCGTGTCCTTCGAGCGTGAGGTCACGATCGACAGCGCGCCTGACACGGTCTGGAAGTTCGTTGGCGATTTCAACTCGCTCGACGTGTGGCACCCCTCGGTTCTCAGCAGCACGCTCGAGGGCAAGGGCAAACCAGCGGTCGCCGGTGCCGTTCGCGTGCTCAAGCTGGTCGGTGGCGGTGAGTTGGTCGAAAAGCTGGTCAAGTACAACGCGTCCCAGAAGTCCTACACCTACGCGGGTGTCAAAGGTCCCTTGCCAGTGAAGAACTACCTTTCGACCATCGCACTGACCCCGACGCCCGATGGCAAGACCGTCATGAAGTGGAGTTCGACGTTTGACCCCAATGGCATGGACGAGGATCTCGTCACCGAGATCGTGTCGATTGCCTTCGATGGGGGTCTCGCCAAGGTGGTCGCCAACTTCAAGCGCTGAGCTTGCTCGGTGGCCGACGCCATGGGCGCGTCGGCCACCGATCGCAGCCCTTGCCTTTCCAGACCCCCCTGAACAGGGGGGTTTGCGTTTCTGGGCTCCCATCAGGGCCCATTTCCGTCATGAGCCCAGCGCTTTGCGATAGCCTCTGGGCATGCTGCGGAAGTGTCTCGCCATCGTTTGCTTGAAGTCGGTTGGGTCCTGACCAGACCGATGCGGATCAAAGACCAAGGATGCACATGATCGAGCAGGCGCCGAGTGTCGATTCGGTGGTGACACCGAAGCCGCTGGCGTTGTCGTTGGGTCTTGACGCCGCCGTGTGGGATGGCGTTCTGGCGGCGCTGCTGGTCAACCCCGACGCGGGGCTGTCGGTGAAACACACCGAGACCGGCCGTTATGTGCACGCCAGCGAGCAGTTGGCCACCATGCTGGGGCGATCTCAGGCTGACCTCATCGGTTGTTCCGACCTCGACTTGTTCGGTCATGACGCCGCCGCATCGCTGAGGGCTGCCGATGAAGCCACGCTGACGATGGGAACGCCCCAAGCCAGCGAGCATCGTCTGTCCATCGACCCCGCCCAGCCCCGGCGTGACTTCAAGGTCGTCTGCGTGCCGCTGCCCAGTGCCAACGGATCGACCTCGAAATACCTCAGCCACCTTTGGGTGGATGTCTCCGATGCGATGCGGCGCGACGCGAAGCTTGCCATGGCGCTCATGCAGCTCGAGCAGCAGCAGATCGTCAATGAATCGCTCAGCCGTGAGGCGCAGGATGCGCGCCAGCGGCAAGGTGGCGGCGGGCTTTACCAGCGTGCGCAGTTCGATGAACAGTTGCGCAGAGAGGTCGATCTTTCAACCCGCGAGCACCGAGAGTTCTCGCTGGTGTCGATTGCGATCGACCCCCCGACCGAACTCGAGGTCGACCTCGGGCCGGCTGCACGCCCACGGGTTCTGGAAGCGCTGGGGCGGCTGATTCGCGGCAACACCCGCGCCATGGATGCCTCGTGCTGTCTCGGCGAGGACCGCTTTGCGATCTTGCTGTCGGGTGTGGGGCTGGCCACCGCGCATGCGCGCGTCGAGAGCCTGCGCAGGCAATGCGCCACGCAGCTCGTGGTGCTCGATGGGCATGACTTCGGTTTCACCGTGTCGATGGGCGTGGCGAGCTTTCCGCACACGGCCCACACGCAAGATGAGTTGTTCGACGCATCCGAAATGGCACTCGGGTCTGCACAAAGACGGGGCGGCAACTGCGTCAGCCTCGCCAGCATCCGCTTCGACGCGGTCGCCTGAGCCGAGGGCGCATGGTCTTGAGGGTGTCCGTTGCGAGCCGTGAGCCGCATTCCTGAACCCAGGGGATTCAGGTGGACCAGGTCAGCCGTGCTTCGGGTTCATCTGACGCGAGATGATCACGCCCACTCGGCAATGTTCCAAGCCCAGGCTCGCGAGAGCATCGGTTCAAGGAAATATAGAACTCACGCGAACGCAACGGACGGCCAAAGTCTAAGTCCGCCCACGCCCTTGCTGCGATGTTTCCATGACATCCGGCAAGCCGCAGGTCACAGCAGGTGGCCGTGCTCGCCGAGGGCCTTGTCGATACGGGCCACGAGCGAGCCGATGTCCACCTCGCCGCCCGGCTCGCTGCTGATGCGCGACGTCTCTGGCTGTTGTTCCAGTGCGTAGGCGAGGTTGAGTGCGGCCAGCACGGCGATGCGCTCGCGCGATTTCACCTTGCCGAGGTTGCGGATCGCGGTCATCTCGTGATCGACCGCCTTGACGGCCGAACGCAGCATCGCTTCGCCGCCCTCGGGGCAGCCCAGCACGTAGCTCTGGTCAAGGATCGTGACTTCGATTTGTTTCATCGCGGTTCTTCACCTGACGGGGAAAATGAGTCTGAAACGGGCGCCGCAGGTGCGGACGCGCCCTCGGCCGGCAGCCTCTCGAGCAGCGTGTTGATGCGGCTGCGCGCGGCGTTCAGGCGCGATTTCAGGCTGTCGCGTTCGGTGGTCACGCCCTTGAGTTGCTGCTCGAGCAGCACATTGGTGCGCTGCAACTCGTCATGGCGCAGGAGCAAGCGCTCCACCCGGTCGGCAAGGTCTTCGATCTTCGACATGGCGCGGTGGTACTCGGCTGAAGACAGCTCGAATTGTAGGCGGGTGCTTACAATTGGCTCTGTTTGGTGCTCGCGCCGGTGTTCTTGCCGGCGCAGTTAAACGGGAAGCAGAAGGAGCCGCAAGGCTCTCAATCTGCGCTGCCCCCGCAACGGTATGTTGGACGAAGCCTTGGCCCTCGGGTCCTCGCTTCAACGCTTGCTCACACACCACTGGAGACTCAGGTTTCTGGGAAGGTCGCAAGAGTCGTTCCTTCAGCCCGGATACCGGCCAACAAGAGGGTGCCTCCACGTGTGGCACCCACATCGCATGCGCCTGCGGGGAAGCAGGTCGCGTGGCTCTTGTCGGACCTTTCATCATGTCTTTCTCTCTCTCGGCGCTTCGTGCGCTCGGGGCTGGCACCCACTGGCGCTCGCTCGGCTTTGCTGTGGCCGCTTGTGCGGTCGGTCTTTCCATCTCGTCTGGCGCCCAGGCCCAGACCAACTTGCCGCCGGTGGTGGTCGTGGCCTCTCGGGAGCCGCTGGCTCAGGATCAGATCACCTCCGATGTGGTCGTCATCGATGCGCAGCGCATCCGCGAGTCGGCCGCTGATTCCGTCGAAGACCTGTTGCGCCGCGAGGCCGGCGTGCAGATCTCGCGCAACGGCGGGCCTGGCCAGTCGGCGGGCGTGCTCATTCGCGGTGCCAGCTCGGCCAGCACGCTGGTGCTGATTGACGGCGTGCGCGTTGGATCGGCCACGCTGGGTCTGGTGGCCTTCAATTCCCTCAGCCTGGCGCAGATCGAGCGCATCGAGGTGCTGCGCGGCCCAGGCTCCAGCCTGTATGGCGCCGATGCGGTGGGGGGCGTGGTGCGCATCACCACCCTGCGCGGGCAGGGCCCGGCGAGCTTCTCGGCCCATGCGGCCCTCGGTGAATACGGCTCGCGCGAGGGCGATGTGGCGGTCAGCGGCAGCACCGGCAGCTTCGACTACGCCGCCTCGCTGGGGCACGAGCACAGCGATGGTGTCTCGGCTTTGCGGCCGAACGACCGGTTCAGCAGCTACAACCCCGATCGTGACGGCTACAGCCGCCGAACCGCGCAGCTCAGCCTCGGCCAGACCGTGGCGCCGGGCCACCGGGTGGCGCTCAGCGTGATCGATTCGCGCCTGAGCTCGCGCTACGACGGCGCCGTGTACGAAGCGCCCGACTACCTCGCCGACGCGACCCCGAACTTTCGCAACCGCCTCGACACGCAAGTCGCGGCCATCAGCTACGACGGCGTGTGGAGCCCGCTGTGGACCACGCGCGTGCAACTGGCCCACAGCGAGGACGACGAGCGCACCGGCGCAGCCGTGATCGAACACAACCTGACGCGACGCGACCAGTACACCTGGCAAAACGCGTTCACGCTGGCGCCGGGCCAGCAGGTCGTGGCGGTGCTCGAGCGGCTGGAAGAGCAAGCGCAGGCGTCGACCCTCACCACCCACCGCAGCCGTCACAACGATGCGGTGGCTGTGGGCTATTCGGGCCGCTTCGGCGCGAACCTGTTGTCAGCCGACGTGCGCCACGACGACAGCTCGGTCTACGGCGGCAAGACCACCGGCCGGCTGGGCTGGGGCTACGAGCTGGGCCACGGCCTCACCGCGCGGGCGCTGGCCGGCACCACCTTCCGCGCGCCCGCCTTCAACGACCTCTACTACAGCGATGCGTACGGCAACTACGGTGTACCGACCATTCGGCCCGAGCGCGGGCGCAGCGTCGAGGTCGGCCTGGATTGGCGCTCAGGCGACAGCAGCGCGTCGGCCACCGCTTACCGCAACCGCGTGCGCGACTTGATTGGCTACGAGTTCGACGCCTCGTTGTGCCCGGATGCCTCGTACACCGGCGGCTGCGCGAGCAACACCGGCAAGGCCAGGCTCGAAGGCGTGAGCCTGACGGCTGCTCAGCGACTTGGCGCGCTGACCCTGCGCACCACCATCGATCTGGTCAGCGCCACCGATGAGCTCACGGGGGCACGCCTGGCGCGCCGTGCCCGCCACCACGAGACCTTCAACGCCGACTACCAGATCGGCGCGTGGACCCTGGGCGGCTCGCTGCTGTCCGTGGGCGATCGACCCGACGGTGGCAAGCCACTGGGCAGTTACGCCACCGTCGACCTGCAGGTGCGCTGGCGCTTCATGCCGCGCTGGCAGCTCGAGGCCAAGGTGCTCAACGTGGCCGACCGCGACATCGAGCCCGCCCGCGATGCCCGTGCGCTGGGCCGCCAGGCCTGGCTGGGTCTGCGCTACAGCGGGGTCGGCCTCTAAGGCCCGCCCGACGCAGTCGAGCGATGACCCCAGCGATGACCGCAGCGATGACGCGACGGATGAACCCCGGCGTGGGTCTGGGCTGGGGTCATTTCGCTCGTGCCATCGGGTGCGTCGGGTACGCCTGGCGCACGCTGATGTGCGCAGCGATGCTCGCCGCGTTACCCGCGTGGGGCTGGGCCTCGGGCTCGATCGTGCTGCGAGACCTGCGCGGCCAGGCGCAGACCTTTGCCGCACCGCCACAGCGCATCGTCAGTCTGGTGCCCGCACTCACCGAAAGCGTCTGTGCGCTGGACGCGTGCGACCGGCTGGTGGGAACCGACCGCTATTCGAGCTGGCCGGCCAGCGTGCTGACGCTGCCCAAGCTGGGCGGGTTGGACGATGCGCAGATCGAGCGCATCGTCGCGCTGCGGCCCGATGTGGTGCTGGCCGCGCCCGCGGCGCGGGTGATCGAGCGGTTGGAGTCGCTGGGCATCCACGTGCTGGTGCTGGAGTCGAAAACGCATGCCGATGTGCAACGCTCGCTGCAGGTGCTGGCCACGATGCTGGGCACGCCGGCGGCGGCCGCGCCGCTGTGGGCGGCCATCGAACGCGATGTGGATCGCGCCGCGGCCCGGGTGCCGCCCGTCTTGCGCGGGCAGCGCGTCTATTTCGAGGTCGACACCACGCCGTATGCGGCCGGCGAGGGGTCGTTCATCGGCGAAACGCTGGCCCGCCTGGGCGTGGTCAACGTGGTGCCGGCCGCGCTCGGCCCCTTTCCGAAGCTCAACCCCGAATTCATCGTGCGCGCCCAGCCCGACATCGTGATGGCCGCCTCGGCGCCATTGGCTGAGATGCCGGGCCGCCCGGGCTGGGATCAGCTCCATGCGCTGCGCGCTGTGCGCACCTGCGGCTTCACGCCGTCGCGCTACGAGTTGCTGGTGCGTCCGGGCCCGCGCATGGGCGAGGCGGCGCTGCAGATCGCCGACTGTCTGGTGGCCATGGGCCGCCAGCCATGAGCCAGCGCCGCCATCTGGCCTGGGCGCTACTGGCGGCGAGCGCGCTGCTGGTTCTGGCCGGTCTGGCCTGCGGCAGCGACGGCTGGTCGTGGCCTGCGTGGGGAGGCGGCGATGATGGCTTCATCGTCAGCCAGATCCGCGCGCCACGCACGCTGGGCGCATGGCTGGTCGGCGCCTTGCTGGGCCTGGCCGGGGCGATCGCGCAGGGGCTGTTTCGCAACCCGCTGGCCGATCCGTACCTGCTGGGCTCGGCGTCCGGTGCCTCGCTGGCGGTGGTCGCGGTGCTGGCGGCCAGTGCGCTCGGCGGGGTGGCCGTGGCCTGGTCGGCGGCCGATGGCCTGGCGCGGCTCGGTCTGGTGGGCGCGGCATTCGCGGGTGCGCTCGGTGGCGTGCTGCTCACGCTGGTGTTGGCGCGTGGCGCCCGCGAGACCTCGCGCTTGCTGCTGGCCGGTGTGGTGGTGGGCGTGGTGCTGACGGCGCTTGGCGATCTGCTGGCCAGCGCCGCGCCCGAGGCCCTGCGCGGCCGCCAGGTGTTCATGCTGGGCACCACCAGCTTTCTCGGCTGGGGCAGCGTGGGCTGGCTCGCTGCGGGGCTGCTCTTGATCGTGCCGGTGGCGTGGCGTCTGGCCGCTGTGCTGGACGCGCTGACGCTCGGCGAAGACAGCGCGATGAGCCTGGGGCTCGCACTGCCGCGCTGGCGGCTGGTGCTGGTGGCCGCGCTGGCGCTGGCCACCGGGCTGGCGGTGTCGCAGGCCGGGCTGGTGGCGTTTGTGGGGCTGGTGTCGCCGCATCTGGTGCGCCGCTGGGCCCCGGCGCCCCACGGCTACACCGTGCTGGCCAGCACGGCGGCCGGCGGTGCCTTGCTGCTGGCCGCCGATGTGCTGGCGCGCAGCCTGATCGCCCCGCAGGAACTGCCCGTGGGCGTGGTCACCGCGGTGCTGGGTGGCGGCTACTTGCTGTGGCTGCTGTACCGCCGCAGGGTCGGATGAACGCCATCACGCCACCCTCGTCACTCGCGCCCGCAGCCACGCTGCGCGCTGAAGCCCTGCACGTGTCGTTGGGCGCTCAGGGCGTGTTGCACGGCGTGTCGTTCGCGCTGCGGCCGGGCTGGACGGCGATCGTCGGGCCCAACGGTGCGGGAAAGTCGACCCTGCTGCGCGCGCTGGCCGGGTTGCTGCCGCTGGCATCGGGTCGGGTGTGGCTCGATGAGCGGCCCTTGGCGGACTGGGGTGCGGCCGCGCGCGCTCGACGCATCGCCTGGCTGGCGCAGCAAGGCGAGTCGAGCGGCGACCTGTCGGTGCGCGATGTGGTGATGCTCGGGCGGCTGCCGCATCTGGGACTGTTCGGCTCGCCTGGCGCGGGCGATCACGCCGCGGTGGATGCCGCCCTCGAGGCCACCGGCTGCACCGACTGGCGGCAGCGCCGGCTGCCGGAGCTGTCGGGCGGTGAACGCCAGCGGGTGCTGCTCGCGCGTGCGCTGGCCGTGGGCGCGCCGGTGCTGCTGCTTGACGAGCCCACGACGCACCTGGATCCACCGCATCAGGTCGCCGTCGTGCGTTTGCTGCAGCGTCTGGCAGCGGCCGGCACCCTGGTGGTCAGCGTGCTGCACGATCTGCCGCTGGCGCTGCAGGCCGAGCGCTTGCTCGTGTTGCATGGCGGCCGCTTGCTTGCCGATGCGCCCAGCGATTCGGCCGACGCGCACGCCGCGCTGGTCGAGGTGTTCGACGGCGCGGTGTCGATCGAGCGCATTCGCGGACGTCTCACCGCGGTGCCCGTGTTGTGATCTGATCGGTGTCACCGCTGCTGAGCGGCGTGCTGCTGCTGCGTGCCGATCACGAGCGGGTGTGTCAAGTAGCGCTGGCGCAGCCCGGCGCTGCGGCCACCGTGCCGTCACGACCATCGCGGGCTCGTGGTTGCTGGTGCCCACCATGTTCGCGTTGACCTGCGCGAGCCAGTACTACGAAGTCGCGCACGGCCACGGGCTGCGGTTTCCCGATGCCGACCCCTCGTTCAAGCCCGATTACGGGGACTTCTTGTACGTCTCATTCACCATCGCGCTGGCCTGCCAGACGGCCGATGTGGCGGTGACCAGCCGGCCGATGCGCCGTCTGGTGCTGCTGCAGTCGGTGATGTCGTTTGCCTTCAACACCGTCATCCCGGCGTTCACGATCAACGTGGCGGCGAGTCTTTTCTGAAGTCGCAGCAGGCGGCGACCGCGCACTCGCCGCACTTCGGGCTGCGCGCAGTGCACACGTAGCGCCCGTGCAGGATCAGCCAGTGGTGCGCGTCCACCAGGTACTCGGCGGGCACGCGCTCGAGCAGTTTCAGTTCCACTTGCAGCGGGTTCTTGCCCGGTGCCAGCCCGGTGCGGTTGCCCAGGCGAAAGATGTGCGTGTCGACCGCCATCGTCGGCTCGCCAAAGGCCACGTTGAGCACCACGTTGGCGGTCTTGCGGCCCACGCCGGGCAGCGCTTCGAGCGCCTCGCGGCTGCGCGGCACCTCGCCGCCATGCCGTTCGATCAGCAAGCGGCAGGTCTCGAACAGGTTTTTCGCCTTGTTGCGAAACAAGCCGATGGTCTTGAGGTGGTCGGTGAGCGCGGGCAGGCCGAGCGCGCGCATCTTGTGCGGCGTGTTGGCCACCGCGAACAGCCGGCGCGTGGCCTTGTTCACGCCCACGTCGGTGGCCTGCGCCGACAGCAGCACCGCGGCGAGCAGCTCGAACACGTTGGTGAACTCGAGCTCGGTCTGTGGCTGCGGGTTGGCCGCCTTCAGCGTGGCGAAGAACGGCGCGATGTCGGCTTTTTTCATGGGGCGGATTCGGTGCTGGCCAGGGCGCGGGCGATGCGGTCGGGTGCCACGCGGGTGCGCGGCACGCGGATGTCAAACCAGCTGCGCACGTCCTGCTCGAGGCCGATGCCGTGCATGTAGTTGTAGAGCGCCTTGCGCAGCGCCACGCCGAGCGCGTCGTGGTCGACGCCGGTGGGGTCGATGAAGCCCACGTCGTTGGTCGCAAAGGTGATGGCCGGCAGCGGCTGCAGCGTCACGCCGTACTCCTCGGGGTGCTGGCCGACCGGTGAATGCACCGTGCAGGCAAAGCGGTGGAAAAAGCCCGACTGGATGCAGCCGTGCTCGAACAGCTGGCGCACGTACTCGAGCGCGTCGACCGTGTCTTGCACCGTTTGCGTCGGAAAGCCGTACATCAGATAGGCATGCACCAGCACGCCGGCGTCTGCAAACGCCTTGGTCACGCGCGCCACCTGATCGACCGACACGCCTTTTTTCATCAGCTTGAGCAGTCGGTCCGAGGCCACCTCAAGCCCGCCCGAAATCGCGATGCAGCCGCTGTCGGCGAGCTGCTGGCACAGCTCGGGCGTGAACGATTTTTCGAAGCGGATGTTGCCCCACCACGAGACGGCCAGCTGCCGGCGCTGCAGCTCGGCAGCGAGCGTTTTCAAGGCCTTGGGTGGCGCGGCTTCGTCGACGAAGTGAAAGCCGGTTTGCCCGGTCTCGGCGACGATGGCTTCGATGCGGTCGACCAGCGTGGCGGCCGAGGCGCCTTCGTAGCGCGAGATGTAGTCCAGGCTCACGTCACAGAAGCTGCATTTCTTCCAGTAGCAGCCGTGCGCCACCGTGAGCTTGTTCCAGCGCCCGTCCGACCACAGCCGGTGCATCGGGTTGAGCATGTCGAGCAGCGACAAGTAGCGCTCCAGCGGCAAGCCGTCCCAGGTGGGTGTGCCGACCTCGGCGAAGGCGATGTCGGCCTCGATCCAGTTGACGTACTGCACCGCGCCGGTTTCGGGCTCGCGCCGGTAAGTGCGCACCAGCCGCTGCGCGGAGCGCCGCCCTTGAAGATGCTCGAGCAGCGCGAGCAGCGGGCGCTCGCCGGCATCGAGCGTGAGGTGATCGAAGTAATCGAACACGCGCGGCTCCTTCAACTCGCGCAGCTCGGTGTTGACGTAGCCGCCGCCCAGCACCGTGGTGATGCTCGGGTCGAGCGCCTTGACCGCCTGCGCGATGCGAAAGGCCGCATAGACCGCGCCGGGGAAGGGCACCGAAATCAGCAGCACGCGGGGCTGGTGCCGCTTGATCGCGGCCAGCGTCAGGGCGAGCAGCGTGCGGTCGATCAGGTTCAGCGGCGCGGCGAGTGCGTCGGCCAGCGGCTCGAAGGTTGGCTGGCTGAGCGCCAGCGATTCGCCGTAGCGCACGAACTCGAAGCGTGCATCGACGGCCTCGCGCAGCACGTCGGCGATGTCGTTGAGGTACAGCGTGGCCAGGTGCCGCGCGCGGTCGTGCACACCGAGCGCGCCAAACGCCCAGGCCAGCGGGTCGCCGCCGTCCTCGTCGATGTAGACGTCGAGCGAGTCGAAGCGCGGCCCTTCGGGCAGGAAGGCACGGCTGCAGATGCGGTGGGCGAGGGTGGCGTCGCGGCCCTGCAGGAACGCCAGCGTGGGGGCGATCGTCGACAGGTAGCGATCGAACTCCTCGTCGAACGCCACCACGCGCATCGTGCGCTGGGGCACGGGCAACTCAGCGATGCGCTCGCGAACTGCCTTCAACCCATCGGCCGAGAACAGCTCGAGCACCAGCGCCAGCGCCAGGTCTTCTTGCACCGCCTCGAAGCCGCGCGATCGCAGGAAACCGGTGAGGTAGGCGGTGGACGGGTAGGGCGTGTTGAGCTGCGTCATCGGCGCGATGACCGACAGCACCTTCAAGGGGTGGGCGGCGCTCACAGCGGGCGCAAGGCGCTTGCGCGCGCCTCGAGTCGGGCGGTGCGCTCTTGCTCGTCGCGTTGCAGCCGGAACTGGTGGAAGCCGTAGCGGGTGCGGGCCTCGTCGGCCAGCGTGGCGTCCCAGGCGGACCAGCCGGTGCGCTCGCCGGTGACGTTGACGAGCGAAATGCAGTCGACCGGGCAGGCCGGGATGCACAGCTCGCAGCCGGTGCACAGCGCATCGATCACGGTGTGCATGGCCTTGGGCCCGCCGAGGATGCAGTCGACCGGACAGGCCTTCAGGCACAGCGTGCAGCCGATGCACGCCGCCTCGTCGATCACGGCCAGGTGGCGCGGGCCTTCGCTGCCATGGCTGGCGTCGAGCGGCAAGATGGACTGGCCGGTGATCGCCGCGAGTCGGGCGATGCCTTCGGCACCGCCGGGCGGGCAGCGGTTGATGGCCGCATCGCCCTCGGCGATGGCTTGCGCATAACTGCGGCAGTCGGGGTAGCCGCAGCGCGTGCACTGCGTTTGTGGCAAGGCGCGGTCGATGGCCTCGACGCGCACCAGCGTGGCCTCATGCCCCGCCCCGAAGCCGGTGACGCAGCCCTGCGGCGCGTCGGCCGGCCTCAGCGCTGCCACCACATCACTTGGCCGGGCTGGCCTTGGACGCGGCCTTGCGAGCTGGCTTGCTTGCAGCAGCGACCACGGGCTTGGCGGCGGGCGCTGTCTTGGCTGCGGCCTTGGTGACTGCAGCCTTGCGTGGCACCTTGACCGTGGGGGTCAGGTCCAGTGGCGCCGGTGCGCTGTCGCTGAGCAAGGCGATGGGCTTGGCGCGTGAGCGCGAGGCGGGCACTGCCGAACGGGTCTGGTTGTTGGCGATGAAGTCACGCAATTGCGGATAGACCATCTCGCGCCAGCGACGGCCCGAGAAGATGCCGTAATGCCCGGCGCCGACAGCGTCGTAGTGCACCTTGCGTTTCTTGTCGATGCCCGAGCACAGGTCGTGCGCGGCACGCGTCTGGCCGGCACCCGAGATGTCGTCGAGCTCGCCTTCGATGGTCAGCAGCGCCGTGGTCTTGATGTCTTGCGGCTTGACACGCTCGCCCTTGACTTCCCAGGTGCCGTTGACCAGCGAGAAGTCCTGGAACACCACGCGGATGGTGTCGAGGTAGTACTCGGCCGGCATGTCGAGCACCGCGTTGTATTCGTCGTAGAAGCTGCGGTGGAAGTCGGCGTTCTCGTCTTCGCCGCGCATCAGGTCCATGTAGTAGTCGTAGTGCGACTGCGCATGGCGACCAGGGTTCATGGCGATGAACCCGGTGTGCTGCAAGAAGCCCGGATAGACCCGGCGCTGGCTGCCCGGGTAATTGGTCGGCACACGGAAGATCACGTTGTTCTCGAACCACTCGAGGCTCTTGTTCATCGCCAGGTTGTTGACCGCCGTGGGCGACAAGCGTGCGTCGATCGGCCCGCCCATCATCGTCATCGTGCGCGGGGTCTTTTCGCCGCGGCTGGCCATCAGCGAAATGGCGGCGAGCACCGGCACGGTGGGCTGGCACACCGAGATCACGTTGACCTCGGGCCCGATGTGGCGGATGAAGTCCTGGATGTACACGACGTAGTCGTCGAGCGTGAAGGCGCCGGCCTCGACGGGCACCATGCGCGCGTCGGTCCAGTCGGTGATGTAGACCTTGTGGTCGTGCAGCAACTCGCGCACGGTTTCGCGCAGCAAGGTCGAGTGGTGGCCCGACAGCGGTGCGACCACCAGCACGGTGGGCTGCTCCTTCATGCGCTTGAGCATCGGCAGGTTGTCGGTGAAGCGCTTGAAGCGCAGCAGCCGGCAAAACGGCTTTTCGAGGGTCACCTGCTGCTGCACGGCCACGTCAACGCCTTCGACGTTGACCGTGTGGATGTTGAATTCGGGCTTCTCGTAAGCCTTCGAAAGCCGGTGCATCAGGTTCAAACCCGCCGACACGCGTGGAGCGAGCGGCGTGTGCGTGAACGGCGACAGCGGGTGGCTGTAGAGCTTCGACGAGGCGCTGGAGAACTCGGCCAGAGGACTCAGCAGGGCCCGGTTGGCTTCATACAGCTGATAAATCATGGACATGCTCAACTCCTCGGTCTGGCGATGAGACCCTGCGGCGGCGCCGCAGGGTGGTCTAGCGGGTTATCGGATGAATGACGACCGAGCTTGACTTGGAACCAGACCCGGGAGTGTAGATGCTGCGGTGCAGCATTTTTAGCGGTTTTAACCCTATGCCCGGGGAAAGGTCTCAGCTCACGGCGCTGATCGCCTGGACCACCTTGTCGATGTTGCCTGCGTTGAGAGCGGCCACGCAGATGCGGCCTGAATCGACGCCGTACACGCCGAACTCGTTGCGCAGGCGTTCCATCTGCGGCTGCGTCAGGCCGGTATAGCTGAACATGCCCTTCTGGCGAGTGATGAAACTCACGTCGTTCTTCGCACCGGACGCCACCAGCTTCGTTTGCAGCAGCTGGCGCATTTCCTTGATGCGGGTGCGCATGGCGCCGAGTTCGTCTTCCCACAGCGCGCGCAGCGCCGGCGTGGTCAGCACGGTGGCCACCACCTGAGCGCCGTGGGTCGGCGGGTTCGAGTAGTTGGTGCGGATGACGATCTTGAGCTGGCTCAGCACGCGCGAGGCTTCTTCCTTGCTGGCGCACACCACGCTCAGCGCACCCACACGCTCGCCATACAGCGAGAAGCTCTTGGAAAACGACGTCGACACGAAGAAGTCGAGACCGGCGTTCAGGAACTGCGCAATGACCGTGCCGTCCTCCGCAATGCCGTCGCCAAAGCCCTGGTAGGCCATGTCCAGAAAGGCCACCAGGCCGCGCGCTTGAATGGCCGCGACCACCTGCGACCACTGCGCTGCGGTGATGTCGTAGCCGGTCGGGTTGTGGCAGCACGCGTGCAGCACGACGATGGTGCCGGCGGCCGCAGCGTTGAGCGCGGCCAGCATGCCGTCGAAGTGAACGCCACGCTTGTCGGCGTCGTAATAGGGGTAGGTTTCTACCGAGAAGCCAGCGTTGGTGAACAGCGCGCGGTGGTTTTCCCAGCTCGGGTCGCTGATCAGCACCTTGGGGTTGCTGCCCTGGCGCACGGCCATGTGCTTGAGGAAATCGGCGCCGACCTTCAGCCCGCCGGTGCCGCCCAGCGCCTGCACCGTGGCGACGCGTCCTTGCTGGACCGCTGCGCTGTCGGCGCCGAACACCAGGCCTTGCACTGCCTTGTCGTAGGCGGCAATGCCGTCAATGGGCAGGTAGCCGCGCGGCTTGGCACTCTCGAAAATCAGTTTTTCGGCTTCAGACACGCACTTGAGCAACGGCAGCTTGCCCGCACCGTCAAAGTAGACGCCGACGCCCAGGTTGACCTTGGCCGGGTTAGGGTCGGCGTTGAACTGCTCGTTCAGGCCGAGGATCGGGTCTCGGGGTGCCATGTCGACGGCGGCAAAAAGCGATGCCATGAGAGTTCCTTGTGGTGAGGCTGTGGAGGCGGTTGGAAGTTGAGCGCAAGCCGGCGATGGGCTGCTCGTTTGGGCTACCCTGCAGGGCTGTCCCGATCCATTGCACCGCGAGTTAACGCGCCAATTTTATCCGCCATGGCTCCAGTCGCTGATTCTGTTTCCCCCGCCGATGCGCCCGAGGCCGGGGTGTTCGTCGGCTACCCGGGTTCGCCGTTCCAGCTGTTCCAGCCGTATCCGCCGGCGGGCGACCAGCCGAGTGCCATCGCCAAGCTGGTCGAAGGCGTGCGCGACGGCCTGAGTTTCCAGACACTGCTGGGCGTGACGGGCTCGGGCAAGACCTTCACCATGGCCAACGTGATTGCGCAGCTCGGCCGCCCCGCCATCGTGTTTGCGCCCAACAAGACGCTGGCCGCGCAGCTGTACGCCGAGTTCCGCGAGTTCTTCCCGAAGAACGCGGTCGAGTACTTTGTCAGCTACTACGACTACTTCCAGCCCGAGGCCTACGTGCCGCAGCGCGATCTGTTCATCGAGAAGGACAGTTCGATCAACGAACACATCGAGCAGATGCGCCTGAGCGCCACCAAGAGCTTGCTCGAGCGCCGCGACGTGGTGATCGTGGCCACGGTGAGCGCCATCTACGGCATCGGCGCGCCCGAGGACTACCTCGACATGCGGCTCATCTTGCGCGCGGGCGGCAAGCAAAACCAGCGCGAGCTGATCGCTCAACTGGTGCGCATGCAGTACCAGCGCAACGAGACCGATTTCTCGCGCGGCACCTTCCGCGTGCGCGGCGACATGATCGACATCTTCCCGGCCGAACATTCGGAGTTGGCGATTCGCATCGAGCTGTTCGATGACGAGGTCGAGTCGCTGTCGCTGTTCGACCCGCTGACCGGGCGCATCCGCCAGAAGATCCCGCGCTTTGTGGTCTACCCGTCGAGCCATTACGTCACGCCGCGCGACAAGGTGGTCAACGCCATCACCACCATCAAGGACGAGCTGCGCGATCGCTCGGCCGAACTGGTGGGGCAGGGCAAGCTGGTCGAGGCGCAGCGGCTCGAGCAGCGCACCCGCTTCGACCTCGAGATGCTGCAGGAGATCGGCCACTGCAAGGGCATCGAGAACTACACGCGCCACCTCTCAGGGGCGGCGCCCGGCCAGCCGCCGTCGACGTTGGTCGACTACCTGCCGGCCGACTCGCTGATGTTTCTGGACGAGTCGCACGTGCTGATCGGGCAGCTCGGCGGGATGTACAACGGCGACCGGGCGCGCAAGACCACGCTGGTCGACTATGGCTTTCGGCTGCCCAGCGCACTCGACAACCGCCCGCTGCGCTTCGAGGAGTTCGAAACGCGCATGCGTCAGGTCATGTTCGTGTCGGCCACGCCGGCCGCCTACGAGCAGCGCGTGGCGGGCCAGGTGGTCGAGCAGCTGGTGCGCCCCACCGGCTTGATCGACCCGATGGTCGAGGTGCGCCCGGCCACCCACCAGGTGGATGACGTGCTGCAGGAAATCCGCATCCGCGTCGATCTCGCCGAGCGCGTGCTGATCACCACGCTGACCAAGCGCATGGCCGAGCAGCTCACCGATTACCTGAGCGACAACGGTGTCAAGGTGCGCTACCTGCACAGCGACATCGAGACCGTGGAGCGGGTGGAAATCCTGCGCGATCTGCGCCTGGGCGTGTTCGACGTGCTGGTGGGCATCAACTTGCTGCGCGAGGGGCTGGACATTCCCGAGGTCTCGCTGGTGGCCATCCTCGACGCCGACAAGGAGGGCTTCTTGCGCTCCGAGCGCAGCCTGATCCAGACCATCGGCCGCGCCGCGCGCAACGTGAATGGGCGAGCGATCCTCTACGCCGACCGGATCACCGACTCGATGCACCGCGCCATCGACGAGACCGAGCGCCGCCGCAACAAGCAGATCGCCCACAACACCGCGATGGGCATCACCCCGCGCACCATCAACAAGAAGATCAAGGAGTTGATCGACGGGGTGTACGCCGAAAAGTCCGGCAAGGACGATCTGCGCGCAGGGCTTCAGGCCGAGGCCGTCGAGGCGCTGTCCGAGAAAGACCTGGGCAAGCGCATCAAGCTGCTCGAAAAGCAGATGCTCGAACACGCCCGCAATCTCGAGTTCGAAAAGGCTGCCCGGGTCCGTGACCAGCTCGCCGTGTTGCGCGAACAGGCCTTCGGCGCGGCCGGCGGCGACAACGTGCTGCCCTTGCTGGCCTAGGTCTGAGCGGCCCGCCATGGGCTCTGATCGCCCGAGTGGCACCGCATTTCTTGTGCGAAGGCAAGGGAACTTTCCAGGCTAATGTTGACCAGAACAGTAGGTCTCCGCTAAACTCGACCAAGTTGGTCAACTATGAGGTCCAGCCGCTCTCCGCAGGGGAACGTTGGGCGTCACCGGTTGGTCGGTCGGCGGGAGTTGTGGCTCATCAAGCCCTGGTCTTCATCACGCCCCGCAAGGGCACAGGAGTAGTTTTATGCGTCTCACCACCAAAGGTCGCTTTGCCGTGACCGCCATGATCGATCTGGCGTTGCGTGAAAACTCGGGGCCGGTGGCGCTGGGTGCCATCAGCGCGCGTCAGCACATCTCGCTGTCGTACCTCGAGCAGTTGTTCGGCCGTCTGCGCCGTCAGGAGCTGGTGGGTAGCACCCGCGGGCCGGGGGGTGGCTATTCGCTGGGCCGCAAGGCCGAGGACATCACCGTGGCCGACATCATCCTGGCCGTCGACGAGCCGCTGGACGCCACCGGCTGCGGCGGCAAGGAAAACTGCATGGGCGACGAAGGTGGCCGATGCATGACGCACGACCTGTGGGCCGGCCTCAACGCCAAGATGATCGAGCACCTCAACTCCATCTCGCTGAAAAAGCTGGTGGAAGATCAACTCGCCAAGGGCGTGTCGATCGAGGCGCATCCGATCAAGCGGGCGATCTCGACGCAGCCGGTGCTCAAGCCCATCCGTATCACGGCGCCCAATTCGGTGTTTGCGCTGGGCAACGCATTTTCGAAGTGAGCCGGCTCACGGTGGCGCTCGCGCGCTGCCGACCGGTTTGATTTTTCAGCAGACATCGCCGCATGGACTCCACTCCGCATTTCCCGATCTACATGGACTACGGTGCCACCAACCCGGTGGATCAGCGCGTCGTCGACGCCATGATCCCCTGGTTGCGCGAGCACTTCGGCAACCCGGCGTCGCGCACTCACGCCTGGGGCTGGGAGGCTGAAGCTGCTGTCGAGAAGGCGCGCGAACAAGTCGCCGCGCTGATCGGCGCTGACCCGCGCGAGATCGTCTGGACGTCGGGTGCCACCGAGTCGAACAACCTCGCGATCAAGGGCGCCGCGCAGTTTTACAAGACGCGCGGCAAGCACATCATCACGGTGAAGACCGAGCACAAGGCCGTGCTCGATTCCGTGCGCGAACTCGAGCGTCAGGGCTTCGACGCCACCTACCTTGAGGTGCGCGAAGACGGCTTGCTCGACTTCGAGTCGCTCAAAGCGGCCATCCGCCCCGACACCATCTTGATCTCGGTGATGCTGGTCAACAACGAGATCGGCGTCATTCAGGACATCCCGGCCATCGGCGCGCTGTGCCGCGAGCGCGGGATCGTCTTCCACGTGGACGCGGCGCAAGCCACGGGCAAGGTCGAGATCGATCTGGCCACGTTGCCGGTCGATCTGATGAGCCTGGCCTCGCACAAGACCTACGGCCCCAAGGGCATCGGCGCGCTGTACGTGCGCCGCAAGCCGCGCATCCGCATCGAAGCGCAGATGCACGGTGGCGGCCACGAGCGCGGCATGCGTTCGGGCACGCTGCCCACGCACCAGATCGTTGGCATGGGCGAGGCCTTTCGCATTGCCCGCGAGGAAATGGCCTCCGAAAACGAACGCATCTGCGCGCTGCAGCGGCGCTTGCTTGATGGGCTGGCGGGCATCGAGCAGACCTTCCTCAACGGTCACCCCACGCAGCGCGTGCCGCACAACGTGAACATGTCGTTCAACTTCGTCGAGGGCGAGTCGCTGATCATGGGCATCAAGGGCATCGCGGTGTCGTCGGGCTCGGCATGCACTTCGGCCAGCCTGGAGCCGAGCTATGTGCTGCGCGCGCTGGGTCGCAGCGATGAACTGGCGCACTCGAGTTTGCGCATGACGATCGGGCGCTACACCACGTCCGAGGAAATCGACTACGTCGTCACCACGCTGCGCGACCGCGTCGCCAAGTTGCGCGACCTGTCGCCGCTGTGGGACATGTACCAGGAGGGAGTCGACATCAGCTCCATCCAGTGGGCTGCGCACTGAGCGCACACGCCCTGCATTTGACACATCAGGAGAACTGACATGGCATACAGCGAAAAAGTGGTCGAGCACTACGAGAACCCGCGCAACGTGGGCTCGTTCGACAAGGGTGACGACACGGTGGGCACCGGCATGGTGGGTGCGCCGGCCTGCGGCGACGTGATGAAGCTGCAGATCAAGGTCAATCCGGTGACCGGGCTGATCGAGGACGCCAAGTTCAAGACCTACGGCTGCGGCTCGGCGATCGCCTCGAGCTCGCTGGTCACCGAGTGGATCAAGGGCAAGTCGCTCGACGAGGCGATGACCATCAAGAACACGCACATCGCCGAAGAGCTGGCGCTGCCACCGGTCAAGATCCACTGCTCGATCCTGGCCGAGGACGCGATCAAGGCGGCGGTCAACGACTACAAGGCCAAGACCGCGGCGGCTGACGCGGCCAACCCCGGCGCGCACTGAAATCATGGCTGTCACTCTCACTGAAGCGGCGGCGCGACACGTCACTCGCTACATCGGCAAGCGCGGCAAGGGTGTGGGCGTGCGGCTGGGCGTGCGCACCACCGGCTGCTCGGGCATGGCCTACAAACTCGAATACGCCGACGACGTGGCCCCCGAAGACACCGTGTTCGAAGACCATGGCGTGAAGGTGCTGGTCGACCCGAAGAGCCTGCCGTACATCGACGGCACCGAGCTCGACTTCGTGCGCGAGGGACTCAACGAGGGCTTCAAGTTCCACAACCCGCGCGAGAAAGACCGCTGCGGCTGCGGCGAATCGTTCCGGGTCTGACGACCCCCTCGCGGCGGCTTCGGGCGCCGCGATCCCTCACCGTGAAATCCGCGCCGTTGGCCATCCCATGAAGCTCGACAGCGACGACTTTGAACTGTTCGACCTGCCGCGTCGCCACGCGCAGGACCCCAGCGCGATCGATGCCAAATGGCGCGCGTTGCTGGCGCAGGTGCACCCCGACCGTTTCGTGAGCGAAGGCGCCGCCGCGCAGCGGCTGGCGCTGCAGTGGTCGGTGCGCATCAACGAGGCTTACCGGCGACTCAAGGACCCGCTCCAGCGCGCTGCTTACCTGTGCGAACTCCATGGCGCGCCGATCGCTGCCGAAGACAACACCGCGATGCCGGCGGCTTTCCTGATGCAGCAAATGGAGTGGCGCGAGTCGCTCGAGGCGGCCCAGGATCTGGCGCAAGTCGATGCCCTGGCCGCGGACATGCGCGCCGTGCGCACTCGATCCATCGATGAGCTTTGCGCGTCGATCGACGAGCGCGGCGACTACGCCCAGGCGGCGCAGCAGGTGCGCTCGCTCATGTTCGTCGAGCGGTTTTCCCGCGATGTCGATCAGCGCGCCGAAGCACTGGAACAATAAGTCTCATGGCCTTGCTACAGCTCTCAGAACCCGGCGGTGCGCCGGACCCCCACCAGCGTCGCATCGCGGTGGGCATCGATCTCGGAACCACCCACTCGCTGGTCGCTGCGGTGCGCCACGGCGTGGCCGAATGCCTGCCTGACGAATCCGGGCACGCCATCTTGCCGTCGGCGGTGCGTTACCTGAGCGGCGGCAATCGGCAGATCGGCGCGGCGGCGCTGGCCGAAGCCGCCACCGACCCGCGCAACACGATCGTGTCGGTCAAGCGATTCATGGGTCGCGGCCTGAGCGATCTGGCCGATCGGGGCAAGCTGCCCTACGACTTTGTCGAAGCGCCGGGGATGCTGCAGATCAGCACCGTCGATGGCATCAAGTCGCCGGTCGAGGTGTCGGCCGAGATCCTCGCCACGCTGCGTTACCGCGCCGAGGACACCTTCGACGACGACCTGTTCGGCGCGGTGATCACCGTGCCCGCCTACTTCGATGACGCGCAGCGCCAAGCCACCAAGGACGCCGCACAACTGGCCGGGCTGCACGTGCTGCGCCTGATCAACGAGCCCACGGCCGCAGCCATCGCCTATGGGCTGGAGCATGGCTCCGAAGGCCTCTACGCGGTGTACGACCTGGGCGGCGGCACCTTCGACGTGTCGCTGCTGAGGCTGAGCGCCGGGGTTTTCGAGGTGGTGGCCACCGGCGGCGATTCGGCGCTGGGCGGTGACGACTTCGATCACGCCCTGGCCGACTGGGCGCTGGCGCAGGCGGGCCTGAGTGCCGATTCGCCCGAGAACAAGCGTGCCGTGCTGGTCGCCGCGCGCGCGGTCAAGGAAAAACTGTCGACCGCCGACCACGCCACGCTGGCTTGTCCGCTGATGCGATCGGCCACCGAGCCCACGGAACTGTCGGTGCGCGTGAGTCGCGAGCAGTTCGACGCCATCACCAGCGCTCTGGTGGCGCGCACGCTGACCGTGCTGCGCCGGGTGATGCGCGACGCCAAAACCGACACCTCGGCGGTGCAGGGCGTGGTGATGGTGGGCGGCTCGACGCGCATGCCGGCGGTGCAGGCGGCGGTGGCGGCGTTCTTCGGCCAGCCGCCGCTCAACAACCTGAACCCCGACGAGGTGGTGGCGCTGGGCGCGGCCTTGCACGCCGATGGGCTGGCAGGCAACGCCGGTGCCGAAGAAATGCTGCTGCTCGACGTGATTCCGTTGTCGCTCGGGCTGGAAACCATGGGCGGGCTGGTCGAACGCATCATCCCGCGCAACAGCTCGATTCCCACGGCTCGCGCCCAGGACTTCACCACCTTCAAGGACGGACAAACCGCGCTGGCGATCCACGTGGTGCAAGGCGAGCGCGAACTGGTCAGCGATTGCCGCTCGCTCGCACGGTTCGAGTTGCGCGGCATCCCGCCCATGGTGGCCGGTGCGGCGCACATCCGCGTGAGCTTCACGGTGGACGCCGACGGCATGCTCAGCGTCAGCGCACGCGAGGAATCGTCCGGCGTGGAAGCCTCGATTTCGGTCAAGCCCAGCTACGGCTTGGCCGACGAAGAGATCGCGCGCATGCTGAGCGAGAGTTTCGGCACCGCCGAGGTCGACATGAAAGAGCGCAGCCTGCGCGAGTCGCGGGTCGAGGCCGAGCGCATGCTGCTCGCCACGCGTGCCGCACTGGTCGCCGATGGCGACTTGCTCGGTGCGCCCGAGCGCGAGGCGATCGAAGCCATGCTGGTTCAGGTCGAGGCCTGCCGTGAACTCGCCGACCACCACGCCATCGACGACATCGTCGAGGCACTTGCCTCGAGCACCGAAGCCTTTGCCGCCGAGCGCATGAACCGCGGCATCCGCAAGGCGCTCGCCGGGCGCAACGTGAGCGACGTCTGACGTCGCCCGAACCAGACCCCACCATGCCTGTCATCAAGATCCTGCCCCACGCCGAGTACTGCCCCGGCGGCACCGTGATCGAAGCACCTGCGGGCACCTCGATCTGCGAAGCGCTGCTCGACAACGGCATCGAGATCGAGCACGCCTGCGAGATGAGCTGCGCGTGCACCACTTGCCACGTCATCGTGCGCGAGGGGTTCGCCTCGCTTGGCGAGATCGATGAGGTCGAAGAAGACCTGCTCGACCGCGCCTGGGGGCTCGAGCCGAACTCGCGCCTGTCGTGTCAGGCCATCCTCGCGCAGCGCGACGTCACGATCGAGATCCCGAAGTACACGATCAATCACGCCAAGGAGCAGCACTGAGCGTGCCGGGCCATGATCTTTCTGGGCATCGAGTCGTCGTGTGACGAAACCGGCGTGGCGCTGATCGAGGCCCACGCCAGCGGGGTGCCGCGATTGCGTTCGCAAGCGCTCTACAGCCAGATCGACATGCACCGTGCGTACGGCGGCGTGGTGCCCGAGCTGGCTTCGCGCGATCACATCCGCAGGGTGCTGCCGCTGGCGCGCGAGGTGCTGGCGGGCGCCGACCTGTCGCTCAACGAGATCGACGTGATCGCCTACACGCAAGGCCCCGGTCTGGCGGGCGCGTTGCTGGTGGGTGCCGGGGTGGCAGTGTCGCTTGGAGCGGCGCTGGATCGCCCGGTGTGGGGCGTGCATCACCTTGAGGGGCACTTGCTGTCGCCCTTTTTGAGCGCCGACCCGCCGGTGTTTCCCTTCGTCGCGCTGCTCGTGTCGGGCGGACACACCCAGCTCATGCGCGTGGACGACGTGGGCTGCTACACGCTGCTCGGCGAGACCATCGACGATGCGGCGGGCGAGGCGTTCGACAAGTCGGCCAAGCTGCTCGGGCTGGGCTACCCGGGCGGTCCGGCGCTGGCCGAGCTCGCGCTGGCGGGCAATCCGGTGCGATTCGAGCTGCCCCGGCCGTTGCTGCACAGCGGCGATCTGAATTTTTCGTTCGCCGGCTTGAAGACCGCCGTGATGACCACCTTGCGCAAGCTCGGCGAGCACCCCAGCGCGCAGGACCGCGCCGACTTGGCGGCGAGCACGCAGGCCGCCATCGTCGACGTGCTGGCGCGCAAGTCGCTCGCTGCGTTGAAATCGACCGGTCTGGCGCGGTTGGTGGTGGCCGGCGGCGTGGGTGCCAACGCGGCGCTGCGCGAGCGGTTGGGGGCTGAGGCACTCAAGCGCGGCTTCAAGCTGCACTACCCGGAACTGGCGCTTTGCACCGACAACGGCGCCATGATCGCGCTGGCCGCAGCCATGCGCTGGCAACGCAACGGCCCCCAGACGGACTCGAATCACCACTTCAATGTGCGGCCCCGGTGGCCTTTGGCGACCGTTTGAGCGGGCTATACTCGCCGGTCCTCGGGTTAACACCCTGGGAATCAGCACGGCGCAGGTTGTTCCACCCGCGACCGCAAGTCCACAACGAGATCCACGCCAGTTCCACGTGAGCGGCCGGTTCTTCGAACAGGAAACACCATGACAGCTACCGTTGCCCAAAAGGCAGAAATCGTCAAAGCCAATGCGCGCAGCGCCAACGACACCGGGTCTCCCGAAGTCCAGGTGGCCTTGTTGACCGCACGCATCAACGAACTCACCCCCCACTTCAAGACCCACATGAAGGACCACCATGGTCGCCGTGGTTTGCTGAAGATGGTCAACACCCGCAAGAGTCTGCTGGCTTACCTTCGGGACCGTGACGCAGACCGTTACACCGCACTGATTCAGAAGCTGGGCTTGCGCAAGTAAGTGTCACGCTGAAGCGAAGAGCCTGTCTGGACGTCCAGTACAGGCTTTTCTTTTTTTGGAGCTGGGCCGCCAATGATGACGATGTGTCATTCCAAATGCGTTTTTCACCGAACGTCGCTGGAATGGCATCGCGCCAGGTAGTTCACGCTCTGGGGTCGAAGGCGCCGCCCGCAAGGCGCTGACATCAACCGGAGAGACCAATGAGCATGTTCAACAAAGTCACCAAGACGTTCCAATGGGGCCAGCACACCGTGGTGCTGGAAACCGGCGAAATCGCCCGTCAGTCCAGCGGCGCCGTTCTGGTCAACATCGAAGACACCGTGATCCTCGCGACCGTGGTCGGGGCGAAGAACGCCAAGGCGGGGCAGGATTTCTTCCCGCTGACCGTGGACTACATCGAAAAGACCTACGCCGCCGGCAAGATCCCAGGCAGCTTCTTCAAGCGCGAGGGCCGTCCCAGCGAGCTGGAAACCCTGACCTCGCGCCTGATCGACCGGCCGCTGCGCCCCTTGTTCCCCGAAGGCTTCTACAACGAAGTGCAAGTGGTGATCCACGTGCTGTCGTTGAACCCTGAGGTGTCGGCTGACATCGCTGCGCTCATCGGCTCCAGCGCCGCGCTGGCGATCTCCGGCATTCCGTTCGACGGCCCGATTGGCGCGGCTCGCGTCGGCCTGATCAACGGCGAATACGTGCTCAACCCGGGCAAGACCCAGTTGCTCGACTCGAAGATGGACCTGGTCGTGGCAGGCACCGATGCCGCCGTGCTGATGGTCGAATCCGAAGCTCAGCAACTCAGCGAAGAAATCATGCTCGGTGGCGTGGTGTTCGGCCATGAGCAAAGCCGGGTCGCCATCGCCGCCATCAACGAACTGGTGCGTGACGCCGGCAAGCCGGCCTGGGACTGGCAGCCGCCTGCCAAGGACGAGGCCTTCATTGCACAGGTCTGTGCCCTGGCCGAAGAGCCGCTGCGCGTGGCCTACCAGATCCGCTCCAAGCAAGCCCGCACCCACGCGACGCGCGAAGTCACCGCCAAGACCCTGGCCGCCCTGACGGCTGGCGGCGCTGCCGTCGACAAGGTCAAGGTCGACAACGTGCTGTTCGACATCGAGGCCAAGATCGTGCGCAGCCAGATTCTGTCGGGCGAGCCACGCATCGACGGACGCGACACGCGCACCGTGCGCCAGATCGAGATCCGCAACAGCGTGCTGCCGCGCGTGCACGGCTCGTCGCTGTTCACCCGTGGTGAAACGCAGGCGCTGGTCGCTGCCACGCTCGGCACCGATCGCGATTCGCAGAAGATCGACGCGCTGGCTGGCGAGTTCAGCGAGCACTTCATGATGCACTACAACATGCCTCCGTTCGCCACCGGAGAAACCGGTCGCGTGGGCACCCCCAAGCGCCGCGAGATCGGCCACGGCCGTCTGGCCAAGCGCGCTCTGGTGGCAGTGCTGCCGGACCGTGCTGACTTCCCGTACTCGATGCGTGTCGTCTCCGAAATCACCGAGTCCAACGGCTCGTCGTCGATGGCTTCGGTGTGCGGCGGCTGCCTCGCGCTGATGGACGCCGGCGTGCCGCTCAAGGCGCACGTGGCGGGCATCGCCATGGGCCTGATCAAGGACGGCAACCGCTTCGCCGTGCTGACCGACATCCTGGGCGACGAGGATCACCTCGGCGACATGGACTTCAAGGTGGCCGGCACGACCAACGGCGTGACCGCCTTGCAGATGGACATCAAGATCCAGGGCATCACCAAGGAAATCATGCAGGTCGCACTGGCGCAAGCCAAGGAAGCGCGCTTGCACATCCTGGGCAAGATGGTCGAGGCCGTGGGCGGCGCCAAGGCCGAGGTCTCGCAATTCGCGCCTCGCCTGTACACGATGAAGATCAACCCCGAAAAGATCCGTGACGTGATCGGCAAGGGCGGCGCGACCATCCGTGCGCTGACCGAAGAAACCGGCACCACGATCGACATCGGCGAAGACGGCACGATCACCATCGCTTCGACCGACAGCGACAAGGCGGCTCACGCCAAGAAGCGCATCGAAGAGATCACCGCAGAAGTCGAGATCGGCAAGATCTACGAAGGCCCGATCGTCAAGATTCTGGACTTCGGCGCGCTGGTCAATCTGCTGCCTGGCAAGGACGGTCTGCTGCACATCAGCCAGATCGCTCACCAGCGTGTCGAGAAGGTCACCGACTTCCTCAAGGAAGGCCAGATCGTCAAGGTCAAGGTGCTCGAGACCGACGAGAAGGGGCGCGTCAAGCTGTCCATGAAGGCTCTGATCGATCGTGACCAGCAGCCAGCGCCCGCCCCCGAAGGCGGCGAGGGCTGAGCCGACGTCTTGAACCGGGCTTCGGTCGACGCGGGGGAGTGATTCCCCGCGCCGCGCCGGAATTCGAATCCTGATCACGATGAAAGCCGTTGAAATCAGTTCATTCGGGCCGCCAGACGTGCTGCGCCTGACGGATCGCCCAGAGCCGGTGGCCGGCGCGGGCGAGTTGTTGATCGCCGTGGCGGCGTCCGGGGTCAATCGTCCGGACGTGCTGCAACGCAAGGGGTTTTATCCGCCCCCTGCCGGCGCTTCAGATCTGCCTGGCCTTGAGGTGGCGGGAACGGTGGCCTCGGGCGACGCGCAGGCCATGCGCGCTGCGGGCTTTGGTGTGGGCGACCGCGTGTGTGCGCTCGTGTCGGGTGGTGGCTACGCCGAGCGCTGTGTGGCGCCGGTCGGGCAATGCCTGCCAGTGCCTGAAGGTTGGACCGACATCGAGGCGGCCAGCCTGCCCGAAACCTTCTTCACCGTCTGGTCGAACGTGTTCGAACGCGGCGGGTTGAAGGCCGGTGAAACCATCCTGATCCAGGGTGGCGCCAGTGGCATCGGCGTCACGGCCATCCAGTTGGCTCGGGCGGCAGGTGCCACTGTGATCGTGACGGTCGGCTCGGACGACAAGGCGGCGGCCTGCTTGGCGCTGGGTGCGCACCATGCCATCAACCATCGCACCCAGGATTTCGTCGAGGACTCGCTGCGGCTGACGGCTGGCCGCGGCGTCGATGTGATCCTCGACATCGTGGCCGGTGACTACGTGGCGCGCGAGGTGAGTTGTCTCGCTGAAGATGGGCGGCTGGTGATCATCGCGGTGCAGGGCGGCAAATTGGCCTCGTTCGATGCGGCCCAATTGCTGCGTCGGCGCCTCACGATCACGGGTTCGACCCTGCGTGCACGTTCAGTCGAATTCAAGTCGGCGATTGCGCGCGAGCTGCGTTCCAAGGTCTGGGGCTGGCTGGTTGCTGGCGTGGTCCGGCCCGTGGTGTTCAAGACCTTCCCGGCGCGACAGGCTGCCGACGCGCATGCGCTGATGGAGTCCAACCGCCACATCGGAAAGCTGGTGTTGTCATGGTGAACCCGTCGAGTGTGGTGGCGGCGCTGCCGCGCAGGCCATTGGTCGTGGGCAACTGGAAGATGAACGGTTCGCGCGTGGCCAATGGCGAGTTGCTGGCCGCGCTGCGATCGGCTGGCCCGTTCGATGCCGAAGTGGCTGTGTGCTGCCCGTTTCCCTACCTGCCGGATGTGGCGCTGTCGCTTCAGGGCAGCGGCATCGGTTGGGGGGCGCAGGACTGTTCCTCGCATGAGTCTGGCGCTTACACCGGCGAAGTCTCCGCAGGAATGCTGGCGGAGTTCGGTTGTCGCTACGTCATCGTTGGCCACTCCGAGCGGCGGGTTCATCACGGTGAGTCCGACCAGGTGGTGGCCGACAAGGCTCGCATCGCCTTGTCCCATGGATTGACGCCCATCGTGTGCGTGGGGGAATCGGACGCCGAATACGAGGGTGGGCTCACCGAATCGGTGGTCAAGCGTCAACTGTCGGCGGTGGTGCACACGCTGGGCCATTGCGTGTCACAAATCGTCGTGGCGTACGAGCCGGTGTGGGCCATCGGGACAGGTAAAACTGCGCTGCCCGAGCAGGCTCAGGCCGTGCACGCGGTGCTGCGAGCGCAACTGGCTGCAGCCAGCACGCGTGCGGCGGAGATGCGTTTGCTGTACGGCGGAAGCGTCACGGCGTCGAATGCGCAAGCGATGTTCTTGCAACCCGATATCGACGGTGGTCTGGTGGGGGGCGCTTCCCTGAAGGCTTCCGAGTTTTCTGCTACTTGTCGTGCCGCCATGGCGGCTGCTCTTGAGTCTTCTGGAAAGTCAAAAAAATGAACCTGACAACGAACTTGGTGGTGGCCGTGCAGATTGTTGCGGCCTTGGCGATGATCGGCCTGGTGCTGGTGCAGCACGGCAAGGGCGCTGACATGGGCGCGTCCTTCGGCAGTGGCGCCTCGGGCAGTCTTTTCGGGGCCTCTGGCAGTGCCAACTTCCTGTCTCGCTCGACGGCCGTTTGTGCCGCGGTGTTTTTCTCGTGCACCGTGCTGTTGGCCTATTTGTCGAATGACCGCAGCCGTGCGTCGGCCGACAGCATTCTCGACAAGCCAGCGATTTCTGCGGTCAGCCCCGTGGCGAGCGGCCCGAGTGTTGCTGCCTCGGGCGCTGCCGCGATCCCTTCGAAGTGAAGCGCCGACGGGCCGCAAACGCGCATTGATTCAATGCGGCGGGAAGGCTGAAAAGACGGCCTTTCCGGTTAGAATTTTGGGCTGCCAGATGCGCTGTTTTCTTACTCGAAGATGGCGAATACCAAGCAGGTGGGACACGTAGCCGACGTGGTGAAATTGGTAGACACGCTATCTTGAGGGGGTAGTGGCGAAAGCTGTGCGAGTTCGAGTCTCGCCGTCGGCACCAGGTGTTTTATTGAAGAAATCTTCCAGTTTCCTGTGACCCCAGAGGCCTCAAAAGCAACATGGACCTGCAACCTTACTTGCCAGTGATCCTCTTCATTCTGGTTGGCGTGCTGGTTGGCGTGCTGCCTCAGGTGATTGGTTTCGTGATGGGGCCGAACCGGCCCGATGCGGCCAAGAACTCCCCCTACGAGTGCGGCTTCGAGGCCTTCGAAGATGCGCGCATGAAGTTCGATGTGCGCTATTACCTCGTGGCGATCCTGTTCATCTTGTTTGACCTCGAGATTGCCTTCCTGTTTCCTTGGGCGGTTTCTCTGCGCGAGATTGGCGCGACCGGCTTTTGGTCCATGATGATCTTCCTTGGCATCCTCGTCGTTGGCTTTGTCTACGAGTGGAAAAAAGGCGCCTTGGATTGGGAATGATCTTTCAACGCATTAACGGCACCACGCAGCACCATGGGCATTGAGGGCATTCTCAAGGAGGGGTTCGTGACCACGAGCCTGGATACGGTCATCAACTGGTCGAAGACCGGGTCGTTGTGGCCCATGACATTTGGTCTGGCCTGTTGTGCGGTCGAAATGATGCATGCGGGCGCGGCACGGTATGACATTGACCGGTTTGGCATGCTGTTTCGGCCGAGCCCGCGGCAGAGCGATCTGATGATCGTTGCCGGTACGCTGTGCAACAAGATGGCGCCGGCGTTGCGCAAGGTCTATGACCAGATGGCCGAGCCGCGTTGGGTGCTCAGCATGGGTTCTTGTGCCAACGGGGGTGGCTACTACCACTACAGCTATTCGGTGGTTCGGGGCTGTGATCGCATCGTGCCGGTCGATGTGTATGTGCCTGGATGTCCCCCCACGGCCGAGGCTCTGCTGTACGGCATCTTGCAGCTTCAGGCCAAGATTCGCCGCGAAAACACCATTGCTCGTTGACTGAACCGCGACCGCATCCGCATCCGATCCCATGAGCAAACTCGATAACCTGAAGCTGGCACTTGAGGCCGCCCTCGGCTCGAACGTGAGGTCGCTGGTTTGCGATCGTGCGGAACTCACCCTCACCGTGAACGCGGCGGACTACCTGAGCGTGGCATCCGTGTTGCGAGACGACCCGTCGTTGCGCTTCGAGCAGCTCATGGACCTGTGTGGGGTCGATTACTCGACTTACCGGGACGAGGAGCGCGAAGGGTTGCGTTTTTGCGTGGTCTCGCACCTGTTGTCCGTGACGCACAACTGGCGGTTGCGGCTGAAGGTGTTCTGCCTTGATGACGAGATGCCTTCCATCGCATCTGTCAATGACGTCTGGAGCTCGGCCAACTGGTTTGAGCGGGAGGCGTTTGACCTGTACGGCATCATTTTCGAGGGCCACCTCGACCTGCGCCGCATCCTCACCGACTACGGTTTCATCGGTCACCCGTTTCGCAAGGACTTCCCGACCTCGGGTCACGTCGAGATGCGCTACGACGCCGAGAAAAAGCGCGTGATCTACCAGCCGGTGACGATCGAGCCACGCGACATCACGCCACGGATCATCCGTGAAGACAACTACGGCGGTCTGCACTGACCCGCCGGCGTTGAGGTACTTTCATGGCTGACATCAAAAACTACACCCTGAATTTCGGGCCCCAGCACCCTGCTGCGCACGGCGTGCTGCGTCTGGTGCTCGAGTTGGATGGCGAGGTCATCCAGCGCGCCGATCCGCACATCGGCTTGCTGCACCGCGCCACGGAAAAACTGGCGGAAAGCAAGACCTACATCCAGTCGCTGCCCTACATGGACCGGCTGGACTACGTGTCGATGATGTGCAACGAGCACGCCTACTGCCTGGCCATCGAGAAACTGCTGGGTGTCGATGTGCCGGTTCGGGCTCAGTACATCCGCGTCATGTTCAGCGAGATCACCCGGCTGCTCAACCACTTGATGTGGCTTGGTGCTCACGGGTTGGACTGCGGTGCGATGAACATCTTCATCTACTGCTTCCGTGAGCGCGAAGACCTGTTCGACATGTACGAGGCCGCATCGGGTGCCCGCATGCATGCGGCCTACTTCCGTCCGGGCGGCGTGTACCGCGATCTGCCCGACACCATGCCTCAGTACAAGGCCTCGAAGGTGCGCAATGCGAAGGTGATGTCGGCGCTGAACGACAACCGCCATGGCACGCTGCTCGACTTCATTGACGACTTCGTCAGTCGCTTTCCAAAGTGCGTCGACGACTACGAGACGCTGCTGACCGACAACCGCATCTGGAAGCAGCGCACGGTGGGCATCGGTGTGGTGACTCCAGAGCGCGCGCTCAATCTCGGGTTCTCTGGTGCCATGCTGCGAGGCTCGGGCATCGAGTGGGATCTGCGCAAGAAGCAGCCCTACGACGTCTACGAGCACATGGACTTCGATGTGCCTGTGGGTGTCAACGGCGACACCTACGACCGCTACCTGGTGCGCATCGAGGAGATGCGCCAATCCAACCGGATCATCAAGCAATGCGTCGATTGGCTGCGCGCCAATCCGGGTCCGGTGATCACCTCCAACCACAAGGTGGCACCCCCGTCCCGGGTCGACATGAAGTCGAGCATGGAAGAGTTGATTCACCACTTCAAGCTCTTCACTGAGGGCTTTCACGTGCCCGAGGGTGAGGCCTATGCGGCGGTGGAGCACCCCAAGGGCGAGTTCGGCATCTACATCGTCAGCGATGGTGCCAACAAGCCTTACCGCCTCAAGATCCGCGCGCCAGGCTTCCCGCATCTGGCGGCCCTCGACGAAATGTCGCGCGGGCACATGATTGCCGACGCCGTGGCGGTGATCGGCACGATGGACATCGTTTTCGGAGAAATCGACCGGTGAGCGCGCCACACGCATTTTCTGATGCCACAACCCAGCGCTTTGCGCGCGAGGTGGCCAAGTACCCCGACGACCAGCGACAGTCGGCCGTGATGGCCTGTCTGGCCATCATTCAGCAGGAGCAGGGCCACGTGTCGCCCGAGAGCGAGAAGACGCTGGCTGCCTACCTGGCCATGCCAGCGATCGCGGTGCACGAGGTCACCACCTTCTACAACATGTACAACCAGAAGCCGGTTGGGCGCTTCAAGATCAACGTCTGCACGAACCTGCCTTGCCAACTGCGTGATGGGCAGTCTGCGCTTGAGCACCTGTGCTCCCGTCTCGGTATCGCAGAAGGCGAGACCACGGCCGACGGCGCAATCACGCTGCAGCAAAGCGAATGCCTGGGCGCCTGCGCCGATTCGCCTGTGTTGCTGGTCAACGATCGGCAGATGTGCAGTTTCATGGACCACCAGCGCCTTGACGCCTTGGTGGATCTCCTCAAGTCGCAAGCCGACTCGTCCCGCTGAGCAGTCCAGGGCCTCTCATGCTCGATCTTTCACAGTTTCAGTCCGATGGCGTGGCCACCTGTTTCCATGGTCGCCACATTGGTGCCCAGATTTACGCCGACCTGAACGGCCGCAACTGGCAACTGGCCGACTACGAAGCGCGTGGTGGCTACCAAGCTTTGCGCAAGATACTCGGACTGGACGGCGGCGAAGGCATGACGGCAGATCAGGTGATCGCCGAGGTCAAGGCGTCAGCCTTGCGCGGGCGGGGTGGTGCGGGCTTTCCCACCGGACTGAAGTGGAGCTTCATGCCGCGCATGTACCCGGGCAACAAGTACCTGGTTTGCAACTCTGACGAGGGCGAGCCCGGCACCTGCAAGGACCGCGACATCCTGATGTTCAACCCCCATCAGGTCATCGAAGGCATGGCGATTGCCGCTTATGCGATGGGCATCGGTACGGGCTACAACTACATCCACGGCGAAATCTTCGATGCCTACGAACGCTTCGAAGTGGCGCTCGAGCAGGCTCGAGCGGCCGGCTATCTTGGCGACAAGATCATGGGCTCGGGCTTCAACTTCCAGTTGCATGCGGCGCACGGCTTTGGCGCTTACATCTGTGGCGAAGAAACGGCACTGATCGAGTCGCTCGAAGGCAAGAAGGGCCAACCGCGCTTCAAGCCGCCGTTCCCGGCGAGCTACGGCGTGTACGGCAAGCCCACGACGATCAACAACACCGAGACCTTCGCGGCGGTGCCCTGGATCATCCGCAACGGCGGCCAGAAGTACCTCGAAGTGGGCAAGCCCAACAACGGCGGCACGAAGATCTATTCGGTGTCGGGTGACGTCGAGCGTCCTGGCAATTTCGAGGTTCCGATGGGCACGCCGTTCCCGGTTCTGCTTGAGCTGGCCGGTGGCGTGCGCAAGGGTCGCAAGCTCAAGGCGGTGATTCCGGGTGGGTCGTCTTCGCCAGTGCTGCCGGCCGCCGTGATGATGGATTGCACGATGGACTACGACAGCATCGCCAAGGCAGGTTCGATGTTGGGTTCCGGTGCGGTGATCGTGCTCGACGACAGCCGCTGCATGGTGAAAAGTCTGCTGCGCCTGAGTTACTTCTACGCCCACGAGAGCTGTGGCCAGTGCACCCCTTGCCGTGAAGGAACCGGCTGGATGCACCGCATGGTCGAGCGCATCGAGAACGGCCACGGGAAGATGGAAGACATTGACATGCTGAACTCGGTGGCCGACAACATCCAGGGCCGCACCATCTGCGCGCTCGGCGACGCGGCCGCGATGCCGGTGCGCGCGATGATCAAACACTTCCGCGATGAGTTCATCCATCACGTCGAACACAAATCCTGCATCGTTCCGGCTTATGTCTGACCGATCACAACCGATTCCAGCGCCACATCATCGTCATGATTGAAATTCAGCTTGACGGCCAGAAGGTCGAGATCGCCGAAGGCAGCATGGTGATGCATGCCGCCGAAAAGGCGGGCACCTACATCCCGCACTTCTGCTATCACAAGAAGCTCTCCATCGCGGCCAATTGCAGGATGTGTCTGGTCGACATCGAGAAGGCCCCCAAGCCGATGCCCGCGTGCGCCACGCCGGTCACGCAGGGGATGATCGTTCGCACCAAGAGCGACAAAGCGCTCAAGGCGCAGCAGTCGGTCATGGAATTCCTGCTCATCAACCACCCGCTGGATTGCCCGATCTGCGATCAAGGTGGCGAGTGCCAGTTGCAGGATCTCGCCGTGGGTTACGGCGGTTCGAGCTCGCGTTATCACGAAGAAAAGCGGGTGGTGTTCCACAAGGACGTCGGC
>CAIVGK010000134.1 GCA_903905475.1 uncultured Burkholderiales bacterium | reverse complement strand
GATCCCACCGCCGAGATCCCGTACTGCCACAAGACCAACAAGGGCCGCGTGATCACCTGCACCGCGGCCCCGGTGCCGAGTCTGAACGCCGATGCGCAGGCCAAGCAGTTCGCGCCTGACCCGAACGCGCTCACCGTGTACGTCGTTCGGCGCAACTGGGGCGACGGCCGCAACTTCGTGAAGGTCCAGGCAGATGACGGAGCCACCGTCCAGACCCTGCCGAACACGATGGTGCGCTATCGGCTGAAGCCGGGTTCACACACGATCGCCTTCGATTTCGAGGGGCAGCGTCCAGCGACGACGGTCGCGGGCAAGGCAGGCGAAGTGCGTTTCGTCCGGCTCGACGGAATGGTCTGGTCCTGGAAGAGCACGTTCACTTGGGCGACCGAGTCAGAGGACGCAATCCGCGAGCGAGCACTGAAGGCCAGGCTCATTGCCGACTTGGCGGTACGCTAACCGCATGAGGACATTTGCCCTGTTCATCGCCACGGCCCTGGCCGAGATCGTTGGCTGCTATCTGCCCTATCTGTGGCTGAAGCAGGGCAGGTCCGCATGGTTGCTCGTTCCAGCGACGGCGAGCCTGGCCCTCTTCGCCTGGCTGCTCACATTGCACGAGACTGCGGCGGGGCGTGTGTATGCGGCGTACGGCGGGGTCTACATCGGCGTCGCGCTGCTGTGGCTGTGGATCGTGGACGGCATCAGGCCGACGGCATGGGACGTGGCGGGCGTCGCCGTCGCGCTGACTGGTATGGGCATCATCATGTTCCAGCCGCGCTGATGAACAGTTCGATACCGCAGCGTGCAGCTTCTTTGCCGGTCTGCGCGCGGCCGACCCCAGCTTGAGTGACTCCGCCACGGTCAATCGTCAGGTACATGCGATTCGCGAGCTAACGACTTGCGTTCGTCTGCTTGGACGATATGCGACCGACTGCAGCGGGTGGAAAGCTGGCGTTACTTGAGCCGCGCGCGCTGGTCATCCCACAGCGCCGGCGGATCAACCGCCAGGTCAAAGAGCGTGACGTGGTTGGGCATGGCGTCGTCGAGGATGGCAGCCACGATGTCCGGCGCCAACGTCGTCAGGTTGACCATCCGGCTGACGTAGCTGTTGTCGATCCCTTCCCGGGCGGCGATCTCCTTGAGGGACTTGGCCTCGCCCGACTCCAGCATGGCCAGCCAGCGGTGCCCTCTGGCCAGCGCCAGTTGCAACGGCGTGGTGGCGGTGTCCCAGGGTCTGGCCTTGGCGGGTTCGCCGGTCACCGGGTCGATCGGCAGCGTGACCAGCTTGCGCCCGCTGCGCCGCTTGATCTGGATTGGTATCGACAAGGTCAGCCGCCCATCGCTGGCAGCGACGACGTCGGGCTCGCCCGTCTTCTGGATGCGGATTTCGCTCATGCCAATGCCTCCTCGGGCTGGGCCGCGCCCGCTGGCTGAAGTTCCAGCACCAGGCGCTCGATGCCGTTGGCGCGCAGTCGCACCTCCAGGTCGTTGGGCGACACGATCACCTTCTCGACCAGCAGTTTGACGATGCGCGTCTGCTCGGCTGGGAAGAGCTGGTCCCATATGGTGTCGAGCCGCGTCATGGCGACGGTGACCTTGGCTTCGTCGAGGCTGGGGTCGAGTTTGATCGCGCGAGGCAGGACGTCCCCCAAGAGATCCGGCGATCGCAGGACCGCGCGCAGTTGATCCAGCACTGCGGATTCAAGCTCAGCAGCCGGCAGCCGTGGCAGCCCAGACGCGCCCGCGTGTTCCTTGTTCTCGCGCTGCGGCACGTAGTAGCGGTAGCGGCGACCGTTCTTCGTGGTGGTGTGAAACGGCGACAAGGCACGGCCGTCGTTGCCGAAGACGATGCCCTTGAGCAGGTACGGCACGGTCGCCCTCGTGGCGTTGCCGCGAACCCGACCGTTGGTGGCCAGGATGGCGTGCACCTTGTCCCACAGCT
>CAIVGK010000133.1 GCA_903905475.1 uncultured Burkholderiales bacterium | reverse complement strand
GCGGCGCTGGCCCGCGCGATCGCCTCGTTGAGGGTGGCGATGGCGTGCGGGTACTCGGCGCGCACATAGATGAAACCGCGCGTGGCGCCCACCGCCACCGCGGCGATCGCCAAGCCTTCGATCAGCAGGTAGGGGTCGCCTTCCATCGTCATGCGGTCGGAGTACGTGCCCGAGTCGCCCTCGTCGGCGTTGCACACCACGTACTTCTGCGCGGCCGGCGCTTGCCACACGGTGCGCCACTTGATGCCGGCCGGAAACGCCGCACCGCCGCGCCCGCGCAGACCCGAATCGAGCACCTCCTGCACGACGCCGGCGCCGTCCAGCGTCAACGCGCGGCGCAGGCCTGCCCAGCCGCCGTGCACCTCATAGTCGGCCAGCGACAGCGGGTCGATCACGCCCATGCGGGCAAACGTCAGCCGCTCCTGCCGCGCCAGGTAGGGCATGTGTTCGGTGAGTCCGTGGCACAGCGCGTGAGGGCCGCCGTCGAGCAACCCGGCGTCGAGCAGCGCGGCGATGTCGTCGGCATGCACCGGCCCGTAGGCCACGCGACCGGCGGGCGTGGCGACTTCGACCATCGGCTCGAGCCAGAACATCCCGCGCGAGCCGTTGCGCACGATGTCGACGGCCACGCCGCGCCGCGCACACACGGCGGCCAGCGTGGCCGCCACCTCGTCGGCCCCCACCGCCAGCGCGGCCGAATCGCACGGCACGAACACGCGCACGGCGCTCATGGCTTGACCTCCAGCGCAGCAGCCAGCAATTGCTCGAGCCGCTCGGGCGTGAGGCGCGCGTGCAAGCGCTCGTCGATGCGCATCGCCGGCGACGAAGCGCACAGCCCGAGGCAATACACCGGCTCGAGCGTCACCGCGCCATCGGCCCGTGTGTGGTGGCGAGCGCAGCCGAGCACGCGTTCGGCGTGCGCGAGCAAGGCCTCGGCGCCACAGGCCTGGCAGGCCTCGGCACGGCAGACCTGCACGGTGTGGCGGCCCGGCGGCTCGCCGCGAAAGTGCGGGTAGTAACTCACCACGCCGTGCACCTCGGCGCGCGACAGCTTGAGCGCCGCGGCGATCAGCGGCACGCCGTCGGCGGGGATGTGGCCGAGTTCGTCGTGGATGGCGTGCAGCACCGGCAACAGCGCTCCGGGGCGCTGTGCGTGCCGATCGAGCGCGCGCTGGACGGCTGCGGTGACAGCGGGTGGGGGCGTTGATGTCATGGTGCGAGGGTCGCCGCGAACGCCATCGAATCGACGGCGTCACACCGCGGCGACCCAGCATTGATCATGCCGCTCGCGACCTGCTCCAGCAAGGCCAGCCCGCGACTACCCGCTCAGACATTGCGCAGCATCAACTGCACACCAGCCCGCCCTTCAGCGCCTCACCGAGGCGGGGTCCATCTTGCAGCTGAACTAGCCGCGCAGCGCCATCGCCAGCGACTTGGCCGTGGCCGAAGAACCGATCATCAGACTCAGATCGAGCGTGCCCACGCGCATGACGAGTTGCTTGCGCGATTCGTCCAGCGTCACGACGTCGATGGCCGAGGCCGGAATCTGCACGGCCTGAGCCGGATCGCTGGCCTTGATCGAGGGCAGATCGGTGCGCTTGCTGGCGCACAGCATCGACGACTGCATCAGCGCCGTGAGCAGTTGCTTGAGCCGCTCGTCGTCGAGTTCGAGGTCGAGCACGCTGTCGGCCAGTTGCAGCCTGATCGCAAACGCCTTGCCGTCGGTCGACGGCCAGGCCATGGCGATGCCTTTGAGTTGCTGTGGGTTGGGTCCGCTGGTTTCCATGGTTCTTGCTGCCGTTTGGGAAGTGGTTGAAAAATTCATGCTGAGATCAGCACAACTGCGGGCCGGCCCGAAGGCGGCCCTGAGCTAAATTACAGGCCTTGGGGTCGCCGTTTTGCGCATCGCAAGACACACCCCGTCAGGCGATCACCGCGCCAGGCATCACCGCCCGAACCCCTCACTAGAGCCCTCCATGGACAGCAACGCAAACCACAGCACCGCACCCCAACTCTCCGGCTGGGCTGCCTGGCTCGACGCCCGCATGGAGCGGATTTTCACGTTGCTCGAGCGCTCGTACATGACGGGCAATCGTCCGCAGTACTGACCTGCGCGGCGAGTTCACTTCTCGCCACAGGCGAACTTGAGCAGTTCGCCGGCCACTGAACCGGCGGTCGCCGGGCTCCAGGCTCCGGGGGTCTTGTTGGAGTCGAGCACCTGCCCCCAGCCGGTGTTTTCAGCGTGTCGGCTGAGCTCCAGGCGCCGGCTCAGGCGCTCGGCGCAGTCGTATTCCCGGTACTGCTTGGACGACAGGTAGGACTTGCCGTCCCCCGTCTTTTGCGGCTTGACGTAGTTGATCAGGCTCCACATCGTCACCATGTCGCCGCTGCGGCGAATGGTGACCGGGTCGGCCAGCAAGCTGACCGCGGGATCGCCCTTGATGCGCATCCACTCGGCCATGGCCGTGCTCGCGGCCAGCGCCAGCATCAGGCCCACGGCGGTTCTTTTCATCGCGTGTTTCATTGGCATCGCTCAGGCCGCCGCACTTTGCAGTCGGTCCAGCGCCGCGGCGAGGCGCCCCACCGTGGCGTCGACATCGTGCAGCTTGTCCAGACCGAACAGCCCGATGCGAAAGGTCTGGAAGTCAGCCCCCTCGTCGCACTGCAGCGGCACGCCGGCGGCGATCTGCAGGCCCTGCGCCATGAGCTTGCGGCCCGACTGCATCTCGGCGTCGTCGGTGTAGCTGACCACCACGCCGGGCGCCTGAAAGCCCTCGGCGGCCACGCTCTTGAAGCCGCGACCCACGAGCATCGCGCGCACGGCGTCGCCGAGTTGCTGCTGCTCGCGGCGCACCTTGTCAAAGCCATAGGCGCGGGTCTCGAGCATCACGTCGCGCACGCGGGTGAGCGCGTCGGTGGGCATGGTCGCGTGGTACGCGTGGCCACCGCCTTCGTAGGTTTCCATGATCTGCAGCCACTTGCGCAGGTCGCACGCGTAGCTGGTGCTTTGCGTGCTGTCGATGCGCGCTCTGGCCAGTTCGCTGAGCATCACCAGGCCAGCGCACGGCGAACCGCTCCAGCCCTTTTGTGGCGCGCTGACCAGCACGTCGACGCCGCAGGCCTGCATGTCGACCCAGATCGTGCCCGAGGCGATGCAGTCGAGCACAAACAGGCCGCCCACCTCGTGCACCGCATCGGCCACGGCGCGCAGGTAGGCGTCGGGCAGGATCATGCCGGCCGAGGTTTCCACGTGCGGCGCGAAGACCACGTCGGGGCGCTGCGCGCGGATGGCGGCCACCACCTCGGCGATCGGCGCTGGCGCAAACGGTTCTTGCTTGCCCGGCCCGCTGCGCCGAGCCTTGAGCACGGTCGATTCCGACGGGATGCTGCCCATCTCGAAAATTTGCGTCCAGCGGTAGCTGAACCAGCCGTTGCGGATCACCAGCGCCTTGCGCCCGGTGGCGAACTGGCGGGCCACCGCTTCCATGCCAAAGGTGCCGCTGCCCGGCACCACCACCGCCGACTTGGCGTGATAGACCTCCTTGAGCGTGACAGAGATGTCCTGCATCACCTGCTGGAAGCGCTTGGACATGTGATTGAGCGCGCGGTCGGTGTAGACCACCGAGAACTCGAGCAGACCGTCAGGGTCGACGAGGGGCAGCAAGCCGGACATGAGGAACTCCATTCATCGGGTGGGCTGGGTCGGCGGCAGATCGCCGCGACACCGCTGGGGTTGCGATTTTGACTGCAAGCGCGTGAACGGGTGTCGGTACAACCACACCGGGCGGCCATCGGGGCAGCGGTGCAGCGCGTCGCTTTGCAGTTCGGTGGCCTCGAACTCCAGGCTGGCGAGCCAGGCGCCGGGCTTCAGCTCGCGGCTGGCCTTGTCCACGGCGCGCCGCATGCTCTCGGGCCGCTGGAACACATAGACCATCTGATAGGCCGACCAGTCGGCGCGCCAGATGTCGCCGCGTGTCACGCGCGCACAGCGGCAGCGCCACTGGCACGCCAGACGCAGCGGCCAGCTCCACTCGATGCCGTCGAGGCGCGAGCGCGGGTATTCGGCGTGCAGCTCGCGCAGACCGTGGCCGAGGCCGCACCCGGCTTCGAGCACGCGCGCACCGGCAGCCAGCGGCGCGAGCCGGCTCAAGCCGCGCAAGGCGCCACGGGGGGTCGGAAAAAAGGGCGCATCGCGCCACGCCTTGAGCGGATACAGCAGCGCGAGCAGCGCCAGCGGCAGCAGCCACGACCAGGCGGGCAACTCGCCGGCGACGCTGCCGCTGAGCGCCACCGACAGCGGAAAGCCAGCCGCCATGAAAACGCGGCGCCAGCCGCTCAGCGGCCACGGCAAGATCAACGCGGGCAGCGCACCGGCCAGCACGCCCGCGGACAGCGCGAGCAGCGCCGGCGCTTCAAGGCAGCGCAGCGCAGCCAACACGGCCCACGCCCCTGCCCAGCTCAACAGCGCCGGCAGCGGCCAGGGCCAGGGCTTCAAGACGGGGGAATCGGGCCCAACGCCCGATCAGTACTCGCGCAGCTTGACGCGCAAACGGGCGATCGACTGGCTGTGCAACTGGCACACGCGCGACTCGGTGACCTTGAGCACGGCAGCGATTTCCTTGAGGTTCATGTCGTGCTCGTAGTACATGCTCATCACGTACTGCTCGCGTTCGGGCAGCACCTTGATGCCGGCCACCAGCGCTTCGCGCATGCGGTGATCCTGCAGCTGCGCCAGCGGGTCGAAGGACTCGTCGACGACGTGGCGGTCGAGGAAATCCTGGTCGCCGTCGTCGCCCGACATGTCTTCGAGGTACACGAGTTGCGTGCCACGCACCTTGCCCAGCAGTTCCTGGTATTCGAGCAGCGTGATGCCCATCTCGCGGGCGATTTCGCTTTCCACCGGAGCGCGGCCCATGCGCTGCTCGAGCTTGTGCACCGCCGACTCGATGCTGCGCTGCTGCTTGCGCGTGCCACGCGAGAGGTAATCGTTGCCGCGCAGCTCGTCGAGCATGGCGCCGCGGATGCGCTGGGTGGCGAAGGTCTCGAACTGCACGCCCTGGGCGAGGTCGAAGCGCGTGAGCGCATCGGCCAGACCGATCATGCCCACCTGGATCAGGTCATCGAGCTCGACGTTGGCCGGCAGCTTGGCGATCATCTGATGAGCGAGTCGGCGCACCAGCGGGCTGTACTGCTTGAGCATCGACGAGTTGTCGAGCTGTCCTTTGGCGGTGTACGTGGACATGGTTCGGCTCCGGAAAATCAGTTGAACGCGGGGGTGCGCAGTTCCATCGGTGCGGGATGCCCACTGGCGGCGAGGCCGGCGGCAGGTTGCAGTGTTTCCCGCACCCAGCGCCGCAGGTCAGGCGTGGACGGGCTGCGCGCGTCGCTGGCCGGATCGACCTGGATCCAGTCGCGCAGCACCGCGCCCAGAAAGTCGTCCGCACAGGTGGCGATCTGCATCGCGATGCGCTCGGCACGCGGCGACTCTGGCGCCGCGGCGAGCATCAGGTCGTGCACCACCAGGCCGCCGCGCTGCGTGAGCAGCTTCATGCTGGCGTAGGCCTGTTTCACGCTGAGCGGGTGGTCATCGGCCAGCAGCAGCGGGCGCGGATGCCGCAGCAAGTCGCGGTTCATGAACAGCCGGCACAGGTCGCTGGCCGAGGCGTGGATCAGCACCACATCGGCTGCCGGTGCGGCGCGTTGCACCGCTTCGAGCATGCCCGCCGTGGAGCCGCGCGCATCGACGTAGCGCAGCGGCAAGCCGCGTGCGGCCAGGTACGACACCTCGCTCGACAGCGTTTCCACGCAGGCCGACAGGTCCACCCAGGCCATCTCGTTGGGCTCGGGTGCGGACTCGCCGGCATCGACCACCAGCGTGTGGCAACCCTGCTCGGCAAAGCCGCTGCACAGCCGCTCGAGCATCACGCCGCCAAAGGCCACGTGGGGGTTGGACACCACCGGAACGAAGCGAACCTGAGCGTGTGCGAACAAGCGGCGCAAGCCGTCGGCCTGGTCGAGGGGGATCGAATGAGGGTGTGTCGTCGCAGCCATCGGGAGTCGGATGTGATGAGTCGTTGGGCGCAAGGTCGCGAGCGGCTCGGCGGGCCTTCAGGCCGGCACGGCCGCCGTGTCGAGGCGGGCCGCCTTGGCCGGCACCGGGTGCGACGGGTGCTGCGGGGCGGCGAAGATCAGGTTCACTTCGCTGGAGTCCATGCGGTAGGCGCTGCCCACGGTGGGGTGCAGCGAGCGGTGGATCAGCGCGTGCGACGACAGCCGGTGCCAGTCTTCGGGCACGCGCTGGCCGTTGGCCACGCCGAGCACGGTGAGCTTGTGGCGGATCAGCGCGTCGAGCGCCGGGCCCAGCTTGACCGCTTCGTCCATCTTCGACAGCACCACGCCGCGACAAGTGCTGGCGCGGTAAGCCACCAGCACGTCTTCGATCGTCTCGCCCTGGGCGGCCGAGTTGACCACCAGCAGCTTGTCGATCGAGCTGTGGCCCAGCATGTCGAGCAGTTCGCGGGTGCGTGTGTCGCGCTGCGCCATGCCGGCCGTGTCGATCAGCACCATCTTCTTGGCCGACAGCAAATCGAGCAGGTCTTCGAGCGAGGCGCGGTCGTGCGCGGTGTGCACCGGCACGCCGAGGATGCGGCCGTAGGCGCGCAGCTGTTCGTGGGCGCCCACGCGATAGGCGTCGAGCGTGATCAGCCCGAGGTGCGCCGCGCCGTAGCGCGTGGCAAACGCGGCCGCGAGCTTGGCGGTGGTGGTGGTCTTGCCCACACCGGTCGCGCCGACCAGTGCGAACACGCCGCCTTCGTCTTCAAGCGCAGGCTCGCGGTCGGCGCTGTGCAAGTTGCGCTCGAGCACGTGAGCGGCCCAGGCCATCTCGTCGGTCACCTCGGAGCCCATGCCGTCAGCGAGCTTGCGGATCAACGCGGGGGAATAGCCGCCGTCGAGCAGCTTTTGCGTCAGGCGGGCCTGCGCGGGCTGACGCTGCAGTTTTTCCATGAAGGCCAGCGCGCCGAAACGCTCTTCGATCATGCCTTTCATGCTGCGCAGCTCGTTCATCATGTCTTGCTGGTCGCGCCGGGCCACACCGCTTTCGCTGGCGGCCACGGCCGGCAGCGACGGGGCACGCACGCGGCCGGTCACTTCCTCGCGCAGCACGGGCGGCTCGTGAGCCAGGCCCATCGGAGGCGGATCGACATACAGCACGGCGGCGTCGCTGTGCAGCGATGACAGCACCGGCACGTGGGGCGCAGCGGCGGCGGCCTTCGCGGCACGGGCCGCCGGCGCGGCTGGCGTTTCGCTCATGCGCATCGACAGCGGGCCGGGCACCGACTCGGCCATCGGCGCGGCAGCCCGTGCGGCAGCCGATTCGGCCTGCATCGCGAGCTGGCGGCGCTTGAGCATGCGCTCACGCACGTAATCCTGGAACGACAGCGTGCTCATGTTGAGCCGCGCGACGTCTTCTTCGACCGAGGACTCGGCCAGCGGTTCGACAGGCATCGACGGAGCACCGGCCGAAGCGCGTGCGGCAAGCGAGCCGCGTGAGCGCACTGCGCTCGGCGCGGCAGCGGCGGCAGGCTTGGCGAGCGCCGCGGCCGGCACGTTGTCGGTGGCCATGCGTTCGATCTGCTGCATGCTTTCGGGTGCCATCGCCAGCACTTCGACGCCGTCGCCCGAAGGCTTGGTGGACAGCACGACCGCATCGTCGCCGAGGGCCTGGCGAACCAGGGCCAATGCTTCGCGCGAACTGCGCGCGGTGAAACGTTTGACGTTCATGCGGTACCTCCGATAACCGACCCGATGCGGATCGAATGCGTTTCAGGAATTTCACTGTGTGCCAGCACGCGCAGCCGCGGTGCGGCCCGCTTGAGCAAGCGCGCCATCGGGGCGCGGATCATGTCGGGCACCAGCAGGCACGCGGGCAGGCCCAGGTCTTCCTGGCGCTTGGCCGATTCGGCGGCATGACGGCCCAACGTGTCGGCCACGCCCGGGTCGAGTGCGGCGCCGTGCGGCGAGGTGAGCGCCTGGGTGACCAGCCGCTCCAGATCGGGTTCGAGCGCGATGACGTCGAGCTCCTTGCTCGGGCCGTAGATCTGCTGAACGATGGACGGCGCGAGGTGCACGCGGATGCGGCGGGCCAGCTCGGCCGGGTCGGTGACGGTGGAAGCGTGCTCGGCCAGGCTCTCGACGATGGAGCGCATGTCGCGGATGTGCACGCCTTCTTCCAGCAACAGCTGAAGCACTTTTTGCAGGGCCGGAATCGAAACCATCTTGGGCACCACGTCCTCGATCATCTTGGGAGCCAGTTTGGTCACGTGTTCGACCAGTTGCTGGACCTCCACCCGACCCAACAACTTGGCGGCATGGAGTTGCATCAAGTGTGAAAGATGGGTGGCCACGACAGTCGAGCAATCAACCACGGTAAAGCCGCTCATTTGGGCTGTTTCGCGCTGACGCTCCTCGATCCACACGGCCGGCAGGCCGAACGCCGGATCGGTGGTGCGCGTGCCGATCAGGTTGGTGGTGGCACCGCCCGGGTTGATGGCCAGCCACATGCCGGGAAAGGCCTCGCCCTCGCCCACCACCGCGCCACGCAGCGTCAGGCGGTACATGCTGGGCTTGAGCTCGAGGTTGTCGCGGATGTGCACCGGCGGCGGCAGGAAACCGACGTCCTGGGCGAACTTGCGGCGCACCCCCTTGATGCGCACCAGCAGATCGCCATCGCGCGCCTTGTCGACCAGCGAGATCAGCCGGTAGCCGACCTCCAGGCCCAGGGTGTCGATCGGCAGCAAGTCGTCCCAGCTGGCCTCGGCGTTGGCTTCGCTGACCGGCGCATTGGAATTCAACGGCGCGTTCTTCACACGGCGGTCGCGCTCGCGCATCCAGTAGGCCGAGTAGCCCAGGCCGGCAGCGATGAGCAAGAACACCACGTGCGGCATGCCGGGAATCAAGCCCAGCGTGCCGATCACGCCGGCGGTGATGCCCAGCGCGCGCGGCGAGTTGAACATCTGCGCGGCGATCTGCGTGCCGACGTCCTGGTCCTTGCCGACGCGCGACACCACCATCGCGGCGGCCACCGAGATCAGCAGACCCGGGATCTGCGCGACCAGCGCATCGCCCACGGCCAGCACGATGTAGCTGTCGGCGGCCTCGCCAGCCGACAGCCCGTGCTGGACCACGCCGATGATGAAGCCGCCGATGATGTTGATCACCAGGATCAGCAAGCCGGCCATCGCGTCGCCGCGCACGAACTTGCTCGCACCGTCCATGGAGCCGAAGAACTCGGCCTCTTCGCCCACTTCGGCGCGGCGGCGCTTGGCTTCCTTCTCGTCGATCAGGCCGGCGTTGAGGTCGGCGTCGATCGCCATCTGCTTGCCGGGCATCGCGTCCAGCGTGAAGCGTGCGCCAACTTCGGCGATGCGCTCGGCGCCCTTGGTGACCACCACGAAGTTGATGACCACCAGGATCGCGAAGACGATCAGGCCGACGGCGAAGTTGCCGCCGATCAGGAAGTGGCCGAACGATTCGATCACCGCACCCGCAGCACCCGGACCGGTGTGGCCTTCCATCAGCACCACGCGGGTGGACGCCACGTTGAGCGACAAGCGCAGCAAGGTGGTCAGCAAGATCACGGTGGGGAACGCGGCGAAGTCGAGCGGGCGCACCATGTACGAAGCGACCATCATCACCATCAGCGCCATCGCGATGTTGAAGGTGAACAGCACGTCGAGCGCGAAGGGCGGCAGCGGCAGCACCATCATCGCCAGCACCATCACGATGAACACGGGTGCCATCAGCGCCTTGATGGCGCCGGCGTTGGGGCCCAGCCAGCCCTTGATCTGCAATGCGAGCGGGTTCATTCAGCATCCTCCGTTGAGGGCTTGACGGTGTGGGGGTCGAGCTCGGGTGGCACCGGCAGCTCGGGCAGCTCGCCGGGCATCGCGCCGCGTCCGCTCATGGCGGCGCGCAGCTGATAGACGTAGGCCAGCACCTGGGCCACGGCGGCGAACAGCGCGGCCGGGATTTCCTGATCGATCTCGGCGTGGGCGTACAGCGCGCGGGCCAGCATGGGGGCTTGCAGCACCGGCACTTGCGCGCCACGGGCGGCATCGCGAATGGTCATGGCCAGCAAGTCGGCACCCTTGGCGACCACGCGGGGCGCGGCCATGCGCGCGTCGTCGTACTTCAGCGCGACGGCGTAGTGGGTCGGGTTCATCACCACCAGGTCGGCGGTGGGCACGGCCGCCAGCATGCGGCGGCGCGAGGCCTCTCGCATGATCTGCTTCTGGCGTCCCTTGACTTCCTGGTTGCCCTCGGATTCCTTGTGTTCCTGCTTTTGCTCCTGCACGCTCATCTTCAGACGGTCGGCGTTGAGGAATTTCTGCAGCGGCGCGTCGATCAGCGCGAACAGCGCCAGCACGCCAAGCAGCAGCCACAAGCCGTGCTCGATGGAACTGCCAGCCTGCGCCAGCGCGGCCGGCAGCGGCATCGACAGCAGACTGCGGAACTCGTCGATGTGGCGGTACAGGTACAGGCTGCCCACGACCCCGAGGATCAGCGCCAGCGTCGACGCCTTGATGGCATCGATCAGCTGCTGCTTGGCGAAGATGCGCCCGACACCCGAAATCACGTTGAACGGCGTGGCCTTGGGCATCAGCGGCTTGAGCGTGAAGTTCCAGCCGCCGATCGCCAGCCCGCTGGCGATGCCGATGAACGTCATCCACAGTCCCAGCGGCACCACCACCCACAACAGCGTCTGGGTGATGTCCGACAGCTGCGTGAACATCGCGCCGGGCTCGCGCATGGCGGTGGCGTCGAAGCGCAGGCCGCGCGCCATGCCCCGGTGCAGCCAACCCACCAGGGTCGGTGTCATGAACGCCAGACCCAGGCCACCACCGGCCAGGATCGCGAAATGGCCGAGGTCCCGCGAGCGCGGAACGTTGCCATCTTCGCGTGCCTTCTGCAGCTTTCGGGCTGAAGCGGGCAGCTTGCGGTCTTGGTCGTCTGGGTTGGCCATGGTGGGCGGTCAGGGGCAACGGCACGCGGGACTCGCGTGATCCGATTGTTCCGAGCCGGTGGCCGAACTTGAGCGAGAGAAACGGCGAAAAGGCCGCCCTGATCGGGCGCTTCAAGCGGGCCGTGGCGGCCGCGTCCGGTGCCCGAGGGCTACTGGAACATCATCAGCATGCGCTCGAGAGCCGCGGTGAACGGCATCTCCATGAGCGACAAGGTCAGCAGCACGCCGACCATGCCCACCGACAGCGTGATCGGGAATCCGATCGCGAAGATGTTCAT
>CAIVGK010000132.1 GCA_903905475.1 uncultured Burkholderiales bacterium | reverse complement strand
GTCACCGGTGTTGATGAACGCATTGGTCGACGCGGCAAAGATGCGCCCTGCGCCACCGGTGGCCATCAACGTGATCTTGGCCTCGAGGATGTGCACCTCACCGGTTTCCATTTCGAGCGCGGTCACGCCCACCACATCGCCAGCGGCGTCGCGGATGAGGTCCAGCGCCATCCACTCGACGAAGAAGTTGGTGCGCGCCTTCACGTTTTGCTGGTACAGCGTGTGCAGCATCGCGTGCCCGGTGCGGTCAGCCGCAGCGCAGGCGCGCTGCACCGGCTTCTCGCCGTAGTTGGCGGTGTGTCCGCCAAAGGGCCGCTGGTAGATCGTGCCATCGGCGTTGCGGTCGAACGGCATGCCCAGATGCTCGAGTTCGTAGACCACCTTCGGGGCCTCGCGACACATGAATTCGATCGCGTCCTGATCGCCCAGCCAGTCCGATCCCTTGACGGTGTCGTAGAAGTGGTAGTGCCAGTTGTCTTCGGACATGTTGCCCAAGCTGGCACCGATGCCGCCTTGCGCCGCCACCGTGTGCGAACGCGTCGGGAATACCTTGGACAGCACGGCCACATTCAGCCCGGCACGCGCCAATTGCAGCGACGCACGCATACCCGAGCCACCCGCTCCGACGATGACGACGTCGAACTTACGCTTTGGAATTGAAGAACCCACTTGCATTACAGCCTCCACAGCACTTGGATTGCCCACCCCGCACAGCCAACCAGCCATGCGATCGTAAAAACCTGCAGCCCGAGTCGCAAACCGACCGGCTTGATGTAGTCCATCCAGATGTCGCGCACGCCCACCCACGCGTGGTAGAGCAGCGAAACGATGGCCACGAAGGTGAGCACCTTCATCCAGTGACTCGAGAAAATCCCGGCCCATTTGTCGTAACTCATTTCACCGGGCAGCAGAACCTGCACGATGAGCGCCAACGTGAACAGCGCCATCAGGGTGGCCGTCACACGCTGCGACAACCAGTCCTTGAATCCGTAATGCGCACCGACAACGATGCGCTTCGACCCGAAATTTTGTGCCATGGGTACGTGTCCGTCAGAGTCAGAAGAAAAGCTTGGACCCGAGCAGCAGCGTCAGCAGCACGCTCGAAACGAGTGTGACGATCGCCGAGGCATGGCCGAATTCCCGGGTCACAGCGTGGGTCATGTCCATCCAGAGGTGGCGCAAACCCGCAATGAAGTGGTGCAGGTAAGCCCACACCAGCGCCAAAACCACCAGCTTGAAAAACAATCCCGGCACCGGGCCGATGCCGCCCGAGAACACCGACGTGAACTGTCCGTAGGTGATCTCCGAAGTGAGGCTGGTGTCGAACATCCAGATGATGAAGGGCAGCAGCAGGAACATCAGGAAACCACTGATGCGGTGAAGGATCGACACGATGCCGGCGGGCGGCAGTCGGTAACTGACGATCTGGCTGATATGAATATTGCGGTGCACTGGCCGCGTCTTGACGGTTTCGGTCATCTTCAGCTTTCTCGATGAGGCCTGGTTGGGGAGGGGCGAGTTTATTGCAATGCAGCACAAGCGAGATTCAGCGCTGCCTTGGCAGCCGAGCAGGCCCCCTTTGAATCGTCGTTGGGCGTCAACTCAGAACATTCCTATAGTGATAACCCGAGGTGTTGTACCAGCCCCGGCGCAGCTCGACGGGCTTGTCGTCGTAGGTCAGCGACAGCCTCTCGACGCTGAGCAGGGGGAACCCCAGCCCCACGGCCAGCAAGGGCGCCGTCGACGAGTCCGCGGCCACCGCACGGATCTTTTCTTCCGCGCGAATCATGTGGACACCGAACTCGCTTTCGAACAGGGCGTACATCGGACCGCGGTAGTCGCTCAGCCGCTCGGCGGTGAGCCCCTTGAACAGCAAACCCGGCAACCAGATGTCGTCGAACACCACGGGCGCATCGCCAAAGCTGAGGACGCGCCGCACGTTCACCACCGCGTCGCCCGGCTTGAGCCCCAGCGCGCGCGCCACGTCGGCCGGGCAGCGCAGGCGGCGGCAATCGATGAAATGGCGCCGCGCACCGCCAGGCTCGCCGAGATCGGGCTGCAGTCGCAGAAAACGGTACTGAACCTTCTGCTCGGCGTGGGTGGCCACAAAAGTGCCTTTGCCTTGGCGCCTGACGAGCAGGTTTTCGGCGGCCAGCTCATCGACCGCCTTGCGCACCGTGCCCTGGCTCACCTTGAAACGAGCAGCCAATTCCATCTCGCTGGGGATGGCCTCCCCGGGGCGCCACTCGCCGGCCTGCAAGCTGCGCGTCATCAGGGTCTTGATCTGCTGATACAGCGGACTGAATGCCGGCGCCACGCCCTCAGACGAGCGCGCGGCTGGGCTGGGCTCGCTGACGGTTGCGGGGGCACTCTGGTTTTTCATGAATTCGATTGCAGCACAGGACCCCATTCGACGTCCACCTGAAAGCGCCAATTTTCAACAGATGTCTTATGTAAGACATAAGACTTTTGACTTGCGTCATGTTCGTCCCTACACTGCTCCGTACAATTTGTTGCGACTTCGCCTTCAAGCGCGCTGTCGTGCCCTCATTTCAGCCCACCATCACCCTGCGGAGAATCGTCCATGAGCAAGTCCCCCGTTCGCGTTGCCGTTACCGGCGCTGCTGGCCAAATCGGTTACGCCCTGCTGTTTCGCATCGCCTCTGGAGAAATGCTGGGCAAGGACCAGCCGGTGATCCTGCAACTGCTGGAAATCCCTGACGAGAAGGCCCAAAACGCGCTCAAGGGCGTGATCATGGAACTCGACGACTGCGCCTTCCCGCTGCTGGCCGGCATCGAAGCGCACAGCGACCCCGTGGCCGCCTTCAAGGACACCGATTACGCACTGCTGGTGGGTGCACGTCCTCGCGGCCCCGGCATGGAGCGCAAGGACTTGCTGTCGGCCAACGCGCAGATCTTCACCGCCCAAGGCAAGGCGCTCAACGCGTCGGCCTCGCGCAACGTGAAGGTGCTCGTGGTGGGCAACCCGGCCAACACCAACGCCTACATCGCCATGAAGAGCGCGCCGGACCTGCCGGCCAAGAACTTCACCGCCATGCTGCGCCTGGACCACAACCGCGCTGCATCGCAAATCGCCGCCAAGACTGGCAAGGCCGTGTCGAGCATCGAAAAGCTGGCCGTGTGGGGCAACCACTCGCCCACCATGTACGCCGATTACCGCTTCGCCACCATCGGCGGCCAGTCGGTCAAGGGCATGATCAACGACGACGTCTGGAACAAAGACGTCTTCTTGCCAACCGTGGGCAAGCGCGGCGCGGCCATCATTGCCGCTCGCGGGGTGTCGTCGGCCGCCTCGGCCGCCAACGCAGCCATTGACCACATGCGCGACTGGGCCCTGGGCACCAACGGCCAGTGGGTCACGATGGGCGTGCGCTCGAACGGCGAATACGGCATCCCCAAGGATGTGATCTTTGGCTACCCGGTCACCACGTCCGGCGGCGAGTACAAGATCATCGAAGGCCTCGAGATTGACGCCTTCAGCCAGGAGCGCATCAACCTGACGCTCGCCGAGCTGATGGAAGAGCAAGACGGCGTGAAGCACCTGCTCTGATCCCGAAGGCCACGCCCCGGGCATGCGCATGGCGCTCAAGCCGACCACCTCGCTTCGGGGAGGTCGGCTTTTTTGTGTCCGGGGGCGTGTCAGGGCTTCGAACACCGGGCCCGAAAACTGCACGGGAAACTCGTGTTGCGGTTGGTTTCCATTTTTGTGGCCCAACTGCCGCCCCATGCACCGTGCCTGTGCCGAGAATGGCGCTTTCGCACCTTGTCTGACCCCCATGAACCACTTCGCGACTGATTCATCGACCTCCCGCTCGCCGAGCGAGCCCGCCCGAACGCTGCGTTCGAGCGCGCTGGATGGCTGCCTGGCTGTCGCCTTGACGCTGGCACTCGGGCTGGCCTGGCCCTCGGCGCGCGCCGAGGTGACGGCCAAGACCGTGCGGCCAGTCCAGGCCAAGCCGCACGCCAAGGCCCTGGTGAAAGCCAAACCGGCCTCGGCGAAAGTCGCGCCCGTTGAATTGCCGCCAGAAGCCGCCTCCGAAGAACAAGCCGCCGTGGCCGAGCGCGTCTACTACGGCGAGTACTTCTGCGACTTCAAGCAGACCGTGCAGATCAAGGCCAGCGAAAAGCATCCGTCCTACGTCGACCTTCGCTTCGGCCCGTCGACCTACCTGATGAAGCCCGTGCTGTCGAGCACTGGCGCCGTGCGCCTTGAAGACGTGAAGGGCACCGCGCTGATGGTCCAGATCCCCAGCAAGTCGATGCTGCTGAACGTGAAAACCGGCACCCGGCTGGTTGACGAGTGCGTGTGCCCCCAACAGCGCGAACTCATCGAAGCCGCCCGGCAGGCCGCCGACCTCGAAGCGCAGAAGACCGCCCTCAGTTCTTCCCCTTGAACCATTCATTCCGCAATTCTTGAAGGAGCCGCAACCATGCTTGAAACCTACCGAAAACATGTCGCCGAACGCGCCGCACTGGGCATTCCGCCGCTGCCCCTGTCGGCCCAGCAAACCAGCCAGCTGATCGAACTGCTGAAGTCGCCTCCCGCGGGCGAAGGCGCGAACCTGGTCGAACTGATCACGCACCGGGTGCCTGCCGGCGTGGACGACGCCGCCTGCGTGAAGGCCAGCTACCTGGCCGCCGTGGCGCATGGCACCGAGACCTGCTCGCTGATCAGCCGCGAAACGGCCACCCAACTGCTGGGCACCATGCTCGGCGGCTACAACATCAGCCCGCTGATCGACCTGCTCGACGACGCCACGGTCGGCGCGGTGGCGGCTGCCGGCCTCAAGAACACCTTGCTGATGTTCGACCAGTTCCACGACGTCAAGGACAAGGCCGACAAGGGCAACGCCAATGCGAAGTCCGTGCTGCAAAGCTGGGCCGACGCGGAGTGGTTCACCTCGCGCCCTGAAGTGCCGAAAAGCATCACGGTGGCCATCTTCAAGGTGACCGGCGAAACCAACACCGACGACCTGTCGCCCGCGCCCGACGCCTGGAGCCGCCCCGACATTCCGCTGCACGCCCTGGCGATGCTCAAGAACGCGCGTCCTGGCATCACGCCGGAAGACGACGGCAAGCGCGGCCCGATCAAGTTCATCGAAGACCTGCGTGCGCGCGGCAATCTGGTGGCTTACGTGGGCGACGTGGTCGGCACCGGCTCGAGCCGCAAGTCGGCCACCAACTCGGTGCTGTGGTTCACCGGTGAAGACATTCCGTTCGTGCCGAACAAGCGTTTCGGCGGCGTGTGCCTGGGCGCCAAGATCGCCCCGATCTTCTACAACACGATGGAAGACGCCGGCGCGCTGCCCATCGAGCTCGACGTCAACCAGATGAACATGGGCGACGTGGTGGAGCTGCGTCCCTACGAAGGCAAGGCCCTGAAGGACGGCAAGGTGATTGCCGAGTTCAAGGTCAAGAGCGACGTGCTGTTCGACGAAGTGCGCGCCGGTGGGCGCATTCCGCTGATCATCGGCCGTGGCCTGACCGCCAAGGCGCGCGACGCGCTGGGTCTGCCGCCATCGACCTTGTTCCGCCTGCCGCAAAACCCGGTCGACACCAAGAAGGGCTACAGCCTCGGCCAGAAGATGGTCGGCAAGGCCTGCGGCCTGCCCGTGGTCAACGGCCAGCAGCAAGGCGTGCGCCCTGGCACCTACTGCGAGCCCCGCATGACCTCGGTCGGCTCGCAAGACACCACCGGCCCGATGACACGCGACGAGCTCAAGGACCTGGCCTGCCTGGGCTTCAGCGCCGATCTGGTGATGCAGTCGTTCTGCCACACCGCGGCCTATCCGAAGCCGGTCGACGTGAAGATGCACCACGAGCTGCCTGACTTCATCAGCCACCGTGGCGGCATCGCGCTGCGCCCCGGCGACGGCGTGATCCACAGCTGGCTCAACCGCCTGCTGCTGCCCGACACCGTGGGCACCGGCGGCGACAGCCACACGCGCTTCCCGATCGGCATCAGCTTTCCCGCCGGCTCCGGCCTGGTGGCGTTTGCCGCGGCCACCGGCGTGATGCCACTCGACATGCCCGAGAGCGTGCTGGTGCGCTTCAAGGGCAAGATGCAGCCCGGTGTGACGCTGCGCGATCTGGTCAACGCGATCCCGTTGTACGCCATCAAGGCCGGCTTGCTCACCGTCGAGAAGAAGGGCAAGAAGAACATCTTCAGCGGGCGCATCCTCGAGATCGAAGGCTTGCCTGATCTGAAGGTCGAGCAGGCGTTCGAGCTGAGCGACGCCTCGGCCGAGCGCAGCGCCGCCGGCTGCACCGTGCACCTCAACAAGGAGCCGATCGCCGAGTACATCAACAGCAACATCACGCTGATGAAGTGGATGATTGCCGAGGGCTACGCCGACGCGCGCACCCTGCAGCGCCGCATCGACGCGCAGCAAGCCTGGCTGGCCGATCAGCAGCTGCTGGCCGGCGATGCCGATGCCGACTACGCCGCCGTCATCGAGATCGACCTGGCCGACATCCACGAGCCGATCGTGGCCTGCCCGAACGACCCGGACGACGTCAAGACGCTGTCCGAAGTCGCCGGCGCCAAGATCGACGAAGTGTTCATCGGCAGCTGCATGACCAACATCGGCCACTTCCGCGCAGCCAGCAAGCTGCTCGAGAACAAGCGCGACATCCCGGTCAAGCTGTGGGTCGCCCCGCCGACCAAGATGGACGCCAAGAAGCTCAGCGACGAAGGCCACTACGGCGTGCTGGGCAGCGCCGGTGCGCGCATGGAAATGCCGGGCTGCAGCCTGTGCATGGGCAACCAGGCACAGGTCAAGGAAGGCGCCACCGTGTTCTCGACGAGCACGCGCAACTTCCCGAACCGTCTGGGCAAGAACTCCAACGTGTACCTGGGTTCGGCCGAACTGGCCGCCATCTGCTCGAAGCTCGGCCGCATCCCCACGCGCGAGGAATACCTCCTCGACATGGGCGTGCTCACCGCGGCGAGCGACACGGTGTACCAGTACCTGAACTTCGACAAGATCGAGGAGTTCACCAGCGCCAGCGAGAAGACCACGGCCTGAACCGCTGAGTCGCTCGAACTGAAGCCCCGCTGCATCACTGCAGCGGGGCTTTTTTCATGCCCTCGAGGGGCGCATCACCAGTTGGACTCGCGCTCCGGCGTGGAGCCGATGCGGTGGATCGACAGGTCGGCGCCTTCGTATTCCTCCTCGAGTGACAGGCGCAACGAGGTCACCGACTTGATGCCGCCGTAGACCAGCAGGCCCGACAACAGCGCCCAGGCCACGCCGAGCAGCGTGCCGGCGAGCTGCGCGCCGAAGCTCACACCGCCCACGCCGCCCAGCGCCGTCTGGCCGAAGATGCCGCAGGCGATGCCGCCCCAGGCGCCACACAACCCGTGCAGCGGCCACACGCCGAGCACGTCGTCGATCTTCCAGCGGTTCTGGGTGAGCGTGAACATCGACACAAAGATCGCGCTGGCCACGCCGCCGACCACCAGCGCGCCGGCCGGGTGCATCACGTCGGAGCCGGCGCACACCGCCACCAGCCCGGCCAGCGGGCCGTTGTAGACAAAGCCCGGGTCGTTGCGGCCCATCACCACCGCCACCAGCGTGCCACCGGCCATCGCCATCAGCGAGTTGACGGCCACCAGCCCGGAGATCTTGTCGAGCGCTTGCGCGCTCATCACGTTGAAGCCGAACCAGCCCACGGCCAGCACCCACGCGCCCAGCGCGAGGAACGGAATGTTCGACGGCGGGTGCGCACTGATGCCGCCGTCCTTGCGATAGCGGTTGCTGCGCGCGCCCAGCAGCAGCACCGCCACCAAGCCCACCCAGCCACCAAACGCATGCACGACCACGCTGCCGGCAAAGTCATGGAAGGCTGCGCCCGTGAGCTGCGTGATCGCCTCCTGGAGGCCGAACTTGTTGCCCCACACCACCCCTTCGAGCAGCGGGTAAGCCACGCCCACCAGCACGGCGGTGGCGATGAGTTGCGGACCGAAGCGCGCGCGCTCGGCGATGCCCCCCGACACGATGGCCGGAATGGCCGCGGCGAAGGTCAGCAAAAAGAAAAAGCGCATCAGCTCGACACCGTTCTTTTGCATCAGCGACTCGGCACCGGTGAAAAAGCTCACGCCGTAGGCCACGCTGTAGCCGATGAAGAAATAGGTGACGGTCGAGACCGAAAAGTCGACCAGGATCTTCACCAGCGCGTTGACCTGATTTTTCTTGCGCACGGTGCCGAGTTCGAGGAACGCGAAACCCGCGTGCATCGCCAGCACCATGATGGCGCCCAACAACAAAAAGAGGGCGTCGCTGCCCTGCTTGACCTGATCCATGAATGCCTCCGTAGGGTGCTTGTGAGCGGCGTCTGGTGCGCCGTTGTTCCAAATCCGCGCACCTCGGAAGCAAAAAACGAGCCCGATTTGGTGCGCACTCAGGCACCAACTCGAGACATTTCAGATATCAGCCGGTCATTTCAGCGGCAGCGGCACCCCCGAATGCACTGCTGCAGGGCATCCGGGCGTGCGGCCCGCCTCAGTCCAGATCCGGAGCGATCGCCGTGGCGTGGTCGACCAGTGCGCCCAGGATGTCCTGTGCGCGTTCGTCGGCGTCTTCGCCGAGCTCGTCAATGCGGTCGAAGAACGCCTGCAGCGTGCGCGCGCCGCCCGCCCCTTCGTGCAGCCGGTGCACGCGGTGCGCGTGCCAGCGCTGCTGCTCGTCCTCGGTGAGCGTGTCGGGGAAGTTGCGTGCGCGGTAGCGAAACAGCAACTCACCGAGCCGCGGATCGGCAAAGTCGGGACGCTGCCCGGCGAGCGCCGCCGGAGCCAGCCCGCGCAGGCGCTGCAGCAAGCGCCGGTCCTCGTTGCCGACAAAGCCGCCATACAAGTCTTCGTCGACGTCGGGCGTGGCCAAAGCCGGGCGCTCGAACACCTCGGGCCACAAGCCGGCCAGCAGCGCGGTGTGCTGTGCGGCCAGATCGGCATGCACCAGCGCTTGCGCCACGTCGATGCCCCAGCGCTCGGCCATCTCGGCGCTCAGCGTCTTCAGGTTGCCGATGACCACCGGCGACTTGTTGAGGTGAATGGTCTTGATCGGCAAGCGCGTCACGCCTTCGGGCAGCGCATCGGCGTGGCTGAACATGCGCTGGCGCAGCGTCGCGGCGTCGAGGTCGCGCAGCACGCGCGGGTCTTCGGCGAGGTCCCACACGATGACCTCGTTCTTGTTGGTCGGGTGCGGCGCCAGCGGCCACACCAGCGCAAGGCAGCCGCGCTCGGCCGGGTACATGCCCGACACGTGCAAGAAAGGCCGACCCGCGGCCTGCGCCGTGGCCATCTCGCGGATGACTTCGTCCTTTTTGCGCAGACGCAAACAGAAGTCCCACAGCTTCGGGTTCGCGTGACGCACGAGCCGCGCCAGCGCCAGCGTGGCGCGCACATCCGACAGCGCGTCGTGCGCCGCCTCGTGCGCCAGCCCGTTGGCCGCGCTCAGGTGCTCGAGCTTGAACGACGGGCGGCCGTCGTCGTGGCGCGGCCAGCTGATGCCGTTCGGGCGCAGCGCATAGCAGCAGCGCACCACGTCCATCATGTCCCAGCGGCCGCACTGGTTTTGCCATTCGCGCGCATAAGGCTCGATCAGGTTGCGCCAGAACAGGTGCCGCGTGACCTCGTCGTCGAAGCGGATCGAGTTGTAGCCCACACCCACGGTGCCGGGACGCGCGAGCTGCGCCTCGATCGCTGCGGCGAATGCGTGCTCGGGTACGCCGCGTTCCAGGCAGACCTGCGGCGTGATGCCGGTGAGCAGGCAGCTCTCCGGGTCGGGCAGGCTGTCGTCGGCCGGCTGGCAATACAGCGTCAGCGGCGCGTCGATCTCGTTCAAATCGGCATCGGTGCGCACGCCGGCAAACTGCGCAGGCCGGTCGCGGCGGGGCACCACGCCGAAAGTTTCGTAGTCGTGCCAGAAGAAGGTCAGCTCATCCATGGGCCGCAACATACCGCACTTGATTGCAGGGCTTGACTCATCGCACCAGCGGCGTATCGCCAGACGCCCACAATGATCCGCACCACCGTCGCAGGAGCCGCCATGTCCCGAACGACCGCCACGCGCCAAGTCAGCGCCTTGCGAAGCCACCCGTACGCGAAGACGCTCAAGCGCTTCACCACGGCCAGCGGCACCGAAGGCGCGTTCTATTCGCTGCCCGCGCTGGCGCGCAGCATCCCGAACGTGGCGCGGCTGCCCGTGTCGCTGCGCATCGTGCTCGAAAGCGTGCTGCGCCACTGCGACGGGCGCAAGGTGAGCGCCGAGCACGTCGAGCAACTCGCCCGCTGGCAGCCGAACGCCGAGCGCAGCGCCGAGATTCCGTTCGTGGTCGCCCGCGTGGTGCTGCAGGACTTCACCGGCGTGCCGCTGCTCGCCGATCTGGCGGCCATGCGCAACGTGGCCGCCGCCATGGGGCGCGACCCGAAGAGCATCGAGCCGCTGGTGCCGGTCGATCTGGTGGTCGACCACAGCGTGATGGTCGACCACTACGGCAACAAGAAGGCGCTCGACCTGAACATGAAGCTCGAGTTCGAGCGCAACCGCGAGCGCTACGAGTTCATGAAGTGGGGCATGCAGGCGTTCGACACCTTTGGCGTGGTGCCGCCGGGCTTTGGCATCGTCCACCAGGTCAACCTGGAGTACCTCGCGCGCGGCGTGCACAAGACGCCCAAGGACAGCTCGGGGGCGCCCCGGGTGTACTACCCCGACACGCTGGTCGGCACCGACAGCCACACCACCATGATCAACGGCATCGGCGTGGTCGGCTGGGGCGTGGGTGGCATCGAGGCCGAAGCCGGCATGCTGGGCCAGCCGGTGTACTTCCTGACGCCTGATGTGATCGGCTTCGAGCTGACCGGCCGACTGCGCGAAGGCGTCAACGCCACCGACCTAGTGCTCACCGTCACCGAGCGGCTGCGCCAGGCCAAGGTGGTCGGCAAGTTCGTCGAGTTCTTCGGCGAAGGCACCGCCAGCCTCGCGCTGCCCGACCGCGCCACCCTCGCCAACATGGCGCCTGAGTACGGCGCGACGATGAGCTTCTTTCCGGTCGACGACAAGACCATCGCGTACTTCCGCGGCACCGGGCGCAGCAAGAAGGAGATCGAAGCCTTCGAGGCCTATTTCCGCGCGCAGCACCTGTTCGGCGTGCCCCAGCGCGGCGAGATCGACTACAGCGGTGTCGTCACGCTCGACCTGGGCAGCGTGGCGCCCAGCCTGGCCGGCCCGAAGCGCCCGCAAGACCGCATCGAACTGGGCCGCGTGAAGGGCCAGTTTGCCGAGCTGTTCAGCCAACCGCCGGCCGACAATGGCTTCAATCAGCCGGCCGAGCGACTGGGCGTTGCGGTCACGACGGCCTCGGGCCTGTCCATCCGCGATGGCGATGTGCTGATTGCTGCCATCACCTCGTGCACCAACACGTCCAACCCGAGCGTGCTGCTGGCCGCCGGGCTGCTGGCCAAGAAGGCGGTCAAGGCGGGGCTGCGCGTGCAGCCGCACATCAAGACCTCGCTGGCGCCAGGCTCGCGCATCGTCACCGAATACCTCGAGAAAACCGGCCTGCTGCCCTACCTCGAAAAGCTGGGCTTTTACCTCGCCGGCTACGGCTGCACCACCTGCATCGGCAACGCAGGCGACCTGACGGCCGAGATCAACGAAGCGATCACTGCCAACGATCTGGTGTGTGCCGCGGTGCTCTCGGGCAACCGCAATTTCGAGGCGCGCATTCACCCGAATCTCAAGGCCAACTTCCTGGCCTCGCCGCCGCTGGTGGTGGCCTACGCCATCGCGGGCAGCGTCAACGTCGACCTGATGACCGAACCCGTCGGCCACGCCAAGGGCAAGCACGGCAAGCCGATCTACCTGGGCGACATCTGGCCGAGCAGCGACGAGATCCACGCGCTGATGAAGTACGCGATGAACGGCCGCGCCTTCAAGCGCAACTACGACAAGGTGGCCAGCGAGCCCGGCAAGCTGTGGGGCCGCATCGAGGGCTCGGCCGGACAGGTCTACGACTGGCCGACCTCGACTTACATCGCCAGACCGCCCTTCTTCGACGACTTCACCTTGCAGCCCGCGCCGGCCGCCGCCGGCATCAACGGCGCCCGGGCGATGGCGCTGTTTGGCGACTCGATCACCACCGACCACATCTCGCCCGCCGGCTCGATCCAGCAGGCCTCGCCCGCCGGCGCCTGGCTCGGCGAACACCAGGTGCTGCAAGCCGACTTCAACAGCTACGGCTCGCGCCGCGGCCACCACGAGGTGATGGTGCGCGGCACCTTTGCCAATGTGCGCATCAAGAACCTGATGATCCCGCCCGGGCCCGACGGCTCGCGCGAGGAAGGCGGACTGACGCTGCTGCAGCCCTCGGGCGACAAGCTGCCCATCTACGACGCGGCAATGCGCTACCTCGCCAGCGGCACGCCCACGGTGATCTTTGCCGGCGAGGAATACGGCACCGGCTCGTCGCGCGACTGGGCCGCCAAGGGCACCGCACTGCTGGGCATCAAGGCGGTGGTCGCGCGCAGTTTCGAGCGCATCCACCGCAGCAACCTGGTGGGCATGGGCGTGCTGCCGCTGCAGTTCAAGGGCGCCGACAGCTGGCAAACGCTGGGCATCCGGGGCGATGAGCGGTTCGACATCGAGCTGGCGCCCCACATCGAGCCGCAGCAAGACGCCGCGCTGGTGATCACCTCAGCCGACGGCGAGCGCCGGCGCGTGCCGCTCACGCTGCGCATCGACACGCCGATCGAGGTCGACTACTACCAGCACGGCGGCATCTTGCCGTTCGTGCTGCGGCAGTTGCTGGCACGCTGACTCAGGCCAGCGCGCGGCCCCATTCGGCGGCGTCGAAGCCCACCAGCAGCCCGCCCGGGTGCTCGACCACCGGACGGCGGATGACGCTGGGCTGCGCGACCATCAACTCGCGCGCGCTGGCCGCATCGTGGATGCCGGCTTGCCGCTCGGCGTCCAGCTGGCGCCAGGTGGTGCCCTTGCGGTTGAGCAGCGCCTCCCAGCCCAACTGCTGCATCCAGCCATCGAGCTGCGCCAGCGGCACGCCTTGCTTCTTGTAATCGTGGAAAACATGAGCCACGCCCTGCTCGGCCAGCCAGGCGCGAGCCTTCTTGACGGTGTCGCAGTTCGGGATGCCGTAAACGGTGGTGTTCATCGCAACAATCTCGTGAGGGTCAAGGGCCACAGACCAAAGGCAACGCCATGGAATCAACGACTGAATTTTCAACCCCACTCGCGCACGGCGTGTGGGCGATCGACACCGGCTACCAGCGGGCCAACTTCGACGCGGCCTACCTCGTCGTCGAGCGCGGCCGGGCGGCTTTCATCGACACCGGCACCGGCCACTCGGTGCCGCGGTTGCTGGCGGTGCTTGCAGCGGCCGGGGTGGCGCGCGATGCCGTCGACTGGGTGATCCCCACGCACGTGCACCTCGACCACGCCGGCGGCTCGGGCGCGCTGATGGCCGCGCTGCCCCACGCGCGGCTGGTCGTGCACCCGCTGGGCGCGCGTCACCTGATCGACCCCTCCAGGCTGATCGCCGGCGCCAGTGCGGTCTACGGCGCCGACGAGGTGCAGCGCTCGATCGGCACGGTG
>CAIVGK010000131.1 GCA_903905475.1 uncultured Burkholderiales bacterium | reverse complement strand
GGCACGCTGGCGCGCACGAAATTCATGTTGCCGCAGATCGGCTCGATCATCACGCAGGCCATGTCGGCCGCATGCAGCGCGAAGGCTTCCTCGAGCTGCCCGAGGTGGTTGTATTCGAGCACCACGGTGTGCTTGACGACGTCTTCGGGCACGCCCGCGCTGGTCGGGTTGCCGAAGGTGGCCAGGCCTGAGCCGGCCTTGACCAGCAGTGCGTCGGCGTGGCCGTGATAGCAGCCCTCGAACTTGACGATCTTGTTGCGCCCCGTGGCGCCGCGCGCCAGGCGCAGCGCGCTCATCGCCGCTTCGGTGCCCGAGCTGACGAGGCGCACCTGGTCCATGCTGGGCACGAGCTTGAGGATTTCCTCGGCCAGCTCGATCTCGCGCTCGGTCGGCGCGCCGAACGAGAAGCCGTCGAGCGCTGCCTTTTGCACCGCTTCGAGCACGGCCGGGTGGCCGTGGCCGAGGATCATCGGCCCCCACGAACCGATGTAGTCGATGTAGCGCGTGCCTTCGGCGTCGAAGATGTACGGGCCTTGCGCACGCGAAATGAAGCGTGGCGTGCCGCCGACCGCCTTGAAGGCGCGCACGGGTGAGTTGACGCCGCCGGGGATGACCCGCTGGGCGCGTTCGAAAAGCTGAGCGTTGGTGGAAGTCATGTCAGGCCGAAGTGCGCGCGTGCTGCGGTGCGAATGCCAGCGCGTTAGTGGATGTGTCGAGTGCCCGGGGTGCCGGTGTCGGCGCCATCGCCTTCGGCGCCGTTCTCTTCTTCTTCACCGGGTGCGAGAGCCCAGAAAAACCGATCCGGGACCACGTTGCCCATGCCGGGGCGAAAGCCCGCGTCGAGTGACTGGTCAAGGAAGGCGAGTGACTCGCCCACCGCGTTTTGCAATTCGCTGCCGGTGGCCAGCAAGGCGGCCAGCGAGGCCGACAGCGTGTCGCCCGCGCCGTTGAAGCTGGCTTCGAAGCGCTCGAATTTTTCGCCGGTGATGGCGCCTTGTGCTGACGCCAGCACGTTGTCGAGGAACTGCTCCGGGTTCTTGCTGGTGGTCATCAGCACACCGGTCACGAGCACGAAATTGGCACCATGCTCGGCGGCGGCCACGGCGATCTCGCGTGGCGAGGCCGGCCGGTCGGCTTCCCAGTCGGGCAGCAAGAAGTCGGTGAGCGTTTGGTGGTTGCCCACCAGCACTTCGGTTTGCGGCAGCACCAGCTCGCGAAAGGCGTCGACGTAGGCCTGCTGCTGGTCTTCGTCGAGCCACGACAGGCTGGGCATGTAGGCCACCAGCGGCACGTCGGGGTAGTCGGACAGGATCTCGGCGACCGCGCCCACGCCCTCGGCCGACCCCAGAAAACCGACCTTCCAGGCGGCGATGGTGATGTCTTCGAGCACGCAGCGCGCCTGCTCGGCGATCACGTCGGGTTCGAGCGCATGGAAGTCGAACACCTCGGCGGTGTCACGCATCACGATCGAGGTGGTGATCGGCAGACCGTGCGCGCCCATGGCGGCGATGGTGGCGATGTCGCCCGCCACGCCGCCCGCACCGGTGGCGTCGGTGGCATTGAAGCTCATCACGCAAGACGGGGAGGGGGCTTCCTCCAGCGCGTCAGCGACACCGGCAGCCGGTTGGGTCTGTGCAGTCATGGAGGAAGGCTCGGGTGAAAAAAGGGAACAACAGGACTGCTCAGCGCCGCCGCCCGCGCATGCTCGCAGCAGCTCGAAAGGGCGTCGGTAGAATTGCACAGATTGTAATGACGCCCCAATGCCACCGTGACTGAAGCGCGAACCTGGATGTGCCTGATCTGTGGATGGATCTACGACGAAACGCTCGGCGACGCGGAGCACGGGATCGCCCCTGGCACCCGCTGGGAAGACATTCCGATGAACTGGACCTGTCCGGAATGCGGAGCCCGAAAAGAAGACTTTGAGTTGGTGCAGATCTGACCGATAAAGCCTGAGGCGGGATGCGATGTTCGCGTCCTGATAGGGAGAAGTCAGTGAACGAAGACTCCGCGGCAGCGCCCAAGGGCAGGGTTCTGGTCGTCGATGACAGCAACACCATCCGACGCAGCGCCGAGATTTTTCTCAAGCAAGGCGGCTTCGAGGTGGTGCTCGCCGAGGACGGGTTCGATGCGCTGTCCAAGGTCAGCGATCACGCACCCTCGCTGATCTTTTGCGACATCCTGATGCCACGCCTCGACGGCTACCAGACGTGCGCGATCATCAAGCGCAACGCGCGCTTTGCCGACGTGCCGGTGATCATGCTGTCGTCCAAGGACGGGTTGTTCGACAAGGCGCGAGGGCGCATGGTCGGCTCCCAGGATTACCTCACCAAACCCTTCACCAAGGACCAGTTGCTCGACGCCGTGCGTCAGTACATCGGCGTGGTGGCAGAGGCGCTTTGATGCGCGTGGTCGAGTCGCTCGCCTGACGACGGCTCTTGCAAGGACGAACCATGGCAATCAAGGACATCTTGCTGGTTGACGACTCGAGGACGGAACTGCACTACGTCTGCGGCCTGCTTTCCAACCAGGGTTACAGCGTGCGCACCGCTCAGAACGGCGAAGAGGCCCTGCGCCGCCTTGAAGAGCAGATCCCCGACCTGATCCTGATGGATGTGGTGATGCCCGGCCAGAACGGCTTTCAGCTCACGCGCACCATCACCCGCGACCCGCGCTATGCGAGCGTGCCGGTGATCCTGTGCACCAGCAAGAATCAGGAAACCGACAAGGTCTGGGGCTTGCGCCAGGGCGCGCGCGACTACATCGTCAAGCCCGTCAACCCTGTAGAGCTGGCGGCGAAGATCCGGGCCTTTGCCTGATCGCCGAGCGCTGCGAGCTCCGACCTTGCCCCCCACTCATCCGCCTCGCGCCGCCTGACCCCATGCCCCACAGGGAAGCTCTCCGAGACCTGCAGACCCGGCTGGTCAATCAGTTGCAGGAAGCCAAGTCGGCTGCCCCAGGGCGTTCATGGCTGGCGGTCGAGAGCGCCGGGCACAGCTTCCTGTTTCCATTGACCGAGGCGGGCGAGATCTTCCCGATGGTGCCGCTGATGCCGATGCCGCATGCGCAGCCCTGGTTCCTCGGCGTGGCCAACCTGCGCGGGCACTTGCACGGCGTGGTCGATCTGGGACGTTTCCTGGGGCTCGTGTCGTCCGAGTCCGTGCGTGAGCCCACGATGCTGGTGGCTTTCAGCACCGCCTTCGAGGTCAACGCGGCCTTGCGGGTCGATAGGCTGGCCGGCTTGCGGGCCGAAGCGGATTTTTCGCTGGACAGCGATGTCGATGCGGCTGCCCCGTCTTTCGTGGGCCAGCGCCTGCGCGACGCCGGTGGCCGTGTCTGGCAGGAAATCCGCCTGGCCGCCCTGGTCAGGCACGAGGCCTTCCTGAAGATCGTGGGCTGAGTTTTCAACCGCGTCTTGCGCGTCATGCGTTCGCCCCTGGAGATGAACATGAACACTGACATGGAGCGCACCGTGGTGCTTGAAGGCTTCGGCTCAGGCGCACCGCGAGACTTCGCGCCGTCCATCATTGCCGAGGCGGTGCCCTCGGATCGCATGCCGTTCGACGACTCACGCTCGCGGGACTCCACGGTGAGTCCGATGGACGAGTCTGATTCCGCTCGGCCTCGGGGGGCACAGCCCGCGACGCGATGGCTGGGTGTGCTGACGGTCATCGGGCTGTGCGGCGTGCTGGCGATCGCGGTGTTGCTGCTCGTCGCAGCCACCATCGCGCTGTCGCAGCCTCTCGCGAGCCTGGGCCTGCTGGTGTCGGTGCTGCTCGCGGCGTTCGGGGTGCACGGCCAGCGCAAGAGAATTTCCGCCGACGAGTCACAGCGGGCCCTGGAACTTGACGGCCAGCGCATCGAGGCCCAGCGCCAGCGCGACGAATCCAAACGCATCAACGATGCCAACCAGGCCGCGATCCTGCGGTTGATGAACGAGCTGCAACTCGTCGCCGAAGGCGACCTCACGCAGCAAGCCACCGTCACCGAAGACATCACCGGCGCCATCGCGGACTCGGTCAACTACACCGTCGAAGAGCTGCGCACGCTGGTCGCGCAGGTGCAAGGCACGGTCAGCCGGGTGACCGAAACCACGCAGATGGTGGACCTGACCTCGACCGAGCTGCTGGCCGCGTCGAGCGAGCAGTTGCGCGAGATTCGCGACACCGGCGAGTCGGTGCTGCAGATGGCCGGGCGCATCAACGAAGTGTCGGCGCAGGCGCAGCAAACGGCGCAGGTCGCGCGTCAGTCGCTCAGCGCCACCGAATCCGGGCTGCTCGCGGTTCAAGACACCATCGGCGGCATGCACGCGATTCGCGACCACATCCAGGAAACCTCCAAGCGCATCAAGCGGCTGGGCGAGTCGTCACAGGAAATCGGCGAGATCACCGAGCTGATTTCCGACATCACCGAGCAGACCAACGTGCTGGCGCTCAACGCGGCGATCCAGGCGGCTTCGGCCGGCGAGGCGGGGCGCGGTTTTTCCGTGGTGGCGCAAGAGGTGCAGCGGCTGGCCGAGCGTTCGGCCGATGCCACCCGGCAGATCGCCGCGCTCGTCAAGGCGATCCAGACCGACACCCAGGATGCGGTGGCCGCCATGGAGCGCTCCACGCAGGGCGTGGTCGAGGGCACGCGGCTCACCGACAAGGCCGGCAGCGCGCTGGGCGACATCGACCGGGTTTCGCGTCAGCTGGCCGATCTGATCATGCACATCTCCAGCCAGGCGCTGGGCGAGGCGCAATCGGCCAACGTGGTGGCCACGAACATCCAGCACATCTTCGCGGTCACCGAGCAGACCGGTGAGGGCACCCGTTCGACCGCACAGATGGTGCGCGAGCTGTCGCACACGGCGCAAGAGCTGAAGCAGTCCGTGGCGCGCTTCAAAATCGACTGATCGCTATCGCGCTTCGCCGCACGGCAGCACAAAACCACAAGGCACTGCATGGACAGCTTGCGCAACCCTTCATCGGCATCAGGCCGTGGTGCCGAGCCCGAGAGCCCGAGCGATCTGAGCGCGCTGTCGTGGGTCCACGACGAGTTGCGCCGGTCCATTGAGCTGGCGCTCAAGGCGGTGCGCCGGCACGCCCGGGAGCTCGAGGTCAGCGGCGGGCCCGATGACGGGCTGGTCGACCCCGCGCAGCTTCAAGCCGCACGCCAGCACCTGCACCATGGCGTGGGTGCGCTCGAGCTGACCGGCTTGCCCGCCGGCGCCAGTGTGCTGAGGGCCTGTGAGGCCGCCGTGCAGCGCTTTGGCGGCAAGCCGCGCCTGTTCGACGCGCAGGCCGCACAGACGCTCGAGCGCGCCTTGTTCGCGTTGCTCGACTACCTGGAACGCGTGCTGGCTGGCAAGGTGGTTTCGCCGCTGTCGATGTTCCCGCAGTACCAGGCGGTGCAGCAGCTCGCGGCGGCCGATCGGGTGCATCCGGCCGATTTATGGGATTTCGAGTGGCGCTGGGTGGCGCTGCCGGTTGACGCCCGGGCGCAGCCGCGCGTGCCCGATGCGGCCACCCGCTCGGCCGTCGAAGGCAAGATGCTGGCGCTGATGCGACGCTCATCGGCCGCAGCCGCCACCCAGATGATCGACATCTTTGCCGGGCTGGGCGCCGGCGCGTCCGATGCCCGTGCGGCCACGCTGTGGAAGCTGGCTGCGGCGATGTTCGAGGCGCAATCGCAGGGGCTGCTCAAGCCCGACGTCTTCAGCACGCGGGTGGTTTCGCGGTTGCTGGCGTTGCTGCGCAGCTTCGAGCGCGGTGGGGTCGACGTGCCGGATCTGCTGGCTCGCGATCTGCTGTTTTTCTGCGCTCAGGCCGATCGGCCCGGCGAGGGTGGCAGGGCTCCCCGGCTGGCTGCCGTGCGGCTGGCCTATGGGCTTGAGCATCACGTGGCCGCCGACCACCAGACCAGCTCGCTGGGTCGCTTTGATCCGGCGCTCATCGCACAGGCGCTCAAGCGCGTGGCCGCGGCGAAGGAGTCGTGGTCGGAAGTCGCCGCGGGTGAAATGCACCGCCTGCATGGCCTGGGCGAGCAGTTCTCGCTGGTCGGCGAATCGCTCAAGCGCCTGTTCCCGTTTGGCGACGCGCTCTCCGGGGCGCTGCACCAGGCCGCGGGTCAGGCTCAACAGTCTGGCGCACCGCCCTCAGCCGCGCTGGCGATGGAAGTCGCCACCAGCTTGTTGTACGTCGAGGCCTGCCTGGAAGATGGCGACTTTGACCAGCCCGAACTGGGCGCGCGTGCGCAGCGCCTGTCCGAGCGCATGGCCGACGTGCGTGAGGGCGCGTCATCGCAGCCGCTCGAAGGCTGGATGGAGGACTTGTACCGGCGCGTGTCCGATCGGCAGACCATGGGCAGCGTGGTGCGCGAACTGCGCGCGTCACTGTCCGAAGCCGAGCGGCAGATCGATCTGTTCTTCCGCAACCCTGGCGATTCACGGGTGTTGATCCCGGTGCCCCAGCAGCTGGCGGCGATGCGCGGCGTGCTGTCGGTGCTGGGCATGGACCATGCTGTCGCCGCGCTGCTGCGCATGCGCGATGAACTCGACGGGCTGACCTCCACCGAGATCGACGTCAGCCGCGTCTCGCAAGCCGGCGTGTTCGACCGGCTCGCCAGCAATCTGGGCGCGCTCGGTTTCCTGATCGACATGCTGGCCGTGCAGCCTGCGCTGGCGAAAACGCTGTTTGTCTACGACGCCGATGCCGGCACGTTGTCGCCTGTGATGGGCCGCAGCGGGCGTGCCCCGGTGCGCCTGGGCGAACCCGCTCCGAGCCCGCAGGTGCCGGCTTCGGCAGAGTTGCCCGCGAGCGATGCGCCCCCTGTGCCGGTCGACGAGGCTGTCGACCCGGAAATGCGCGAGGTGTTCCTCGAGGAGGCGCGCGAGGTCTTGGACAACGCCCGCGAGGCCTGTGCCGATCTGGCGCACACCAGCGATGACCTGCAGCGCATCACGCTGGTGCGGCGCGCTTTTCACACCCTCAAGGGCAGCGCCCGCATGGTGGGGTTGGGCGAGTTTGCCGAGGCTGCCTGGGCCTGCGAGCAGCCGTTCAACACGCTGCTGTCCGAACAGCGAGCCGCCGATGCGCCCTTGCTCGAGTTCACCGGCTGGTCACTCGAGCAACTGGGCTCGTGGGTGGACGACATTGCCGCGTCGCGCGACACCTTGCACAGCGCCGAGCGCATCCGTGAGGCAGCGCGGCTGTTGCACGCCCCAGCGGCGGTGGCGGCCGCCCAGCCCACGCCGAGCGCGGCCGAACCGCCAGAGTTCGAACCGGCATTTGATCTCGACTTGTCGGTGTCTGCCGACGAGGCCCAGGAAAGCGCCGCTGCCGCCGATGCGCAAACTGCGTCCATCGATCTGGACTTGGCCGATTTCGGCTCGATGTTCGGGCCGCTCGGCATCGAGGCCACGCGGCCGATGTCTTTCGCTGATGAGACCGCCCGCCATGCCTCGCTGCCAGAGCCCGCCGCCACACCTGATGTGGACCTGAGCGACCTCGAGCTGGATCTGGACCTGGGCATGAGCGCGACAGGCGCCACCCCAGCGCTCGCGGCGCCGGCTGGGGTCGAGCCGGCGCAGCCCGCCGACGAAGCGGCGGGCGCACTGCCGATGTCGCCGAGCGACGAGGAGTTCAGGCTGATCGGCCCGCTGCGCATCCACATCGCCTTGTTCAACATCTACCTCAACGAAGCCGACGAGTGGTCGCGGCAGCTCGGCACCGAGCTCGCCGAATGGGCGCACGATCTGGAGCGGCCGGTGGGCGAGACCGCCGTGGCGCTGGCGCACTCGCTGGCCGGCAGCTCGGCCACGGTGGGCTTTGCCGAACTGTCGCAGCTGGCGCGCACGCTCGAACACGCGTTGGATCGCAGTTGCGCGGTGGGCGCTGGCACGCCGCATGAAGCGGCGCTGTTTGGCGATGCCGCCGACGAGATCCGCAGCCTGCTGCACCAGTTTGCCGCCGGTTTCCTCAAGAGTCCGTCTGGCGAACTGCTGGAGCGGTTGTCCGAGCACGAGCTGACGTCGGCGCAGCGGCTGGAATCCGTGGTGGCCGAACTCGACGCCAGCACGTTCATGGACTCCGGCGCCGTGCCTCTGGACCTCGCCCCAGACGAGCTCGAGGTGCCGGCCGCCGAGGAAGCCTCCGACAGCGAACCGACCGTCGAGCCCGTGGTCGAGACGGCACCGGTGGCCGAGGCCGAAGACGACATCGATGCCGTCGATGCGCTGCAGCCTGAACTGTTCCCGATCTTCGAGGAAGAGGCCGAGGAGTTGTTCGGCAAGCTGGCCAACCGGCTGCAGGACTGGTCGCGCAGCCCCGACGATGCGCAGCATGGAGCAGGCGCCATGCGCGATCTGCACACCCTCAAGGGCGCAGCGCGGCTGGCTGGCGCCATGCGCCTGGGGGAGATGCTGCACCGACTGGAAAGCCGCATCGAGAGCCTGACGTCGGTGCTGGTCGAGACGCCGGTTTCGAGCCGCGACATCGAGCCCCTGCTCGCGCGCTGCGACACCTTGCAGCAGGTCTTCGAGGCGCTGCGCCACACAGTGGCTGCCGAGGCTGCTGCCACTCAGCTCGACGTCGCCGAGCCCGAGCCGATCGCCGCTCCCGCCGCCCGGCAACCGAGCGCAGCCGCACACGGGGTGGCCGAGGCGACCGCCGAACCGGCGCTGGCGGATGACGACATCGACTGGTCGCTATTCCACGCCACCGCAGCGCCTGACGAGGTGCCGGCCGTGGCGGCGCACGCCGCGTCGACCTCGGCGGTGCGGGTGCGTGCACCGCTGCTCGACCGGCTGGTCAATCAGGCCGGCGAAGTCAGCATCACCCGCTCGCGCATCGCGTCTGACGTCGGCCACATGAAGGATTCGCTCGCCGATCTGAGCGAGAACCTCGAGCGCCTGCGTGGCCAGCTGCACGACATCGAGATGCAGGCCGAGACCCAGATCAGTTCGCGCATGGAAGCGGCCAAGTCGGCATCGGAGGAATTCGATCCGCTGGAATTCGACCGCTACACGCGGCTGCAGGAGCTCACCCGCATGATGGCCGAGTCGGTCAACGACGTGGCCACCGTTCAGCGCACCTTGCAGAAGTCACTGCAAAGCACCGAGGACGAGCTGGCTGCGCAGGGCCGGCTCACCCGCGAACTGCAAGACGACTTGCTGCGCACGCGCATGGTCGAGTTCGAGGGCCTGTCTGAGCGGCTGCGCCGCGTGGTGCGTCAGGCCGCCAAGGAAACGGGCAAGCAGGTCCGCCTGGACATCGAAGGCGGCTCGATCGAGATCGACCGCGGCGTGCTCGACCGCATGACGGGCGCTTTCGAGCACCTGTTGCGCAACAGCGTGACGCATGGCATCGAATCGCCAGCGCTGCGCGTGGCCGCCGGCAAGGACGCCACCGGCTCGGTGGTCATCGCCGTGAGCCAGTCGGGCAATGAAGTCAACGTCGAGGTGCGCGATGACGGCCGCGGTCTGGATCTGAGCCGCATCCGCGAGAAGGCTCGGGCCGGTGGGCTGATCGCCGCAGGCCACGCACCCAGCGACGGCGAACTCGCCAACCTGATCTTCCGCCCCGGCTTTTCCACCGCCGACAAGGTGACCGAATTGGCCGGGCGAGGCGTCGGGCTGGACGTGGTGCGCTCCGAGGTGGATGCCATCGGGGGGCGCATCGAGACCGCCACGAGCGCCGGGCGGGGCACCGAGTTCAAGCTGTCGCTGCCGCTGACCACGGCCGTCACCCAGGTGGTGATGGTGCGCTGCGGCGAGCTCAAGGTCGGCGTGCCATCGACCCTGGTTGACACGGTTCGCCGGGTGCCCGCGGCCGAGGTGGCCGTGGCCGCGCGCAGCGGCCGTTTCAGTCTCGACAGCGAGGATCTGCCCTTTTTCCGGCTGGGCGCCTTGCTGCAGACCAGTGCCTGCAGCACCGAAGTGGCCACCCGCGCCAGCCAGGTGCTGATCGTGCGCAGCGCCTCGCAGCGCATGGCGGTGCATGTGGACGACGTCCTTGGCAACCAGGAAGTGGTCGTCAAGAACCTCGGCCCGCAGCTGTCTCGCATGCCGGGATTGGCCGGCATGACCTTGCTGGCGGCGGGAGACGTGGCGTTGATCTACAACCCGGTGGCGCTGGCCGCGCTGTATGGCGCGGCCGCTCGCAGTGCGACGCAGGCCGCCAGTGCCGATGGCGCGTCGCAGGCTGCCGTCATCGAGCCACCGCTGGCACCGCTGGTGCTGGTGGTGGATGACTCGCTCACCGTGCGCCGCGTCACCGAACGCATGCTGTTGCGCAAGGGGTACCGCGTGACGCTGGCCAAGGACGGCCTCGATGCGATGGAGCGCTTGGCGCAGGAAAAGCCCGCCATCGTGCTCAGCGACATCGAGATGCCGCGCATGGACGGCTTCGATCTGGTGCGCAACCTGCGGGCGGATCCGCTCCTGCACGACCTGCCGGTGATCATGATCACCTCACGCATCGCCCAGAAGCACCGCGAGCACGCAGCGCAGCTCGGTGTCAATCACTACCTGGGCAAGCCCTACTCGGAAGAAGATCTGCTCGCGCTGATCTCGCAGTGCACCGGGCACCTGATCGAAGCGCACGGCCACTGAGACTCAACCGGCGGCCTTGACCACGGCGTAGCGCTCGAGCGTTCGCTCGCGTGCCTGGGCATGCTGCACGATGGGTGTCGGGTAGTCGCGCCCGAGCACCAGCCCGGCGGCCGCCAGATCCACCGGTCGGGCGGCCCATGGCGCGTGCAGCGCCTCGTCGGGCAGCGCGGCGAGTTGCGGCAGGTAACGGCGGATGAAGCGGCCCGTCGGGTCGAACTTTTCGCTCTGGCTGGTCGGGTTGAAGATGCGGAAGTAGGGCTGCGCATCGCAACCGCTGGAGCTCGCCCACTGCCAGCCACCGTTGTTGGCCGCGAGGTCGAAATCGTTGAGCTTCTCGGCAAAGTAGCGCTCGCCCCAGCGCCAGTCGATGCCCAGGTCCTTCACCAGGAAGCTCGCCACCACCATGCGCAGCCGGTTGTGCATGTAGCCGGTCTGGTTGATCTGCGCCATCGCTGCATCGACCAGCGGGTAACCGGTGCGTCCCTCGCACCAGGCGGCGAACAGCGCTTCGGCCGCCTTGCCGTGTTCCCAGGCGATGCGGTCGTAGGCCGGCTTGAACGAACCCGTCACCACGTGCGGGTGGTGGTGCAGCACCTGGTGATAGAAGTCGCGCCAGATCAGCTCCGACAGCCAGACCTCGGCGCCGCGCGAGCCGGCTTCGCTGCGCTGCCAGGCCTCGCGCGCCAGCCGGCGGATTGACACGGTGCCAAAGCGCAGGTGCACCGACAGGTAGCTCGGGCCCTTGACGGCGGGGAAGTTGCGCGTGTCCTCGTAGTCGTCGATGCGGGTGAGGAAATCGTCGAACACGGTGCGCGCGCCGCTTGCACCGTGACCGATCTTCAGCGCCGACAGGTTGGTCGCCTCGAAGCCGATGTCGGCCAGCGCGGGCGGGGTGCCGGCCCAGTCTTTGCCAATGGGCGCGAGGTGGGCCGCGTGGTCGTCGATGGGCCAGGCGGCCAGGTGTTCGGCCGACAGCCGCTTGAGCCAGGCGTTCTTGTAGGGCGTGAACACGCCGTAAGGCGTGCCCGAGGCGGTGAGCACCTCCGAACGCTCGAACACCACGTGGTCCTTGCTGGTGTGCAGCGCAATGCCCAGATGGGCGAGCTGGCCGCGCACCCGGGCGTCGCGCGCGAGTGCGGCGGGCTCGTCATCGTGGTTGGCGTAGACGGCCTGCACGCGCAGCGCCTGCGCGAGTGCCGGGATCTCATCGCGCGCCCAGCCGTGCCGCACGATCAACCCTGCGCCCGAAACCCCATGGGCCGATCCGAGTGCCGCCAGCTTGGCGTGCAGATCAGCCAGCCCGGCAACGATGAACTCGACGCGGCGGTCCGCGCGCGGCAGCGCATCGAGGATCTCGCGGTCGAGCACGAACACGCACCACACACGCCGAGCCGACCTGAGCGCATGGTGCAGCGCCGCGTGATCGTCAGCACGCAGTTCGCGGCGAAACCAGACCAGTGCGCTGTCGATTGAGGCAAGCATCGGGGCAAGTGTGCCGCAGGAATAAAATCAGGCCGCATGAATGCCCAAGGCGTCAATTTCACCAACCAGTTTTTGATCGCCATGCCGGGCATGGTGGGCGACATGTTCGCCGGCACGGTGATCTACCTGTGCGAGCACACTGAAAAAGGTGCGCTGGGTCTGGTCATCAACAAGCCCATCGACATCACGCTGAAAAGCCTGTTCGAGAAGGTCGAATTGCCGCTCGAGCGTGCCGATCTGGCGGAGGCCCCGGTGTTTTTCGGCGGTCCGGTGCAAACCGAGCGCGGCTTCGTGCTGCACGAACAGTCCTTGTCGGATGGCCCCGGCTTCACCTCGTCGCTGAAGATTCGCGGTGGTGGCCTGGAGATGACCACCAGCAAGGACGTGCTCGAAGCGCTCTCCAGTGGCACCGGCCCCACGCGGGTTTTTGTGAGCCTGGGCTACAGCGGCTGGGCGGCCGGCCAGCTCGAAGACGAAATGAGCCGCAACAGCTGGATCAACGTCGACGCGCAGCCCGAGATCATCTTCAGCACGCCGATCGAGCAGCGCTACGGCAAGGCGCTCTCCCTGCTGGGCATCGACCCGGCCATGCTCAGTTCTGACACCGGACATGCCTGAGCTCGGCCTGCAACCCGCCAGCGCGCCGGCCGGTCGGCCGAGGCTGCGCGATCAAACCTTTCTGGCCTTCGACTTCGGCACCAAGCGAGTCGGCGTGGCCAGTGGCAACACGGTGACGGGAACGTCGCAGCCGCTGCGCACCATCGCCAGCACCGGCGACGCCCGCTTCACCGCGATCGCCCGCCTGGTCGACGAGTGGCAACCCGACGCGCTGGTGGTGGGCGTGCCCTTCCATCCCGACGGCGCCGCGCACGAGAACACCGCGCTCGCCCGGCGCTTTGCGCGCCAGTTGCGCGCCCGGCATCGGCTCGAGGTGCATGAGGTCGACGAGCGATACACCACCACCGAGGCGCACAGTCTGGGCGCGAGTGATTTGGACGCGGCTTCGGCCGCCTTGATCCTGGAACAACATTTGCGAAGCTTGGTCCCATGAGCGCACTGCAACTTGACGCCGAAGCCCTGTTCGAAGACCTGCTGGTCCACGTGCGCGCTCTGCTGCGACCCAACACGGTGCTGGTGGGCATCTGGTCGGGCGGTGCCTGGCTGGCAGAGCGGCTGCAGCGTGAACTGCCGCTGGAAGGCGAGCACGGTGTGATCTCGAGTGCGCTGCACCGCGACGACTTCGGCTCGCGTGGTCTGACGGCCGGTGCCGATCACACCCGGCTGCCGTTCGAGATCGAAGGCCGCCACGTCCTGCTCATCGACGACGTGCTGTTCACCGGCCGCACCACCCGCGCGGTGATCAACGAATTGTTTGATTTCGGCCGGCCGGCCAGCGTGACGCTGGCGGTGCTGGTCGATCGCGGCGGGCGCGAGCTGCCGATCCACCCCGCCTATTCAGCCGCCCGCATCACCTTGCCGGCGCACCAGAAGCTGTCGCTGGCGCGCGATGACGTCGGCCGGTTCAGTTTCGACATCCAGGAGTGCGCTGCTTGAACTATCGCCACAACCCGCAGCTCAACAAGCACGGTGAGCTGATCCACCTGCTGTCGATTGAAGGGCTGCCGCGCGCGTTGATCCATCAGATCCTCGACACCGCAGGCACCTTCCTGAGCGTCAACGACCGCGAGGTCAAGAAAGTGCCGTTGCTGCGCGGCAAGAGCGTGTTCAACCTGTTCTTCGAAAACAGCACGCGCACGCGCACCACCTTCGAGATCGCGGCCAAGCGGCTCAGCGCCGATGTGATCAACCTCGACATCGCACGCTCGAGTGCGGCCAAGGGCGAGAGCCTGCTCGACACCATCGCCAACCTGAGCGCGATGCACGCCGACATGTTCGTGGTGCGGCACAGCGAAAGCGGCGCACCGTACCTGATCGCGCAGCACTGCGCGCCGCACGTCCATGTGGTGAACGCCGGCGACGGCCGCCATGCGCACCCCACGCAGGGGCTGCTCGACATGTACACGATCCGCCACTACAAAAAGGACTTCACCAACCTCACGGTGGCGATCGTCGGCGACATCGTGCACTCACGCGTGGCGCGCTCCGACATCCACGCGCTGACCACGCTGGGCGTGCCCGAGGTGCGCGCGGTCGGCCCGAAAACCCTGGTGCCCGGCGATCTGCGCGAGATGGGTGTGCGCGTGTGTCACGACATGACCGAAGGCATCCGCGGCGCCGACGTGATCATCATGCTGCGGTTGCAAAACGAACGCATGAGCGGCGCGATGCTGCCCAGCGCCGGCGAGTTTTTCAAGAACTACGGGCTGACGCAAGAAAAGCTGGCGCTGGCCAAGCCGGATGCGATCGTCATGCACCCCGGGCCGATCAACCGCGGCGTCGAGATCGACTCGAGCGTGGCCGACGGCGCACAAAGCGTCATCCTCCCGCAGGTGACCTTCGGCATCGCGGTGCGCATGGCGGTGATGTCCATGATCGCCGGCAACTCGGCCTGACAGCGCAGCCCAACGACACATGAAAATCCTCATTCAAAACGGCCGCGTGGTCGATCCGGCATCGGGCCGTGACGAACTCGCCGATGTGGCGATTGCCGCCGGACGCATCGTCACGATCGGTCGGGTCAACCCCGAATTCAACCCCGCCCGCACGATCGACGCCCGCGGGCTGGTCGTGGCGCCCGGGCTGGTCGACCTGGCCGTGCGTCTGCGCGAGCCCGGCCACGAACACGAAGGCATGCTCGAGTCCGAAATGGCCGCGGCGGTGGCTGGCGGCGTGACCAGCCTGGTGTGTCTGCCCGACACCGATCCGCCGCTCGACGAGCCGGGGCTGGTCGAAATGCTCAAGTTCCGCGCGCGCAACCTGAACCACTCGCACCTGTATCCGCTGGGGGCACTCACGCGCGGGCTGGCAGGCGAGGTGCTGACCGAGATGGCCGAGCTCACCGAGGCAGGCTGCGTCGGGTTCTCGCATGCCGAGGTGGCCTTGAAGGACACGCTGGTGCTGCACCGCGCGCTGCAATACGCATCGACCTTCGGCTACACGACCTGGCTGCGCGCCCAGGACGGCTACCTGGGTGGTGGCGTGGCCGCCAAGGGGGCGCTGGCCACGCGCATGGGCCTGAGCGGTGTGCCGGTGATTGCCGAGACCGTGGCGCTCAGCACCTTGTTCGAGCTGGTGCGCGACACCGGCGCGCGGGTGCACATCTGCCGGCTCAGCAGCGCGGCGGGTGTCGAACTGGTTCGGCGCGCCAAGGCCGAGGGGCTGCCGATCACCTGCGACATCAGCATCAATCACCTGCACCTGACCGACATCGACATCGGCTACTTCAACGCCGCGATGCGGCTCACACCGCCGCTGCGCCAGGTGCGCGACCGCGACGCGCTGCGTGCCGGACTGTCCGACGGCACCATCGATGCGTTGGTGAGCGACCACACGCCGGTCGATGCCGACGCCAAGACGCGGCCTTTCGCCGAGGCCGAGCCCGGCGC
>CAIVGK010000130.1 GCA_903905475.1 uncultured Burkholderiales bacterium | reverse complement strand
GCACATCGACCGGATCACCGTGAGCGAGGCCTCGGCGGCGTTGTCCATCGTCCAGCCCGCGCCGGGCACCATGATCTCGTCGCGCTTATTGATGCAGTTGTAGCGCACGACGATGCCTGCGTTCTGGCAGACCGCGGCCACGTTCTCGATCGTCTGCTGGGGCGCGCCCTCCGCGTTCATGTCAGGCAGCGCCACCTGCGCGCGCCGTGGGCGCATCATGCGCCGGATGTTGGCCACGGGCATGTTAGCCCCCAGCTCAACAAAGCGGCGCCTGAGCGCCTGCACGAGTGCCGCCTGCTCAACCTGACCCACGTCCAAACCGATCTCTGCCGTGAGCGCCTCCAAATCTGTTAACTCGGCCGCCGCGATGCGCTCCGACCACGACGCGACGGCCGCGGTCTTTTCCGCGGCGATTTCTGGCAAGCCCTCGCACATCTTAACCATGGCCAACTGCGAGGGGTGCGACTGGATCTGCACCAGATCGAGCGGGTCGGCGCCCTCGTCCAAGTGCCCGAACTTGTGCACGCGCACCAGATCGAAGACGTTGACCGCGCGCCCCAGACACGGGTCGCTGGCGTGCTTGTTGACGACGTGCATGCGGTCGTCGCTGATAAACGCCCCGCCCACTGAGCCACCACCGGCCTTGTAGGTGAGCCGGCGCTCGTTGTCATCCATCTGGAAGCGGAACTTATCCGATAGCCAGCGCACGATCACCTCCTCGATGCTGAACGCCCGACAGAACGCGCCCACCATGCCGGGCTTCTCGCGAGGGTCGCTCATGGCGTAGGATGACCCCTCGTACTCGGGCACCGCGACGCCTGACACGTCGATCGTGACCTCGTCGAACCAACCCGACGACATACCCGAGCGAGCCTCGACGGGGTCGACCACGCCGGCCTCAAACACGGGCGCTGCCGTGTAGTGCGCCTGCACGGGGTTAAAGACCGAGTGATCGAGACCATCGATGCCCAAGCCCCACGCGCGCAACTGGGCGCTCGTAAGCGGCTCGGTGAGCCAGAACCAGACGTGCGCCTTGAGTACGCCGGGCGTGCGGCCTGCAGACGACGAGAGCTGCCACCAGTAGCGCACACCAGCGAAGGCCGGCAGGGTGGCCTCGATCCACGCGTCGATCGCCTCCTCAGGTGCCCCGTCGTGCTCGAAGTTATCCACGTCAAACATGACCGCGTGCAGCGGCTGGTCGGCGAAGTTAACCAGAGCACGACGCACGTAGCCCGGGTACTCTGAGGGCTCGGCCAACTCGTCACCCACGTAGCTGCCCCTGATCATGCACACGTCGGGCTTACTCTCGATGCGTTTTAACAACGCGCCGAGCTCGTCTAAATTTGCAACCTGCTCGCGGCGCATCTTAAAGTGCTTGGCATCCTCGTAGCCGTCGACTGTGCCGTCCTGCTTCCATAGCTTGGTCATCCTTCGACCGTTCATCGTTCTAAGCAACGTTATCGTGTCAGTCATATCAAACCTTATAATTAAATTTCTTACCGGCGGCCAGACTCAGCGCTGCTGCGAAGCGCTCCGACGGCTTGCGCTTCCCGTGCGCGATCATCCCTAGGTAACTCATGCTACTGTGCACGCCAAGCGCAAGATCACGCTTTTGCTGCGCAGTCAGCGAGGCATAGAACTTACTGAACTTGAACATACAAACCTCCGAAAGAGCAAAAATATTAACACAGTTAAAATTCGTGATACTATTTAAATTCACTAACACGGAGAAACACAAATGTTTACGATCAATATCCAAGCCCAGACGATTGAGGAACTACGCCGCAAGGTATTTGACTTACAGACCGCAATATCCACGATTGTTAACGCGGTGGTAGTAATTGACGAGCCACCAATCGTTGAAACAGAAGAAGAACCCAAACCCGTCGCACCACCCAAGTCACGCAAGAAAAAAGAACCCGAGCACGTGAGTGTCGAGGACCTGCAGGCGCTGTGCGTGTCCACGGCCGCAGAGGTTGGTAGCCCCGCAGTCAAGGCGATGATCTCGTCATACAGCACCGGCGGCATCAAGGCCATGACCGACGAGCAGCGCGACGAGCTGGCCGCCAAGCTGAGCAACCGCCATGAGTGACTTGTTCATCAACAAGAATGAATGGAGGCACTTTACTCCAAGTGAAATGAACGACTACGTCGAGCGCGTTTTCAATCATTACCGCGTTGCGGGTTTTCCGTACTTTCCTGATGATGATCATACGCGCCAAGAACAATTCAGGAAGTTAATGCAGTTTGATATATCCAACCT
>CAIVGK010000129.1 GCA_903905475.1 uncultured Burkholderiales bacterium | reverse complement strand
GATGTTTTCCTTGGGCGTGTAGTCGATGATGTCTTCGGCGTGGACCACCTCGCGTGCCACGTAGTCGAGGCTGCCCAGGTGATCGGCCAGGCCCAGCTTGATGGCTTCCTCGCCGTTCCAGAACAAGCCGGTGAAGGTGTCTGGGGTTTCCTTCAGGCGCTCACCGCGGCCTTCCTTGACCACCGCGATGAACTGCTGGTGGATCTGGTCGAGCGTGGCCTGCAGGTAGGCGCGCTGCGGCTCGCCGAGCGGCGTGAACGGATCGCCGATGCCCTTGTTGCTGCCGGCGGTCAACAGCCGGCGCTCGATGCCGAGCTTGTCCATCGCACCGGTGAAGCCGAAGCCGTCCATCAGCACGCCGATCGAGCCGACCACGCTGGCCTTGTCGGTGTAGATCTCGTCGGCCGCAGCGGCGATGTAGTACGCGCCCGAGGCGCACACCTCTTCGACCACGGCGTAGACCTTCTTGCGGTGCAACGTCTTCAGGCGCTTGATCTCGTCGTGGACGATGCCGGCTTGCACCGGGCTGCCGCCGGGCGAATTGATGCGCAGCACCACGGCTTGCGCGCCCTCGTCCTCGAAGGCGTCCTTGAGCGCGGGCAGCAAGTTCTCGGCACTGGCTTCGGTGTCGGAGGCGATCTCGCCGCGCACCTCGATGAGCGCGGTGTGCGGACTGCTCGGCGGTGCGGCGTGAAACTGATCGCCATACGCCGTCCAGGCCACGGCGATCAGCACCGACAACCACAGCGCGCGCGACACCATGCGCCAACGGCGCTCGCTGCGGCGATCCTCGGCGTAAACGCGTGCAAATTCTTCAGCGGCTCGGTCCCAGCCGCCCCGCTCGGTGGGGGTGCGTGCTGACTGATCGTTTTCGGGGCTCATCAATGGCTTTCGTCGGCGCGAGGGCCGCGCAACGCTCAGGTCACGGGGGCGGGTTGGGTGTCGAGGGAAGGATACCAATACACCTGCTGATCACGCTCCTCGACGCGCAGCGCGGTGAGCCGGCCGCGCCCGCACGGCCCGCCCACGCAGCGGCCGTCGAGCGGGTTGTAGCTGGCGCCGTGGATCGAGCACAGGATGAACTCGCGGTCGGCGTCCAGGAACTTGCCTTCTTGCCAGTCCATCTCGGTGGGCACGTGCACGCAGCGGTTCAGGTAGGCGACCACCTGGCCCTCGAAGCGCATCGCGAAGGCGGTGGTCTTGTCGCGCCACTGGATCACGTCGAACACCACCGCGTCGCCGCGTTCGACGAGTTCATCGGACGCGCACAGGCGCACGGGGGCGGCGGCGGATTCAGCCATGCTCGGCCAGCCAGGCGTGGAGTTCGGACACCGAGTGCGCCACGAAGAGCGGGCTGAATTCGGCAAACGTCGCATGTTCGTGCGCGCCGTAGCTCACGCCCACGCGGGACGCTCCGGCGTTCAGCGCGAGCTGCAAGTCGTGCGTGGTGTCGCCGACCATCAAGGTGCGCTCGGGGGCCACGTCGAGCAGCTCCATCAGCTCTTCGAGCATTTGCGGATGCGGCTTGGAGCGGGTTTCGTCGGCGGTGCGGGTGGCGTCGAACATGCCGCGCAGTTGCACGCTGCGCAGCACCTCGTCGAGGCCGCGGCGCGACTTGCCGGTGGCCACGCCGAGCCGGTGGCCGCGGGCCTTGAGCGCGGTGAGCATCGGCAAGGCGCCGTCGAACAGCGTGAGCTCGCCGTGGCGCGCCAGGTAGTGATGGCGGTAGCGGTCGCTCAATTCAGGGTACCGGTGGGCAGGCAACGCCGGTGCGGCGTGCTGCAGCGCTTCGGCCAGGCCCATGCCGATCACGTAGCTGGCGTCGCGCAAGCTGGGCACGGTCTGGTCCAGATCGGCACACGCCTCCTGGATGCAGCGCGCGATCAACGCGGTCGAATCGAACAGCGTGCCATCCCAGTCAAAGACGATCAGGTCGAATTGGGAGGGTCGGGTCATGGCGGCGTGGCCTCGGGCTCGGTGGGGGTTTGCTGATTCAACTGATGCAGCAAAGCCAGACATTCTGGCGGCAGCGGCGCGAGCAATTCGATGACCTCACCGCTCGCGGGGTGCTGGAACTGCAATCGCCGCGCGTGCAGAAACATGCGGTCGAAACGCACTCCCGGCACCGCCTCGCCGCGGGCCAGTGCCCGGTTGGCGGGAAAGTCGCCGTACTTGTCGTCGCCGGCGATCGCATGGCCCTCGTGCAGCAGGTGCACGCGGATCTGGTGGGTGCGCCCGGTCTTGATGGTGACATCGAGCAAGCTGTGGTCGGCGAACGACTTCAGCACCCTGACCAGCGTGATCGAGCGCCGTCCATCGGCGTCGTCGGCATCCACCGCGCGCACGCGGCGCTCGCCGTCAGCCGACAAATACTTGTGCAGCGCCACGTCGATGACCTTCTTCGACGCCGGCCAGCGACCCAGCACCAGCGCGCTGTAGGTCTTGGCGATGGTCTTTTGCCCGGTGTGCTGGCGAAACTGGTCCTGCATCGCGAGCAGCGCCGAGCGCTTCTTGGCAATCAGCAGCAGCCCCGAGGTTTCCTTGTCGAGTCGGTGGACGAGCTCGAGGAACTTCGCCTGGGGCCGCGCCTGGCGCAACTGCTCGATCACCCCGAAGCTCACGCCGCTGCCGCCATGCACCGCCACGCCGGCGGGCTTGTCGATGGCGATCAGGTGATCGTCTTCGAACAGCACCGGGAACTCGCGTGCCGGCGCCGGGGCGTCACCGCGCTCGGCCGCGCTCGGCGCGGTGCGCACGGGTGGCACGCGCACCTCGTCGCCGAGTGCGAGCCGGGTGTCGGCCGAGGCTCGGCCCTTGTTGACGCGCACCTCGCCGGAGCGGATCACCCGATAGACGTGCGTCTTGGGCACGCCCTTGAGCAGCCGGATCAGGAAGTTGTCGAGCCGCTGGCCTTCGGAGCCCTCATCGACAAGCAGCCGGACCACGGCAGGAGGCGCGGTTTTTGCGGCGGGCGGGCTGGCTGTCGTGGTCGTCCGAGGCCTTTTGGCCCCTATAATCGGTTGCACCACGTTTGCGCTGTAAGTGTTTGATTTACTTGAGTTTACTCGCGCACTTGCAGCAAGACGTGATGGCCGCAGCGCAAGTTTCGGCCCCAAGGTGATGCAACGCTCTCAGCGTGTGGCGGGCCCCGACCCCAAGAGTCCTGGCAGCCCACGGTTGATGGCGGCAGAGAAATCGTCCATCGAGCCCCCGAAGTTCCACTTCGGATTCAACCAAGGTTTTCCGGTGACAGACCGGTGCAGCAGGCCCGCTTGACGGTCGTCTGTGCCTCAGCTGTTGCCCGCGTCCAGTGATCACGCGGATGTCGTCTTCCACACCCCCCTCGCTCCATCTGAGTCAGACCACCACGGTGCCTTGCGCGACCGTCGGCCGTCGGCCCAGCCGAACGACCGGGGTGTGGTCCGTAGACGCTCGCCCGGCCACGCCTGCCTTCGCGCCCTCGCGGCACGCGGGCTTGCGCCATGGCCTTCGGCTCCGCCGCCACCACGACCACGCAAGCGCCAACGCTGCGCCGCCGACCCTCACGGTCGGGCCGGTGCAGTCCAGGGCGATTCCTTTTGGGCTCCACCGGCACTTCTCGTGCATCGATGAGCTGACACCGGTGATCGGTGTCGGCATGTTGACGGATCCGCTGGCCAGCTGGCCGCGGTACAGGAGTACACATGAAACGCATGCTGATCAATGCGACGCAGCCCGAAGAGCGTCGCCTGGCCATCGTCGATGGCCAAAAACTGCTCGACTTCGAGACTGAGATCGAAGGGCGCGAACAGCGCAAGGGCAACATCTACAAGGCCGTCGTCACCCGCGTCGAGCCGTCGCTCGAAGCCTGCTTTGTCGACTACGGCGAGGACCGCCACGGCTTCTTGCCGTTCAAGGAAATCTCGCGCAACTACTTCCGCGAAGGCGTCGACGTGCGCACCGCGCGCATCCAGGACGCGATCCGCGAAGGCGACGCGCTGCTGGTGCAAGTCGACAAGGAAGAGCGCGGAAACAAGGGCGCTGCCCTGACCACCATGGTCAGCCTGGCAGGGCGCTACCTGGTGCTGATGCCCAACAACCCGCGCGGCGGCGGCGTCAGCCGGCGTGTCGAGGGCGAGGACCGCGAAGAGCTCAAGGAAAACCTCGACCAGCTCGAATATCCCAAGGGCATGAGCCTGATCGCACGCACCGCCGGCATCGGCCGCACCGCGCCCGAACTGCAGTGGGACTTGAACTACATGCTCAAGCTGTGGGACGCCATCGACGGCGCTTCCAAGGCGGGCAAGGGCGCGTTCCTGATCTATCAGGAATCGTCGCTGGTGATCCGCGCGATCCGCGACTACTTCACCTCCGATGTGGGCGAAATCCTCATCGACACCGACGACATCTACGAGCAGGCCCAGCAGTTCATGGCCCACGTGATGCCGGAGATGGCACCGAAGGTCAAGCGCTACCGCGATGACGCGCCGCTGTTCAGCCGCTTCCAGATCGAGCACCAGATCGAAACGGCGTTCTCGCGCACCGTCAACCTGCCTTCGGGCGGCGCGATCGTGATCGACCACACCGAAGCGCTGGTGTCGGTGGACGTCAACTC
>CAIVGK010000128.1 GCA_903905475.1 uncultured Burkholderiales bacterium | reverse complement strand
GATCGGTCTTTCTCCGCCCGGTCGGGCCGCCGCTCGAGCGCATCATTTCGCCGATGGCCAGCACCGCCTGGGTGCGCGAACTGACGTTGAGCGAACGCAGCACGGCCGCGACGTGGTCCTTCACGGTTTCGACCGACAGCTCTAGGTCGCGCGCGATCAGCTTGTTGGGCTTGCCCTGCAGCAGCAAATTGAGCACCTGGGACTGCCGTGGCGTGAGGCCCAGCGAGTCCACGGAATCACGCACCGAGTGGGCATCGACACCGCCAGCCCCTGTGCGCAACGCACCGTGGGCCGTGTCGACAAGGAGGTCAGAACCCGTGAGGTCATCGCACAGGCGCATCGGCGGCACGTAAATGCCACCGGACATCACCATGCGCAGCGCCTCGAAGAGGGTGTCGTTGGACGAGCGCTTGGGCACGAACCCCATGGCGCCAAGGTCGATGGCGCGTATGACGTCGCTGCTGCGGTCGCTGGCCGACACCACCACGACCGGCAGCGCCGGGTAGGCCACCCGGAACTCGGACAGCACATCGAACCCATCGGCATCGGCCAGCCGCAAGTCGAGCAGGACCAGGTCGAAATCGCTGTCGTCTTGCAAGATGGCGCGGGCCGATCGTGCGTCGCTGACGTCGACGACGGTCACGCTGCCGCCCAATCCGAGGATCGTGCTCTTGAGCGCTGACAGGATCAACGGGTGATCGTCGATCAGCAAAACCTTCATCTTGACTCCGACTACTTGATGGGGGCTTGTCCATCCTAAGCCCGCATCAAGTGCTCGAAGTCTGAAGGACTACCCCCAAAGTGGGGTAGGAAAAATCTGGTTATGGCGAGTCTTCGACGACCACGCTTAGCGCGCCAGCCAGCCGGTGATCGGCTGCCACTGCGCCAGATCGCGTTCGACGCGGCTGGGTGTCACGTCCCACAGCGTGAGGCCGTGGGCGGCGAGGTGGATGTAGTTCTGGGTGTCGCGCAGGTGCGTGAGCACCGGGAACGACGAGCCACCGAGAAACGCCTTGAGCTGATCGGCGGCAATCGTGCCCTCGCGCGAGCGCATGCCCACCAGGGCGACCTCGAACTTGCCGGCCCGCCGGTGGGCAACAAGCTGCTCCAGGAAGGCGTGCGTGGCGTGGATGTCAAAGATGCTCGGCTGCAGCGGCACGATCACCTGGGTGGCGATCTTCAGCACCTCGTCGAGCCGCTTGCCGTGCAGGCCGGCGGGGGTGTCGAGCACCAGGTGGGTGGTGCCTTTGGGCGGGCGCACGCGCAAGTCCTCGTGCGTCTCCCAGCTGCGGATCGGCCGCGCGGCAGCGGGGCGCAGACCCAGCCAGGTGCGCGCCGACTGCTGGCGGTCGATGTCGCCGAGCATCACCGCGTGTCCCTGCGAGGCCAGATAGCCCGCGAGGTTGGTCGACAGCGTGCTCTTGCCCACGCCGCCCTTGGGGTTGGCGACCACGATCACCGGCATATCCATCTCCTGAACCTGAAGGACAGGGGATGTTAGCGACCGCCCATGACAAGCGCGGCATCACCCCACGGCATCTAATGCCAATGCAATCGCATTAGCATCAAGGCATGGAACGCCACACCAAACAGCGACAGGCCGTGCTCGATGCGCTCGCGCGCAGTGGCCAGGCACTCAGCCCGCCAGATTTGCTCGCGCGGGCCCGCGCCAGCGTGCCCAGCCTCAACCTGTCGACGGTGTACCGCCAGATCAAGGGTCTGCAAGACGCCGGCCGGGTGGTGCGCGTGGAGTTGCCGGGGCAACCCGCGCGCTTCGAAATCGCCGTGCCGAACGAAGCCGCCGCGCCACAGGGTCCGCGCCACGGCACCGACGCGAACACCGCCTTGGCGGCCCACGCGCATCACCCTCCTGGCACGGCAGCGCACGAGGCGCACCACCACCACTTTCACTGCGTGCAGTGCGACCGCGTCTACCCGATCCATGCGTGCCCGGGCTCGATGGGCAATCTGGCCCCGCCCGGCTTCGAGGTCCAGCGCCACGACCTGACCCTGCGCGGACGCTGCGCAAGCTGCGTGAGCGGAGCCTTCGCATGACGAACCGCGAGCCGCACCCGCACGACCACGGGCCGGCGGACCATGGTCACAGCCACGCGCACGGCGCGGCACACCCTCACCACCATCCGGTGGCAGCGCCCGCCCAGCCCCCCGCGGCGACCACCAGTTTGCTGATGCGCTCGGCGCTGGCGCGGCTGGTGGCTGCGGCCGCACTGATCGCGCTGTTGTGGGCGGCGGTGGCCTGGTCGCTGTCGGGCACGCCATGAACGCGCGCCACGACCCGCGCGCGCTCGCCGCCGCGCCACCCGCGATCGCGGTCGAAGACCTGACGGTGAGCTACCGCCAGCACCCCGCCGTGCACCACCTGAGCTGCCGCTTCGAGCCGGGCTCGCTCACCGCCGTGATCGGCCCCAACGGCGCGGGCAAGAGTTCGCTGCTCGACGCGCTGACCGGTCGCGTGCAACCGACCACCGGCCAGGTGTGCCTGGGCGGTCTGCCGCGCCAGGGCCTGGCCTACATGCCGCAGCAAGCGGGCATCGACCGCAGCTTTCCGCTGGGCGTGCTCGATGTGGTGATGCTGGGGGCCTGGCCGCAGATCGGCTGGTTTCGCGGCGCCACAGCGGCACAGCGCGAGAGCGCGCTGCACGCGCTGACCTCGGTGGGGCTGGCGGGCTTCGAGCACCGGCTGATCTCGGAGCTGTCGGTCGGGCAGTTTCAGCGGGTGCTGTTTGCGCGCGTGCTGATGCAAGACGCCGCCGTGATCCTGCTCGACGAGCCCTTCAACGCCATCGACACGCGCACCACCGCCGACCTGATGCGGCTGGTCCAGCACTGGCACACCGAGGGCCGCACCGTGGTCGCCGTGCTGCACGATCTGGCGCAGGTGCGCGAGCACTTCCCGAGCGCGCTGCTGCTGGCGCGCGAATGCGTGGCCCACGGCCCCACCGCCGAGGTGCTGGTGCCCACGCACCTGCAGCGCGCGCAACAGATGGCGCAGGACTGGGACGAGAACGCCGACTGGTGTGCCGTGGCGCCGGGGGCAACGCCATGACGCTGCACGAGTTGCTGATCCAGCCGTTCGTCGAGTTCGGCTTCATGCGCCGCGCGCTGGTCGCCTGTGTGGCGCTGGGCCTGAGCTGCGGGCCGATTGGCACGCTGCTGGTGTTGCGCCGCATGAGCCTGGTGGGCGACGCCATCGCGCACGCGCTGCTGCCCGGCGCGGCACTCGCCTTCGTGATGTTTGGCTACTCGCTGTGGGCGATGAGCGTGGGCGGCTTCGTCGCGGCAGTGGCCGTGGCCGGGCTGGCCGGGCTGGTGGCGCGCCTCACGCCGCAGCGCGAGGACGCCAGCTTCGCCGCGTTCTACCTGATCGCGCTGGCCGCCGGCGTGATGATCATCTCGATGCGCGGCAGCAGCGTGGACCTCATGCGCGTGCTGTTCGGCACCGTGCTGGCGGTGGACGACGCCTCGCTGCTGCTGATCGCCGGCATCACCACGGTGACGCTGCTGGTGCTCGCGCTGGTCTACCGGCCGCTGGTCATCGAGTGCTTCGACCCCGGCTTCCTGCGCCACCTCGGCCACGCGGGCGCCTGGGTGCACGGTCTGTTCCTGATGCTGCTGGTGCTCAACCTGGTGGGTGGCTTCCAGGCGCTGGGCACGCTGATGGCGGTCGGCCTGATGATGCTGCCGGCCACCGCGGCGCGCTTCTGGGCGGCCGAGGTCTGGACGCTGGCTGCGGTGGCCGCGCTGTTCGCGGTGCTCAGCGGCTGGGGCGGGCTGCTGCTGTCGTACCACGCCAACTTGCCGTCGGGCCCGGCCATCGTGCTGCTGGCCGGCAGTTTCTATGTGCTGTCGCTGCTGCTGGGCCGCCGCGACAGCCTGCTGGCACGCCAGCTGTCCCAACGCACCCACCGCAAGGCCTGACCATGCGCTTCAACGCAACTCGACACACCCTGCGCCGAGGCCTGCTGGCCGCGGCTGCGCTGCTGTTTTGCACGGTGACACCGGCGGCCGAACCCGCGACCACGCCAGCACCGCTGCAGGTGGTGGCCACCTTCTCGATCCTGGCCGACATGGTGCGCGAAGTGGGCGGGCCGGCCGTCGAGGTGAGTGCGCTGGTCGGCCCGAACGCCGACGCGCATGTCTTCGAGCCGACGCCGTCCGATGTGCGCCGCATGGCACGGGCCGATCTGGTGGTGGCCAACGGGCTGCGCTTCGAGGGCTGGATCGAGCGGCTGATCAAGGCTTCGGGCTACCGCGGCCAGGTGGTGGTGGCCAGCGCCGGCATCACGCCGCTGCGACTGGACGGCGGCGCCGACCCGCACGCCTGGCAAAACCTCGCCAACGGCCAGCGCTACGCCGAGACGATCCGCGCCGCGCTGGTGGCCGCCGCCCCGGCGCGCGCCGCCGAGATCAACACCCGCGCCGCGGCCTACCAGCAGCGCCTGATCGCGCTCGATCAAGACACCCGCAGCCGCATCGCCGCGCTGCCTGAATCGCGTCGCCGCGTGATCACCTCGCACGACGCCTTCGGCTATTTCGCCGCAGCCTACGGCGTGCGCTTCATCGCGCCGCGTGGCTGGACCACCGGCAGCGAGCCTTCGGCCGAAGCGGTGGCGCGCATCGTGCGCCAGGCCCGCGAAACCAAGGCCAGCGCGCTGCTGGTCGAAAACATCAGCGACCCGCGGCTGATCGAGCGCATCGCCCGCGAAGCCGGCCTGAAGGTCGGCGGCGCGCTGTACTCCGACGCGCTGTCGGCGCCCGGCACCGCCGCCGACACCTACGTCCACCTGTTCGCGCACAACGTGCGCACGCTGGTCGAGGCGATGACCCCGGCCCGCACGGAACACGCGCATTGAACCTGGCAGCGCATCGGCAACTCCACACCGCGTGAAGCGCTGCGCGGCATGATTCACCCCTGAACCTGGCAAACACCTGCAACCACCATGTCAAATCCATCCGAACTCAATCTGAATTCCCTCGGCGTCATGGGCATCAAGACCGAACGGGCCGGCCCGCGGCTGCTGGTGCTCGGCGCCGTGCACGGCAACGAGACCTGCGGCCCGCGCGCCATCGAGCGGGTGATGGCCGACTTCGACAGCGAAAAGCTGCAGCTGGTGCGCGGCAGCGTGACCTTCGTGCCGATCACCAACCCGCTGGCCTACCAGCGCGGCCAGCGCATCGGCGAGCGCAACCTCAACCGCAACCTGCGCGTGACCACCGAGCCGAAGGACTACGAAGACCGCATCGCCAACGCGCTGTGCCCGCTGATCGGCCAGCACGACGCGTTGATCGACCTGCATTCGTTCCAGTCGCCGGGCGAGCCGTTCGCCATGATCGGCCCGATGACCAACGAGGACGATCTCGAGCCGTTCGCCTTTTCGATGCCCGAAGAAGCGCTCGCGCTGCGGCTGGGCCCACGCCGCTTCGTCTACGGCTGGATGTCCACCTACGCAGCCGGCGTGGCCAACCGCATCAAGCGCGCCGACGAGTCGGGCCTGCCTGATGCGCGCGCGCAGCTGCTCAACACCGACCCCACCTACGGCATCGGCACCACCGAGTACATCCGCAGCGTGGGCGGCCTGGGCATCACGGTGGAATGCGGCCAGCACGACGACCCGAAGGCGGTCGACGTGGCGTACCACGCCATCGTCAACACCATGCGGCACCTGCGCATGATCGCCGGGGCGCACATCGAGCCGACCACCGACGTCGAGGTGCTGGAGTTGAGCGAGGTGACCGACCGGCTGCACGCCGACGATGCCTTCGTGCGCCCCTGGGCGAGTTTCGACAAGGTGTCCGCCGGCGAGCCCATCGGGCGCCGCCACGACGGCAGCGTGGTGAGCGCACCGGCCGATGGCTACATCGTGTTCCCGAACACGACCGCCTTGCCCGGCAACGAGTGGTTCTATTTCGCGCAGCTCAGCACGCGCGCATTGAACTCCGACTGACACGGCCAGTCACACCGGTGCCGCTGCGTGCCGCGAGCATGTGGGGCTGTTGTGAACCGCGCGGCCGTCGTGCCGCGCCTGACCCCGGAACCCTGCCCATGAACCTGCGTTTGGCGTGCCTCGCCCTGATCGGGCTGTCCCTGAGTGCGGCGGCCAGCGCTCAAGGGCGCCCCCATGTGCACGGCGCGGCCACGCTTGGCGTGGTGATCGAGGCGGGGCGGGTCACCGTGCAACTGGAAACCCCGCTCGACGGCCTGCTCGGCT
>CAIVGK010000127.1 GCA_903905475.1 uncultured Burkholderiales bacterium | reverse complement strand
CGCGGCGCGCCCGAGCCCCTCAAGAAGCTGCAGATCCACGTGGGCACCACGAAGCACCGCGTGCTCATCGTGGCCGAGACCCAGGGCCGGCGCGAAAGCCTGCTCGAGCTGCTGCGCGACAGCCGCATCGAGCCGCCGAGCGTGGCCTCGCTGGCCGAGTTCCAGGCCTGCGACGAGCGCTTCGCGATCGCCGTGGCGCCGCTCGCCGAAGGCTTTTTCTGGAGCGAGCCCGCACCCGCCGGCGGCACGGCGGCCGATGCGATCGCCATCGAGTTCGTCACCGAAACCGAGCTGTTCGCGACCAGCCCCACCGCGCGCCGGCGCCGCAAGCAAGAACAGGTCAGCGACGTCAACGCGCTGATCAAGGACTTGTCCGAGCTGAAGGTCGGCGACCCGGTGGTGCACATGAACCACGGCATCGGCCGCTACGTGGGCTTGCGCAACATCGACCTGGGTGACGGCGACAGCGAGTTCTTGCACCTCGAGTACGCCGACAAGGCCACGCTGTACGTGCCGGTGGCACAGCTGCACCTGATCAGCCGCTACACCGGCGTGAGCGCCGAAGAAGCGCCGCTGCACCGCCTGGGCTCGGGCCAGTGGGAAAAAGCCCGGCGCAAGGCCGCCGAGCAGGTGCGCGACACCGCGGCCGAACTGCTCAACCTGTATGCGCGGCGCGCGGCGCGCGAGGGCTACGCCTTTCGCTTCTCGGCGCACGACTACGAGGCGTTTGCCTCGAGCTTCGGCTTCGAGGAAACGCCCGACCAGAAGGCCGCCATCCACGCGGTCATCCAGGACATGATCAGCCCCAAGCCCATGGACCGCCTGGTGTGCGGCGACGTGGGCTTTGGCAAGACCGAAGTCGCCTTGCGCGCGGCCTTCGTGGCGGTGACCGGCGGCAAGCAGGTGGCGATCCTGGCACCCACCACGCTGCTGGCCGAGCAGCATTACCAGAACATCGCCGATCGCTTTGGCAAGTGGCCGATCCGCGTGGCCGAGATGTCGCGCTTTCGGTCGACCAAGGAAATCAAGGCCGCGCTCGAGGGCCTGGCCGACGGCACCATCGACATCGTCGTGGGCACCCACAAGCTGCTCAGCCAGAACACCGTGTTCAAGCGGCTGGGGCTGCTGGTGATCGACGAGGAGCACCGCTTCGGCGTGCGCCACAAGGAAGCGATGAAAGCGCTGCGCGCCGATGTCGACGTGCTCACGCTGACCGCCACGCCGATCCCGCGCACGCTGGGCATGGCGCTCGAGGGGCTGCGCGACCTGAGCGTGATCGCCACCGCGCCGCAGCGCCGGCTGTCCATCAAGACCTTCGTGCGCGCTGAATCGAGCGGCACCATCCGCGAGGCGGTGCTGCGCGAGTTGAAGCGCGGCGGGCAGGTGTACTTTCTGCACAACGAGGTCGAGACGATCGAAAACCGCCGCGACAAGCTCGCCGAGCTGCTGCCCGAAGCGCGCATCGCCATCGCCCACGGCCAGATGCCCGAGCGCGAGCTCGAGCGCGTGATGCGCGACTTCGTGGCGCAGCGCCACAACGTGCTGCTGTGCTCGACCATCATCGAGACCGGCATCGACGTGCCCAGCGCCAACACCATCATCATCAGCCGCGCCGACAAGTTCGGCCTGGCGCAGTTGCACCAGTTGCGCGGGCGGGTCGGCCGCTCGCACCACCAGGCCTATGCGTATTTGCTGGTGCCCGATGTCGAGGGCCTGACCAAGCAGGCGCAGCAGCGGCTGCAGGCCATCCAGGACATGGAAGAACTCGGCTCGGGCTTCTACCTCGCGATGCACGACCTCGAGATCCGCGGCGCCGGCGAGGTGCTCGGCGAGCACCAGAGCGGCAACATGATGGAGATCGGCTTCCAGCTCTACAACGAGATGCTGGCCGAAGCCGTGCGCTCGCTGAAGGCGGGCAAGGAGCCCGACCTGATGTCGCCGCTGTCGGTCACCACCGAGATCAACCTGCACGCGCCCGCACTGCTGCCAACCGACTACTGCGGCGACGTGCACACGCGGCTGAGCCTGTACAAAAAGCTGGCCACCGCGGCCAAGGCCGAGCAGATCGACGTGCTGCTCGAGGAAATCACCGACCGCTTCGGCAAGCTGCCGCCGCAGGGCCAGACGCTGTTCGACGTGCACCGCCTGCGCGTGATGGCCAAGCCGTTCGGCGTGAGCAAGATCGACGCCGCGCCGGCGCTGATGGTCATCAGCTTTCGCCCCAACCCGCCGGTCGAGGCGATGAAGATCATCGAGCTGGTGCAAAAAAACCGCCACATCAAGCTCGCCGGCAACGACAAGCTGCGCATCGAGCGCGCCACGCCCGAAGCCAAGGACCGCGCCCAGGCGATCCGCGACGTGCTGCGCGCGCTGGGCCAGCCGACCACCGCGGGACCGTAGCCAGATGTCCACCGCCACCGCGGCTTCGGCTGGGCTTAGGATCGAACGTCAAGCCTTTGGAGCAAAGCTCCGGCGCGTCGGTTTGTCCACCGCAAGATCCACGTCCGTCTACTGTCGAATGAAACGTCGCTCGTTTGCTGCCGCAATCGGTCTGGCCTTCGGCTGCTCCCACGCCTTGGCGCTCCCGCCGAAGGTCGAGCCCCGGGCCATGACGGTCGCAGTCGTGCCGCAGTTTCGGGCCGAGGAGATCCACCGCGTCTGGGCGCCGCTGCTCGCACGCGTCGCCCAGGAAACCGGGCAGCCGCTGATGCTGATGGTGCCCTCGAGCATCCCGGCGTTCGAGCGCACGATGCTCGCCGGAGAGCCGGACTTCGTGTACGCCAACCCCTATCACGCGGTCATGGGGTACCGGGCGCAGGGCTACGTTGCGCTGGTGCGCGACAGCACCTTGCTCAGCGGCATCGTGGTCGTGCGTGCCGACGACCCGATCCGCACGGTGGCCGAACTCGACGGCAAGCAGGTCGCCTTCCCCGCACCGAACGCCTTCGGTGCTTCGCTGTGGATCCGCGCGCTGCTGGCCGAGCGCGAGAAGATCCACATCCGGCCGCTCTACGCCAAGACCCACTCCAACGCCTACCGCAGCGTGCTGGCGGGTTTGAGCTCAGCGGCGGGCGGCATCAACCTGACCTTCGATCAAGAGCCGCCCGAAGTGCGCAAGGCGCTGCGCGTGCTGATGGAAACCCCCGGCGTGCCGCCACACCCTCTCAGCGCGCATCCCCGCGTGCCTGAAGCCACCCGGCGTCTGGTGGCCAGCACGCTGCTCAAGCTGATGGCCGACCCCGGAATGCGCGCCCTGATGAACGACATCCCGTGGGCCAACCCGGTGGTGGCCGACTACCGGCGCGACTACCAGCCCCTCGAGCAGTTCGGGCTGGACAAGTACGTCGTGAACAGCGCCCCCCCATGAGGCGGCTGCGCCCGTTGCTGCCGCGTCGGCTGGGGCCCCAGCTCGTCGTGCTGACCACGCTGGCCGTGGTGCTGGCCATTGGCGGGCATGCGGCGTGGGTGCTGCGCGAGCAGTCGGCGCGGTTGCTCGCCGGACTGCAAGACCACGCGCAAGCACTCGCTCAAAACCTGGCGGTGTCCACCACCGGCCCGCTGGTGCAGCTCGAGCTCGACCGCATCGAAGACCTGCTGTTGCGCGCCTCGCGTTTTCCGGACGTGACCGGCTTGCGCCTGATCGACCCCGCCGGGCATGTGCTCAGCCAGGTGCGTCACGTGCCCGGTGCGGCGCCCGAGCGCGTCTTCGACACCTCGGGCTCCGCCGGCAACGCACCGCCGCGCGGGGTGGCCACGGTGGTCATCGAAACCGTGGAGGGCCGCGACACCATGGTGGCGTGGGCCCCGGTGGCCGCTGGCGCCCAACTGGGCTGGATCCGCGCCGAGTTTTCGACCGCGGCACTCGAGGAGGCCCGCCTCGACGCCTTGCGCACCACCTTGTATGCCGCGCTGCTGGCCGTGCTGGGCGCGGGGGGGCTGGTCAGCTTGTTCCTGCGCCGGCCGATCCAGGCGCTCGAAAACGCCCACGCCTTTGCCCTGCAACTCGACCAAGCGGATGGCCGCCGCCTGGAAGTCATGGCCGCGCCGCTCGAAATCGAAGACCTGCAGCGCGCGCTCGATGGCGCCTCGGTGCAACTGGAGTCGCAGCGCCAAGAGATCGAGTCCACCATCGAGAAGGATCTGCGGCTGGAGCAGGACTTCCGCGTTGCCAAGCAAGCCGCGCTCGAGCGCACCCAGTTCATGGCGCGCATGAGCCACGAAATCCGCACGCCGATGAACGCCATCATCGGCATGACCTACCTGGCGCTGCAGACGCCGCTCGACGAACGCCAGCGCAACCACATCGACAAGGCGCACCGCGCGGCGCAAAACCTGCTGGGCATCCTCAACGACGTGCTGGATTTTTCGAAGATCGAGGCGGGCAAGATGCGGGTGGAGTCGGTGCCGTTCCGGCTCGATGACGTGCTGCAAGACATGGTGGACATGCTGTCGCTGCGCGCCGTCGACAAGGGGCTGGAGTGGCTGCTCGACGTGAGCGCCGACGTGCCGACCACGCTGGTGGGCGACCCGCTGCGCTTGCTGCAGGTGCTGGTCAACCTGTGCAGCAACGCGATCAAGTTCACCGATCGGGGCTCGGTGCGGGTGTGCGTGAGGCTGCGTGAACAAGACGCCCGGAACATCACGCTGGACATCGCGGTGCGCGACAGCGGGATCGGCCTGACATCGCTGCAGCAAGAAGGCCTGTTCGAGAACTACCAGCAGGCCGATGCCAGCACCGCGCGGCTGTACGGCGGCACCGGACTGGGGCTGGCCATCTCGCGCGCGCTGGTCGACATGATGGGCGGGCGCATCTGGGTCGAGTCGCAAGTCGGCTGCGGCTCGACGTTCCGTTTCGAGTGTCACTTTGGCGTCGCGGAGGTCGAACTCGAGCGCCGTGGCGAGTGCCTCCCCAGCCTCACGGGCCGGCGGGTGCTGCTCGTCGACGACAGCGCCAGCGCGCTCGAGATCACGACCTCGATGGCGCTGCGCCTGGGCCTGGCCGTGGACAGTGCTCGCAGCGCAGAGCAAGCCTTGCACCTCTTCGAGCAGGCCTTGCAAGACGGCAATCCCCACGAGATCGTCATCCTCGACTGGCGCATGCCCCAAATGGACGGCATCGCGACCGCGCAGCGGATCCAGGCTGCGGCCATGGCCCATGGGGGCAAGTTCAAATCGCCACTGCCCCGCGTGATCGTGGTCACCTCGTTCGGCTCCGAAGAAGTCATGGAGAGCGCTCGCGACGTGGGCGCCGTGGTCGATGCCGCGCTCGCCAAGCCGTTCACCCTGTCGGGCCTGCAAGGTGCGCTGGCCAGGGCCTGGCGCGCGCGTGAAAGCAACGAAGCCGCAGCGCTGCCAAACGCCCCTGAGGGCGCTGGTGCGCCCCCCGATTCCACCAGCGGCGCCTTGGCCCTCACGGGCACGCGCCTCCTGGTGGTCGAGGACAACGACTTCAACCAGGAACTGGCCAGCATGGTCCTCGAGATGGACGGCGCCACGGTGGAAGTGGCGAGCGACGGCCAGCAAGCGCTGGAGCGTCTGACGCGCCTGCCACGCTTTGACGCGGTGCTGATGGACTGCCAGATGCCCGTGATGGACGGCTACACCGCCACGCGGAAAATTCGGCAGCAACCCGAACTCGCCGGACTGCTGGTCATCGCGCTGACCGCCGAGGTCTCCGAGGACGGTAGCCAGAAAATTCTGGACGCCGGCATGGACGACCACATCGCCAAGCCCTTCGACCCACCCGCCATGGTGTCGATGCTGGCGCGGCTCATCAACGAAAGAAAGCTCGCCCAAGCATGAGTGACAGGCCCGGTCTGGTCGTTCAAGGCGCACCCCGTGGGCTGCGTCTGAGTGACTTCAAGCTGATCGCGTTCGACATGGATTCGACGCTCATCAACATCGAATGCGTCGACGAGATCGCCGATGCCGCCGGCCGCAAGGCCGAGGTCTCGGCGATCACCGAGGCCGCCATGCGCGGCGAGATCACCGACTACAAGGACAGCCTGCGCCGCCGCGTGGCGCTGCTCAAAGGCGTGCCGGTGAGTGCGCTGCATCAGGTCTACGAGCAGCGGCTGCAGCTCAACCCGGGCGCCGAGTCGCTGGTGCAGGCCTGTCAGGCCGCCGGCCTGAAAACGCTGCTGGTGTCGGGCGGCTTCACCTTCTTCACCGACCGCATCCGCGCACGGCTGCGGCTCGATGCGGCACGCTCCAACGAGCTCGAGGTCGAAGCCGGCGTGCTGACCGGGCGCATGGTCGATCAGCCCTGGGGCGACATCTGCGACGGCGAGGAAAAGCGCCGCACGCTGCTGGCCACTTGCGCCGAGATGGGCATCAGTGCGGCGCAGGCCATTGCCGTGGGCGACGGCGCCAACGACTTGCCGATGATGGGCGAGGCCGGGCTGTCGGTGGCCTATCACGCCAAGCCGCGCGTGCGG
>CAIVGK010000126.1 GCA_903905475.1 uncultured Burkholderiales bacterium | reverse complement strand
CTCCCGCACGCGCGACTGCTTCGAGGATTTCGTCAAGGTCATCGGCAGCGCCGACGCCGTGCTGCTCACCGAGGTCTACGCCGCCGGCGAGTCACCCATCGTCGCCGCCGACGGCCGCGCCCTGACCCGCGCGCTGCGCGTGGCCGGCAAGGTCGACCCGGTGTTCATCGACGACGTCGCCGAGTTGCCGCAAGCCATCGTCGACCACGTCAGGGCGGGCGATGTGGTGGTGTCGATGGGCGCGGGGTCGATCGGCCAGGTGAGCGCGCAAGTGCTCGAGTTGAAACAGGCGGAGGCCGCACGATGACTCTGGATTTGTCCAACGGGGGCCAGGTCGCCGTGTCCGATCTGGGCCGGGTTGCCGTGCTGCTGGGCGGCACCTCGGCCGAGCGCGAGATCTCGCTGATGTCGGGCGGCGGCGTGCTGGCCGCACTGCAAGCGCTGGGGGTCGAGGCCATCGGCTTCGATCCGGCCGAGCGCGATCTGGCCGACTTGAAGCGCGAAGGCGTGGCGCGCTGCTTCATCGCGCTGCATGGCCGCCACGGCGAGGACGGCACGGTGCAAGGCGCGCTCGAGCTGCTGGGCATCGCCTACACCGGCTCGGGCGTGATGGCCTCGGCGGTGGCGATGGACAAGGTCATGACCAAGCGGCTGTGGCTCGCCGAGGGCCTGCCCACGCCGCGCCACGTGTGGCTCGAGCCCGGCGTGCTGCAAGACGAGTCGGTGGCCAATCGCCTGCGCTGCGTGGCCGCTGAACTCGGCCTGCCGCTGATCGTCAAGCCGCCGCGCGAAGGCTCGTCGATCGGTGTCACCAAGGTCACCCGCGAGGGCGATGTCGACCAGCAGCTGCTCGATGCGGTCACGCTGGCCACGCGCTACGACGCCGACGTGCTGTGCGAGGAATTCATCGCCGGCGAGGAAGTCACCTGCCCGGTGCTCGGCGAAGGTGCCAGCGCCCGCGCGCTGCCGGTGGTGCGCATCCGCGCGCCCGAAGGCGCCTACGACTACCAGAACAAGTACTTCACCGACTCGGTCACCTACCAGTGCCCGAGCGGGCTGCCCGAGGCCGAGGAGCGCGAGATCCAGCGCCTGGCCGTGGCCTCGTACCGCGCGCTGGGCTGCCGCGGCTGGGGCCGTGCCGATCTGATGATTCGCGCGAGCGACCGCAAGCCGTTCCTGCTCGAGATGAACACCTCGCCGGGCATGACCTCGCATTCGCTGGTGCCGATGTCGGCGCGCGCGATGGGCCTGCCCTACGACCAGCTGTGCCTGCTGATCGCCAGCCAGGCGCGGCTCGACGCCGTGCCGCGCCGAACCGCGCCGGCCGCCTGAACGACAGCCACCTCCCATGACCCCCGGCACCACCTTCATCCGCTCGCACGCCGCCCGTCAGGCCGTGGCCGAGCCGGTGCTGCCAGATGACGTGCGCTGGATGCACCACACCTCGAACCTGCTGTTCGTGCTGGCCGGCGTGCTGCTGGCGGCGATGGCGGTGCTGTGGTGGGTGCGCCAGCCGGTGTTCGCGCTGCGCTCGATCCGCATCGACGGCGACATGACGCGCAACAGCGTGGCCACCATCCGCGTCAATGCGGTGCCCAAGCTGCGCGGCAACTTCTTCAGCACCGACTTGCAGGCCGATCAGCGCGCCTTCGAATCGGTGCCGTGGGTGCGCCATGCGGTGGTGCAGCGCGTGTGGCCGGACCGGCTGGCCGTGCGCCTGGAAGAACACCGCCCGGCGGCCGCGTGGATCGGCTCGGACCGCAACGACCGGCTGGTCAACACGCTGGGCGAGGTGTTCGAGGCCAACGTGGGCGACGTCGAGGACGACAACCTGCCCGAGCTCGAAGGCCCCGAGGGCAGCTCGCTGGCGATGCTCGACATGCTCGTGCGGTTGCAGACGCTGTTCGTGCCACGCGAATGGCACATCGATGCGCTGCGCCTGTCGAGCCGCCTGTCCTGGCGCGTCGAGCTCGACAACGGGGCGGTGATCGAACTCGGTCGCGGCAGCCACGACGAAGTGATCGCGCGCACGCAGCGCTTCATCGCCACCGTGAGCCAGGTGCCGCAGCCGTACCGGCGCCCCATCGAATACGCCGACCTGCGGCACCGCGACGGCTATGCCTTGCGACTGCAGGGCGTCACCACCACCCCGCCCCCGGGCACGGACAACAGACATTGATCGAGAGGACCGCATGGCCAAGGAAATGAAAGACCTCGTGGTGGGGCTGGACATCGGCACCGCCAAGGTGATGGTGGTGGTGGCCGAGTTGCTGCCCGGCGGCGAGCTGCGCGTGGCCGGTCTGGGCAGCGCCCCGGCCCATGGCTTGAAGCGCGGCGTGGTGGTCAACATCGACGCCACCGTGCAGAGCATCCAGCAAGCGCTCAAGGAGGCCGAAATGATGGCCGACTGCAAGATCACGCGGGTCTACACCGGCATCACCGGCGGCCACATCCGCGGGCAGAACTCCACCGGCATGGTGATCGTGCGCGACAAGGAGGTCACCCAGGTCGATGTGGCGCGCGTGGTCGAAACGGCCAAGGCGATCAACATCCCCAACGACCAGCGGCTGCTGCTCGTCGAGCCGCAGGAGTTCGTGATCGACGGCCACGAGGTCAAGGAGCCGATTGGCATGAGCGGCGGGCGGCTCGAGGTCAAGGTGCACATCGTGACCGGCGCGCAAGCCGCGGCCGAGAACATCGTGAAGTGCGTGCGCCGCTGCGGCCTGGAGGTCGACCAGCTCGTGCTCAACCCGAGTGCGAGCAGCCACGCGGTGCTCACCGAAGACGAAAAAGACCTGGGCGTGGCGCTGGTGGACATCGGCGCGGGCACCACCGACGTGTCGATCTTCACCGACGGCGCGATCCGCCACACCGCGGTGATTCCGATCGCCGGCGACCTGATCACCAGCGACATCGCCATGGCGCTGCGCACGCCGACCAAGGACGCCGAGGAGATCAAGGTCGAATTCGGCGTGGCCAAGCAGCTGCTGGCCGATCCGAACGAGCAGCTCGAAGTGCCCGGTCTGGGCGACCGCGCGCCGCGCATGCTCAGCCGCCAGGCGCTGGCCGGCGTGATCGAGCCGCGCGTCGAGGAGATCTATTCGCTGGTCCACCAGGTGATCCGCGAGAGCGGCTACGAAGAGCTGCTGTCGTCGGGCGTCGTGATCTGCGGCGGCGCAGCGCTCATGCCGGGCATGGTCGAACTCGGCGAAGACATCTTCCTCAAGCCGGTGCGCAAGGGCATTCCGCTGTACCGCGGCGCGCTGCACGACATGGTCGCCAACACCCGTTCGGCCACCGTGATGGGCCTGCTCGAAGAAGGCCGCATGGCGCGCACCCGCGGCCTGCGCGCGTCGGCGCAGGCCGGCTCGGTCAAGTCGATGATGGCCCGCGCCCGCGACTGGTTCCTCGGCAATTTCTGATCCCGATTTCCTTAGACCCGCAGTACTCGCTAGTCCCCAAAGTAACCGCCAGACCCACAAGAACTTTCATCCACAACCTCTCGGCAACTGCACACAAGCACTGGAGCAACACATGGCCATCGAAATGATCGAAGAATTTGACCTCGGCACCCAGATCAAGGTGATCGGCGTCGGCGGCGGCGGCAGCAACGCCGTCGAACACATGATCACGCAAGGGGTTCAAGGCGTTGAATTCGTCTGCGCCAACACCGACGCGCAATCGCTCAACCGCTCGGCCGCGCACCAGCTGATCCAGCTCGGCAGCACCGGTCTGGGCGCCGGCGCCAAGCCCGAAATGGGCAAGGCCGCCGCGCTCGAGGCCGAACAGCGCATCCGCGAAGCCATCGAGGGCGCGCACATGCTGTTCATCACCGCCGGCATGGGCGGCGGCACCGGCACCGGCGCGGCCCCCGTGATCGCGCGCATCGCCAAGGACATGGGCATTCTGACCGTGGGCGTGGTGACCAAGCCGTTCGACTTCGAAGGCAACCGCCGCATGAAGGCCGCCGACCAGGGGCTGGCCGAGCTCGAGGCCAACGTCGACTCGCTGATCGTGGTGCTCAACGAAAAGCTGCTCGACGTGCTGGGCGACGACATCACCCAGGACCAGGCGTTTGCCGAAGCCAATGACGTGCTGAAGAACGCCGTGGGCGGCATCAGCGACATCATCCACATGAACGGTCTGGTCAACGTCGACTTCGAAGACGTCAAGACCGTCATGAGCGAGCCTGGCAAGGCCATGATGGGCACCGCCCAGGCCAGCGGCCCGGACCGCGCGACCAAGGCGGCCGACGCGGCGGTGGCGTGCCCGCTGCTCGAAGGCATCGACCTGTCGGGCGCCAAGGGCGTGCTGGTGCTGATCGCCGCGAGCCGCACCACGCTGCGTCTGGCCGAGAGCAAGAACGCGATGAACACCATCCGCCGCTACGCCGCCGACGAGGCGCAGGTCATCTTCGGCACGGTCTACGACGAAAGCCTGGGCGACCAGCTGCGCGTGACCGTGATCGCCACCGGCCTGAGCCCGGCGCGTCGCCAGGCGCCCAACATCAGCCTGGCGCACACCTCGGTGGTGCAGCGCACCGGCACCGACAACCTGCCCGTGCTGCAGCACGAGCTCAACCCGACGACGATCAACGCCCACACCCTGGGCCTGCCGGGCAGCCCGGACTTCCGCTCGATGAACACGCCCAGCGTGTGGCGCACCCGCACGGCCGCGGCCAAGGTCGACGCGCTGGCCAGCAACGGCATGGACGAGATCGAGATCCCCGCGTTCCTGCGCAAACAAGCAGACTGACGTGAGCCCCCCAGTCGCGGCGCTCCTGCCCCCGAGGGGCGCCGGACTGGCATTCATGGAATGAACCGATGCTTGCTCAACGCACCCTGAAGTCCCTCACCCGCGCGGTGGGGGTGGGTGTGCACGGCGGACAGCGCGTGGAGCTCACGCTGCGCCCGGCGCCGCCCGGCAGCGGGATCGTGTTCCGGCGGGTGGACCTGCCGCAGCCGGTGGACATTGCCGTGCATGCCCAGTCGGTGTGCGACACACGCATGGCCACGGCGCTGTCGCCGGGGGGCGACCCCGGCGCGCCCAAGGTCAACACCGTCGAGCACCTGCTGTCGGCGTGTGCCGGCCTGGGCATCGACAACCTGCTGATCGACATCACCGCCGAAGAAGTGCCGATCCTCGACGGCTCGGCGGCGTCGTTCGTGTTCCTGCTGCAAAGCGCGGGCATCGAACTGCAGGACGCGCCCAAGCGTTTCCTGCGCATCGTGCGGCCGGTGGAAGTGCGCGAGGGCGTGGGCGCCAGCCTGAAGTGGGCGCGGCTCGAGCCGTTTGACGGCTACAAGCTGACCTTCGAGATCGACTTCGATCACCCGGCGGTCAACCAGACCGGCCAGCACGTGGTGTTCGACATGGGGTCGGGCCAGTACAAGCGCGAGATCGCGCGCGCGCGCACCTTCGGCTTCACCCGCGACGTGGAGCTGATGCGCTCGCGCGGGCTCGGCCTGGGTGGCAGCCTCGACAACGTGGTGGTCGTCGACGACTACAAGGTGCTCAACAGCGACGGACTGCGCTATGCCGACGAATTTGCCAAACACAAGATCCTGGACGCCATCGGTGACCTCTACGTGATCGGGCACCCGCTGATCGGCGCATACAGCGCCTTCAAGTCGGGCCATGCGCTCAACAGCAAGCTGGTGCGCGCGGTGCTGGCCGACCCGAGCACCTACGAGATCGTCAGCTTCGAGGACGCCTCGCTGGCGCCCGCCGGGCTGGCCGAGTTGGCGCCGGCATGGTGATGGTCACGGTCTTGCGCTGGGTGATCGGCAGCGGGGTGGTTCTCACCGGGGGGCTGAGCGCCGTCACGTTTGCGCTGTTCATTGCCTCCGACCGGCCGCTGTGGCTGCGCCGCTCGCGCATGCTGCGCCACTGGGCCTGCGCGCTGGTGCTGCTGTGGGTCAACGTCGAGGTCTGGGGCAGCGTGGTGCACACGCTGCTCACCTGGTGATTCAGCGCTCGCCGAGCCCCAAAAACGCCAGCACCTCGGGCCGCTGATCGTCGAAGCGGCTGAGCGCGTGGTCGCTGCCGGCGGCGTCACGCGCCAGCACGCGCATTGCGCACCCGGCGTAGCGCGCATGCATTTCCTGCCAGTCGAGCACTTCGTCGCCCTCGGCGATGACGGCAAAGTAGCGTGCTGGCTCGGTGATCGCGGCCGGCGCCATCGTCTGCAACTCGCCGATGAATTCGGGCCGGAAGAAAAACGGCTCGTCGTCGTGCCAGCCGCGGCTCTCGCCGATGTGCGCGGCCAGATCGCGCGCCGGATTCACGGCGGGGTTGAGCAGCACCGCGCGTGAGCCCCAGCGCTCGGCCAGCACGCTGGCGTAATAGCCGCCCAGCGAACTGCCGATCACGGCGGTGTGCGCCTTGGGCCAGTCGCGACAACCGTTTTCCAGCAGCGCCACCGCCTCGCGCGGCGAGGGCGGCAGTTGCGGGCACCACCAGGTCAGATCGGGTCGGTGCGCGCGCACCCAGTCACCGAGCTGGCGCGCCTTCTGGGACTGCGGCGACGAGCGAAAGCCGTGCAGGAACAGCAAGTGCGACACCGGTGCCTCGCGCCTCACCGGGTGGGGCGTGGCCATCGACGGGTCCATCGGTCGCTCGGTGATCGGTGTGGCTCAGCGCGCCTGGGCGGCCAGCGCCTCAAGCAGCCGGCCGTGCACGTTGCCAAAGCCGCCGTTGCTCATGCACAGCACGTGGTCACCGGGGCGAGCCGCGGCCACCACCTGGGCCACCAGCTGATCGATGCTGGTGCCGACCATGGCCAGCTTTCCCATGGGCGCGAGCACCTGCGTGGCGTCCCAGTCGAGGCCGCCGCTGTGGCAAAACGACAGGTCGGCTTCCTCAAGCGCCCACGGCAGTTGCGCCTTCATGGTGCCGAGCTTCATGGTGTTGGAGCGTGGCTCGAACACCGCCAGCACGCGCGGGCGCGGCTGCGTGGGGTTCCAGTGCGCATCGACCTGGCGGCGCAGCCCGTTGATGGTGGTGTGCATCGCCGTGGGGTGGTGGGCGAAATCGTCGTACACGCTGATGCCGGCGGCGCTGCCGCGCAATTCAAGCCGGCGGCGCACGTTCTCGAAGCTCGCCAGCGCGCTGGCGGCGACCTCGGCCGGCACGCCCAGGTGATCGGCCGCGGCGATGGCCGCCAGCGCGTTGAGCTGGTTGTGCTCGCCGGCCAGGGCCCACTCGACGCGGGCGATCTTCAGGCTGCCGCGCAGCACATCGAAGGCGTGCGGTTCACCCCGGGTGCGCCATTCGCCGGGGGTTTCGCGGCGCGCGCCAAAGCGCACCACCTCGCTCCAGCAGCCCATGCCGAGCACGCGCTGCAGCGACTCGTCGCGCGCATTGACCACCAGCCGGCCTTGCGCCGGCACGGTGCGCACCAGGTGGTGGAACTGCCGCTCGATGGCCGCCAGGTTGTCGAAGATGTCGGCGTGGTCGAACTCGAGGTTGTTGAGCACCGCCGTGCGGGGGCGGTAGTGGACGAACTTGCTGCGCTTGTCGAAAAAAGCGGTGTCGTACTCGTCGGCCTCGATCACGAAGGGCGGGCGCGGCGCGCTGGCGTGCGTCGACACCGGCCGGCCCAGCCGCGCCGAGATGCCGAAATTCAGCGGCACGCCGCCGACCAGAAAGCCCGGCTGCAGCCCGGCGTGCTCGAGCACCCAGGCCAGCATCGAGGTGGTGGTGGTCTTGCCGTGGGTGCCGGCCACGGCCAGCACATGACGGCCTTGCAGCACGTGCTCGGCGAGCCACTGCGGTCCGCTCGTGTAGGGCGCACCGGCGTCGAGCACCGCTTCCATCAGCGGGTTGCCGCGCGAGACCACGTTGCCGATGACGAACAGGTCAGGCTTGAGCGCGAGCTGATCGGCGCCCCAGCCCTCGATGAGCTCGATGCCCAGCGCGCGCAGCTGGTCGCTCATCGGCGGATACACGCCGGCGTCGCAGCCGGTCACCCGGTGACCCGCCTCGCGCGCCAGCGCCGCGAGGCCGCCCATGAAGGTGCCGCAAATGCCGAGGATGTGGATGTGCATGAAGGGGATTCGGCAGTTTTCAGGCCAGCGCCGGCGCGCTCATCGGGTGAGCGCGCGGCGGTTGGCGGTCAGCAGTCGTTCAGAGCGCGAGCTTGAGCGACTGCCGCGCGGCTTCGATCGTGGCGGCGAGGTCGTCGGGGCGGTGCGCTGCGCTGACGAAGCCGGCCTCGTACAGCGCCGGTGCCAGGTAGACACCACGGTCGAGCATGGCGTGGAAGAAGTGGTTGAAGCGCGCCTTGTCGGTGGCCAGCACCTGCGTGTACTGCTGCGGCAATTGCGACGCGAAGAAGAAACCGAACATGCCGCCTTCGCTGTCGGTGACCATCGGCACGCCGGCCTCACGGGCCGCGGCGCCGAAACCCTCGACGAGCTGCCGCGTGCTGGCGGTGAGCGCTTCGAAGAAGCCGGGCTTCTGGATCTCGCGCAGCGTGGCCAGGCCGCACGCGGTGGCCACCGGGTTGCCCGACAGCGTGCCGGCCTGATAGACCGGGCCGAGCGGGGCGAGCTGCTCCATCACGGCGCGCCGGCCGCCGAAGGCCGCCAGCGGCATGCCGCCGCCGATCACCTTGCCGAACACG
>CAIVGK010000125.1 GCA_903905475.1 uncultured Burkholderiales bacterium | reverse complement strand
GGCCCGACCGCACCGGCCCAGTCGCCGCCGGCTGTCGGGGCAGCGGTGGCGGTGCCTGCGGCGGCCTCCGCCAGCGCGCCAGCGTGCGCTGAATGCGGCCGGGTGGTGGCCGTGTCGGTGACCGAAAAAGAAGGCGAGGGCAGTGCACTGGGGCTGCTAGGCGGCGGTGCGGCCGGCGCGCTGCTGGGGCACCAGATCGGCTCGGGCACCGGCAAGACGCTCGCCACCGTGGCCGGCGCGTTGGGCGGCGCCTACGCGGGCAAGAAGATCGAGGAAAAGGTGAAGACCCACAAGGTCTGGATCGCCAGCGTGCAGTTCGACGGCGGCGGCCGTGGCAACTTCGAGTTCAGCAAGGACCCGGGGCTCAAGGTCGGCGATGCGGTCAGGCGCTCGGGAGATACCGTCGTCAAGTGACGATTCGCGCGGGGTGGCTGCGCGCGCTCACCTTGGGTGATCCCGGCACCTCCCGGGTTGGTCGGCCGCGGCGTTCATCGGGGGGCCATCCGGGCGCGCGCCGGGCGGTGTGAGGCGACCCTGCCGCTTACACTCGGCGTCGCCTGCGGCCTTGCCCGCGAACCGACAGGCCGGAGCCCATGCGCCGGCCTTCGCCCCGTCCCATTCCCCCTCAGCCGATGCCCATTTCGCCCCGATGCCGGACAGCGTTCTTGTCGTGCCGGACTCGGTGCGACCCATGACCGCGGCCCCTAACCACGCGGTTGTCGCGCCGCGCGAGGCGCTGTCGACCCAGGCCAAGCTCTGGGTGGTTTTTGCTGCGTCGTGCGTGTGGTTCCTGACGCTCGGTTGGCGCCACCTGCTGCCATCGGACGAAGGGCGCTACGCCGAGATCGCTCGCGAGATGTTCGCCAGCGGCGACTGGGTGACCATCCGCTACAACGATCTGAAGTACTTCGAGAAGCCGCCGCTGCACCTGTGGATGACGGCGCTGGCCTATCACGTGTTCGGCGTGAACGAGTGGTCGGCGCGGCTGTGGGTGGGCTTCAGCGGCGCGGCTGCCATGCTGATGACCGCGCTGGCCGCACGCCGCTGGTACGGCCCGCGCGTGGGCTGGCTCACCTTCGTGGTGCTGCTGGCCTCGCCGTCGTGGAACTTCGCCTCGCACTTCAACGCGTTGGACATGAGCGTATCGGCCACGCTGGCCGCCGTGCTGGCGGGCGTGCTGCTGGCCCAGCACCCACAGGCCACGCGCCGCGAGCGTCGGCACTGGATGTGGTTCGCCTGGGGCGCGATGGGGCTGGCGGTGCTCACCAAGGGCCTGATGGGCATCGTGTTGCCAGGGCTGGTGCTGGTGGTCTACACGCTGCTGGCGCGTGACTGGGCGCTGTGGCGCCGGTTGCACCTGGTCAGTGGCGCGCTGATCATGCTGGCCATCGTGCTGCCGTGGTTCGTGCTGGTGTCGCTGCGCAACCCCGAGTTCGCGCACTTCTTCTTCATCCACGAGCACTGGGAGCGCTACACCTCGACCGTGCATCGCCGCTCGGGCCCGATCTGGTACTTCGTGCCGCAGCTGCTGGTGGGTTTTCTGCCGTGGCTCGGGTTGCTGCCGCGCGCCGCGCGCGTCGTGCGCCAGGAACCTGCGGGCTCGGGCTTCCGCCCGAAGCTGCTGCTGGCGGTGTGGGCGGGCGCGATCTTCGTGTTCTTCAGCGCCTCGGGTTCCAAGCTGCCGGGCTACATCCTGCCGATCTTTCCGGCGTTGGCCGTGCTGCTGGCGGTGGCGCTGGACACGCTGGACGCCGCGGCCTGGAAGCGCCACCTGCGCGTGGCACTGGTTCTGGTGGTGCTGCCGTTGCTGGCGTGGCTGCCCGCACAGCGGTACATGAGCTCGGGGGACGTCAACCCCCTGCTGCTGAACTACCTGCCCTGGCTGGCTGGCGCCTTCGGGTGCATGGCGGTGGGCGTGTGGGTGGCGCGCCGGCTGAACGCGCGCGGCCAGTTGGACGGCAGCCTGGCGGCCTACGCGCTGGCGCTGTTGGCGGGCGTGACCGTCGCGACCGTCGGTCACGACACCTTCGGCCGGAGCAGTTCGGGCATCGACATGGTCCCGCCGATGCAAGCCGCACTGACGCCCGACATGCCGATCTATGGCGTTCGCGTGCTGGACCACACGTTGCCGTTTTACCTGCAGCGCACCTTGACCATGGTCGAGCGCCCCGACGAGCTCGAGTTCGGCACCCAGCAAGAGCCCCACAAGTGGCTGCCCACGATGGCCGCGTTCAAGCAGGTCTGGGTCTCGGGGGTGCCCGCCATGGCGGTGATGTCGCCCGAAACCCACGCCACCTTGCAGGCCGAACGCCTTCCGCTGTTCACGATCGCCCAGAATGCCCGGCGCGTCGTGGTGGTCAATTTCTCCGGCGCCGCCCCATGACGACAACCCCGCCCGCCTTCCTGCCCTTCACGCGCCCCGAGATCGATGCCGCCACCATCGCCGAGGTGAGCCGTGTGCTGGCCTCGGGCTGGATCACCTCGGGCCCGCAGGTGCAGGCCTTCGAGGCGCAGCTGTCGGCACTGTTCGGCGGGCGGCCGGTGCGCTCGTTTTCGAACGGCACGGCCACCATGGAAGTCGCGCTGCGGCTGGCCGACATCGGCCCTGGTGACGAGGTCATCACCACGCCCATCACCTGGGTGGCCACCGCCAATGTCATCGTGGCGGTGGGCGCCACACCGGTTTTCGTGGACGTGGATCCGCGCACCCGCAACATCGACCTCGACGCCCTCGAAGCCGCCATCACGCCACGCACGCGGGCCGTCATGCCGGTGTATCTGGCGGGGCTGCCGGTGGACATGGACCGGCTCTACCGCATCGCGCGCGAACACCAGCTGCGCGTCATCGAAGACGCCGCGCAGGCCATCGACTCGCGCTGGAACGATCAGCGCATCGGCGCGCGGGGCGACCTGGTGAGCTTCAGCTTCCAGGCCAACAAGAACATCACCTGCAGCGAAGGCGGCTGTCTGGTGATGAACACGCCGGCCGAAGCCGAGCGCGCCGAGCGGCTGCGCCTGCAAGGTGTGGTTCGATCCGGGCTCGACGGCATGGACGTCGTGGAACCCGGCGGCAAGTTCAACCTGAGCGACATCCACGCCACCATCGGGCTGGGGCAACTGGCTCGGCTGGGTGACGTGACGCGGCGGCGAGCCGAACTCGCGCAGGCGTACTTCGAAGCCGCCGCCGCCCACGGCCTCGAAGCGCTGGGCATTGAGCTGCCGCCGGCGCTCAACCCCTCGGGCGCGATCACCAACTGGCACATGTTTCAGGTGCTGTTGCCCACCGACCGGTTGACCGGCGGGCGCGCCGCGGTGATGCAGTTGCTGCGCGATGCCGGCATTGGCGCCGGCGTGCATTACCCGGCGGTGCACCTGTTCACCTTTTATCGCTCGCTGGGCTGGCGCGAGGGCTCGCTGCCCCACGCCGAGCGCATCGGTCGCGGCATCCTGACCTTGCCGCTGTTTCCGGCCATGGGCCGTGACGATGTCGAGCGCGTGTGCCGCGCGCTGGCCAACGCCTGCAGGAGCTTGCTCACATGAACCCATCTGCCACGCCAGTGATCGCCATCTCGGTCGTCATCCCGGTCTACAACGAACAAGACGTGCTGCAAGCGCTGTTCGATCGCCTGTACGGGGTGCTCGACGGCACAGGCGAGCGCTACGAGGTCATCTTCGTCAACGACGGCAGCCGCGATCGCTCGGCGCAGATGCTGGCCGCGCAGTTCACGCTGCGCCCCGACGTGACGCGCGTGGTGCTGTTCAACGGCAACTTCGGCCAGCACATGGCCATCATGGCCGGCTTCGAGCATGTGCGCGGCCAGATCGCCGTGACGCTCGACGCCGATCTGCAAAACCCGCCGGAAGAAATTCCGCGGCTGGTGGCTGCCATCCGCGCCGGCCATGACTACGTCGGCTCGATCCGGCTGCAGCGCAACGACACCGCATTCCGGCGCGTGGCTTCGCGCCTGATGAACCGGCTGCGCGAGAACATCACGCACATCCAGATGACCGACCAGGGCTGCATGCTGCGCGCCTACGACCGCGCGCTGGTCGACACGCTCAACGCTTGCCGCGAGGTCAACACCTTCATCCCGGCGCTGGCCTACACGTTTGCGGCCACGCCCACCGAAATCGAGGTGGCGCACGAAGAGCGCCACGCCGGCGAATCGAAGTACTCGCTGTACAAGCTGATCCGCCTGAACTTCGATCTGGTGACCGGGTTTTCGACGGTGCCGCTGCAGTGGTTCTCGCTGATCGGCACGGTGCTGTCGCTGGGGGCCGGGGCGCTGTTCGTGCTGCTGCTGGTCCGGCGCTTCGTGCTGGGCGCCGAGGTGGAGGGCGTGTTCACGCTGTTCGCGCTGCAGTTCTTCCTGATCGGCATCATGCTGTTTGGCATCGGGCTGCTTGGCGAATACGTCGGGCGCATCCAGCAAGAAGTGCGCAGCCGGCCGCGCTACCGCATCAGCGCGGTGCTCGAAGCCGAGCCCTCTTCAGCCTCGCTTCAAGCCACCGGGGTGAACGTGTGAGGGCGGTGGTCTTCGCGTATTCGAATGTCGGCGACCGCTGCTTGCGGCTGCTGCACGCGCGCGGCGTGGACGTGGCGCTGGTCGTCACCCACCGCGACACGCCAGGCGAAACGCTGTGGTTCGAGCGCGTCGCCGACACCGCCGCCGAACTCTCGCTGCCCACGGTGCGGGTCGAGGACCTGAGCGCCGCCGAGCTGGCGCAAGCGGTCGAGCAAGCGCGCCCCGACGTGATTTTTTCGTTCTACTTCCGCTCGATGATCCCGAGCGCGCTGCTCTCGCTGGCACCGCTCGGCGCGTTCAACATGCACGGCTCGCTGCTGCCGCATTTTCGCGGTCGCGCACCCACCAACTGGGCGGTGCTCAAGGGCGCCACCGAGACCGGCGCCACGCTGCACGAGATGGTGGCCAAGCCCGACGCCGGCTTCATCGTCGACCAAAGCGCGGTGCCCATCTTGCCCGACGACACCGCCGAGCAGGTGTTCGACAAGGTCAGCGTGGCCGCCGAGCAGGTGCTGTGGCGCAGCCTGGCGGCCATCGAGGCCGGCCGGCCGCCGCGGCTGCCCAACGACCTGACGGCCGGCAGCTACTGCTCGTCGCGCCGTCCCGAAGACGGGCGCATCGACTGGTCGCGCCCGGCGGCCGAGGTCTACAACCTGATCCGCGCCGTGGCGCCGCCGTATCCGGGCGCCTTCACCGAGATCGGCGGCCAGCGCCTGATCGTGGCCGCAGCCCGGCGGTTGGATGCAGCCGCCGTGCCGCAAACGGCCGCTCTCGCGCCGGGTCTGCATGCCGTGGGCGAGCGCATCATCGGCGTGTGCGGCGACGGTGGCGTGATCGCCGTGCGTCGGCTGCTCGCGGGGAACCGCGACGTCGACGCCGCGTTCCTGAATTCACTCCAACACAACAACAACCAGTCGGTTTTCTCATCATGAAAAAAGTCCTGATCCTGGGCGTCAACGGTTTCATCGGCCACCACCTGACCCAGCGCATTCTCGAGACCACCGACTGGGAGGTCTACGGCATGGACATGGCGTCCAACCGCCTGGGCGACAGCGTCAAGCACCCGCGCATGCACTTCTTCGAAGGTGACATCACCATCAACAAGGAGTGGGTCGAGTACCACATCAAGAAGTGCGACGTGATCTTGCCGCTGGTGGCCATCGCCACGCCAGCCACCTACGTGCGCGAGCCGCTGCGCGTGTTCGAACTCGACTTCGAGGCCAACCTGCCGATCGTGCGCGCCGCGGTCAAGCACAAGAAGCATCTGGTGTTCCCGTCGACCTCCGAGGTCTACGGCATGTGCCCCGATGACGAGTTCGACCCCGAAGCCTCCACGCTGGTCTACGGCCCGATCAACAAGCCGCGCTGGATCTACGCGTGCTCCAAGCAGCTGATGGACCGCGTGATCGCGGCCTACGGCATGGAGCAAGGCCTGAACTACACGCTGTTCCGTCCGTTCAACTGGATCGGCTCGGGGCTCGATTCGATCTTCGAATCGAAGGAAGGCTCATCCCGCGTCGTCACGCAGTTCCTCGGCCAGATCGTGCG
>CAIVGK010000124.1 GCA_903905475.1 uncultured Burkholderiales bacterium | reverse complement strand
CAACTTGACCGCGAAGAACTCGCGCGAATGCGCCCGGTAGCCCTGCATCAGCGCAGAGCCGTTGATGAAGCGATCGGCGCTCGCGTCGTCATCGAAGACGCCAAAAAACCCCTGGCGTGACGCGCTGGGCCGCAAGCCGAAACCGGACTCGTAGCCCGCGCCCAGCACCTTGAAAAAGCGCAAACCCGGCACGCGGGGCAGCATGAAACGGCCGAACAAAAACCGGGAGTAGCCCCAAGCTCGCTCGCCGGCGGAGATGTCGCACAGCACCATCACGGCCACTGCACCGCCTGACGCCTGAGCGGCGGCCATCCCCTCGGCGCTCCGACTTACTTTTCGCTCTCGGCCACAGGGTCGCTCAGACCATAGCGGCGCAGCTTGACATACAGGCTTTGCCGCGACAGGCCCAGCATCTCGGCCGCGGCCGCGCGGTTGTCGCGGGTCAGCTCGAGCGCCGCCTCGATGCACAACTGCTCGATCAGATCGGTGGTTTCGCCAACGATGTCCTTCATCGGCACGCGACCCACCAGCTCTGAGAGTTGCCCCACCGAGCGCGGGATTTCCTTCGATGCACGGGCATCCCCGGCCAGGCGACGGCTCACATCGCGGATGGTGAAGCACAACGCCGACTGCCCGCCCTCGGCCACCATCACCGCAGAAATTTCCACGTCGCTCGAGGCGCCTTGCTCACTGCGCAGCGCCGTGGGGAACAGCCGCACCGAACCGCGCTGGCGCAAGGTCGAGATGAGCACGTTCAGCTCGACGCCCGTGCGGCCCAGCCAGCGGCCCAGCGACTCGCCGCGCACCTGCTTGTCAGACGAGATCTGCAGAAGTTCAGCGAAAGCGTCGTTGGCCGACACGATGGTGCCGTCGACATCGGTGATCACGATGCAGTCTGGCGAGGCCTGCATCATCTTGGGCAGCACCGCAACGCCACCGGCCTTGGACGCAGCAGGCCTTTGGTTGGCCACCACTCGGGCCAGACGCAGCACCAGCAGGGAGCCGGACTCTTCGCGCAGCAGCGTGCCCGAAATCGTCAGTTCACCATGGCCATCGGCGAGTTGAGCGCGCACGTCGTCAGCCTTGCCGGACAAACGCAGCGCAGCGACCATGCCCTGCAAGGCTTCGTGGCTGCCCTCGTCAAACCCCACCGGAAATGACGCCCCGACCAGCTTGCGCACGAAGTCGTCGAACAACTGCACGGCCGCCGGGTTGGCTTCCTGCACCTTCTGGCTGTTGCCATCAATGATCAGCATGGCTTCAGACGAGGCCTGGAAGACATGCCGGAACCGCGACTGAGCGTCGCGCAGTCGCCAATGCTCATGCAGCGAGGCCTGCTGGGCATCCACCAGACTTTGCTGCAAGGCCGCCATCGGCCGCAAGTCACGCCCATACATGACCCAGCGGCCTGCGGGATTGCCGTGGGCGGAATCATCGACCTTCACCGCGCAGTAGGTCAGCGGCAGATCCGGGCCCGACGCCGAGGGGTGATTGACCTGACGCCAGCGAGGTGCGGCCGCCGTGTCGGTGTCGCGCAGCAAGGCTTCGATCTTCTGGCGGCTTTCCTTGGTCACCGTCTGAACCCAGGGCTGCCCGATCCAGCGGTCATAACCCAGGTTCTTCAAGCTCTCGCTGCCGAATGCCATGTCACGGATGACACCGTCCGCGTCGACGATCAACGCCACATCGGCCGCAGCGGCGACCAATTTCCCGGCCGTTTCAGCGCTCAGATCAGCCAGAAACCGGGACGGCGAAGAAAAAGGTGTCATGCAGATCCCAGGGGAGAGGTTCGACAAAAGTTGGTCATGTGTGGCCTTGTCAGCGTAAACCCGATACTAACTGCATGGCTGGACACGCTTGGCGATGAGACTTTCGGCCGTGAGCGGTGCCTGCTTGCCGTCACTGCTGGTGGCATCGGCCCCCACCATGGCGACGTAATCGGGATGGAGCGTGAAGATGGGTCCGCCCACCAACACCCCAATGCGCGGGTTGCAGGAGGCTTCACGCACCGATTTGATGCAACTGGTGAGCCAATCGAGGCGCGCTTCACTGCCCACCGAAAAACCGATGACATCGAACCACTGCTGCCCAACCAGGCCGACGGCCTCGTCGCGCAAGCCGCCTTGGCCACCCACCACATCCCAACCGTCATGGAGGAAGAACTCGGCCACCATCGACAAGCCGAAGGTGTGTTGCTCGCCCGGCGCAGGCACAAGCAACACGCGGCGAGCATTGGCCGGGTAAAACACGTGATGACCAAAGGCGGAGCTCAGCTCCTGCAGCAGCAGCTGCAGCCGGCCGACCCCCAGCGTGACCGCGGTGAAGTCGCACTCGTCTTCCTCCCACATCACCCCGAGTTTTCTGGCAGCAGGCGCGAGCAAGTCGAGGTAGATCATCTCGATGGGCAGCCCCAGTTGCTGGCGTTGCCCGACAAACGCCCTGGCGGCCGCGTCGTCCTGACTCAGCGCGAGTTGCACGAACGCATCGACCTCGGCCATCGACACGCGCTCAACGCCGGGAAGCGCCGAAGCACCTGCCGACAGCGTGCGATGGGCTTCGACCAACCGGGGAATGACTTCAGCTTCGAGTGTTTTCACAAGCTGGGTCAT
>CAIVGK010000123.1 GCA_903905475.1 uncultured Burkholderiales bacterium | reverse complement strand
GTGGCATTCGGAAATCTCCATGGTCTCTGCTCATGCATGCCATGGCTTAGGAAGTGGCATGCGGGGTTCACCCCTGCGCGTCGCAAATCCTCATTCAGTTGCAGGTAGATTTCGGGATCAAAATCAGCAGGCAAGCGAGATGGGGTTGGATCTGCAGTCGAGCGTCGCTCATTTCTGAGCCTGTCAACAGGGCGACTCAACCGAGTGGATCCAACGCGTCTCATGTTTAAACATTCCAATTTAAAAGCCCGTTGCGGGGAATTTTACATTCCTCACAACGGGCGCAGCCAGTCGCTAATTTTTCGCAAAGGTCTGCTGATCCCCAACGAGAATTATTCTAATAATTCAGCGGATGCTTGGGCCATGTTACTTATTTGAGCATCGCGATCAGATACGTTGTGCGTCAGATCGGCGATCTGCCTTTCGTTTTCAACTGGGAGCTGCAGCTCTCGGATTCTTACGCTGCGCTCCGGCCGCCATGTGATGTGGCTTCATTTTTCTTGAGACGTTCGAGAAATAATTCAAAGGCGCCGGCGACAGCTTTAAGAGCTTCAATGGGATAACTGAAGAAGTCATGCTTCAGGTTCTGAAGCGCCTGCAGATGGCTCGCAAGAGATTTCGAGTACCATGAGATTGAGTCTGATATTTATCCATCTTTCTCGCAAGAGCCTTGTTTCGAGCAGTGAGCCTGGCGATCTCGGTCTGATGTTCGGTAACCACCGCGGACAGGCGAGTTATGTCCGAATTTTGTGCGTCCATGAAATTGAAAAAATAACCATATTTCTTATAACTTGAAAAAAGTTTTTCAATTTCGATAGAGAAAATCTCGTCAGTAGAATCTATCTCGTCGGAGGCGGCCCTTAAAGCGAGGCGGTATGTTTTATTAATGAGCGATTCGAAGCCACCATCTCCGGGTACCTCATCCGGTTCGATGCGTGAGTGCCTGAGATTGTTATCTAGGAATTCTAATACATAGCTTTCAACCTGATCAGCGCTGGATTTTAATCCGAAGTTTTTTGAAATTCTGAGAATCTCACTTTCGGGCGATGATATCAATCGATCGTAGTCGACGATGATTCTTCCATGTGAACTTGTTTCGGACAGAGCTAACAGCGTGTGCTCTAGCCAGAGAAGCAGTGATTTCTCGATCGGAAGTCCATCACGTTTTTTCAATGAGGCTGCGACACTCAGTGGGTGACGGATAACGATGACATATGAAACTTGACAGTCGCATCTCTCAAAGACCTTCTTCCAGAATGGAAGTAGTTTTGTGATTCTGGGGTCCTTTAGGCCAAAACTCGGGAGGGGGCTTAATTTGATATGAATTAAGTCACGTGCTCTGGCTAGGAAATTGCTTTCCACGAGGACTTCTGTGTCATTTTGAGACAGCATGGATAGGGAATGCCAATCGGTACCCAGAAAATTCTGAATTTCAATATTCAGTGCGTTGACATCAATATCCTCAAAAAACCCCTTTTCGTTGTTTCCATGCGCGGGAGGCATTAGATTTTCACCAAGGCTGACCCCCATCACTTCCAGCAAACGCGTGACGGCGCTTGTGCCGCTTCGGTGCATCCCCGCCACCACAAATAGGTTTTTCTTCATCGTGACGTAGTTGACACCAAGAGTGTCTATTGAAGGCGGACGAGCGAAATTCGTCACTCCCCTCATTGATGTATTTTTTCGCCGGCGAAACCCTGAACCTCAGGGGGCGTCTGCATCAACGCCTCAAAAATCGCCTCCACGGCGACGAAGGCGATCTGGCGAGCCCGAGGCCACGGCCTCGGGGGCCTCCGCATGATCACCTCTGGCGTGCGGTGGATGCCGTCGGCTGACAGGTAGAGCTCAATGCGACCGCGCGCAATGGAATGGGCCGCGGCGCAATGGGGCCCCCGCTGTCGGGGCTCTCTTCAAGCCAGCCGAAGCTCAATTCACGGCACTGGCCGGAACGACCGCAGGCGCCTTCATCACGCGGGTCTTGCCGCCGTTGGTCACCAAAATGACGGCCTCGCCTGGCTGCAGCGTCTCGGTGCCCTTCGCCTGGACGATGGCTCGGCGCTCGCCGTTGCGCAACTGCACCAGGATCTCGACCGCGTCCTCCTTGGTGGACATGCGTTCGACGGCGTTGCCAGCGACCGCACCGGCCACCGCAGCCAGCACACCCACCACGGCACCGGTCTTGTTTCCGCCGACCTGGGAGCCAGCGACCCCGCCCACGACCGCACCGGTCGCGGCACCCATGCCCGTTTGACTGCCGTCGACCGTGACGGCGCGCACCGAGAGCACGGTGGCGTCTTGAACCTGCGACAAGCGTTGCGCGTCACCACGTTGAATGACATCGGGGCTCGTGGTGCTGCAGCCGGCCAAGGCGGCCAAAAGGCAGAGCGAGAAAATGAACTTGTTCATGGCTTAATTTGTCCTGGGTAAAGATTAACGAACGCCCCCCGCTTGTGTGAGGTTGACGTGGGTGCGGTTTGAAGCCCCGTTGGGGGTGAAATCGAAAATTGTTGTGTGTAACGAGATGGGTTGATCGGTACTGTTGATGCAAAACCTTCACAAGCAAGACTTTTCAATCACCCGCGCCGACCGAGAGCGACTTGGCGGGCATCCGGGCAGGGTGGTGTGGTTCACGGGCCTCAGCGGCGCCGGCAAATCGACGCTCGCCAACGCACTGGAAGCGGAACTCTTCGCGAGGGGCAAGCGCACCTATGTGCTCGACGGCGACAACTTGCGCCAAGGGCTCAACAAGGACCTTGCGTTCACCCATGAGGGTCGGGTGGAAAACATCAGGCGCGTGGCCGAGGTGGCCAAGCTGATGATGGATGCGGGCCTCATTGTCATGACGGCGTTCATCTCTCCTTTCAAGGCCGATCGCGATCTGGCCAGGGACTTGATCGGCCCTGCAAAGTTCCTTGAGGTCTTCGTCGACACCCCCCTGGCAGCGTGTGAGTCGCGCGATCCAAAGGGACTTTACAAAAAGGCCCGCAGCGGCGGATTGCGCCACATGACAGGCATCGACAGCCCCTACGAAGCCCCGTCGAAGCCTGATCTGGTGATCGATGCCAGTGCCTCTTCGATCGACCAATCGGTGCGCGCGTTGTGCCGGCTGATTGACTCGCCGCCGGGCTGATCGACGACAGACCGTTCTCGGCTTGGAAGTTACCCCCGCAGCCGGCTGTGCCGCGGCACGCTGGCCAGCAAGAACTCCATCTGGTCGGCCAGGATGCGCCGCCCGCGCAGGATCATGTCTTCGTGCAGGCTGGGCGTGTAGGGCAGGTACATCAGCGTCATGCCGGCTTCTTCGGGCAGGCGGTTGCCCTTGTTGCCGTTGCAGGTGCGGCACGCGGTGATGCAGTTCATCCAGCCGTCTTCGCCGCCGCGCGACGTGGGGATGATGTGTTCGCGCGTCAGGTCCTCGTCGTCGAAGTGCCCGCCGCAGTAGGCGCACACATGCCGGTCGCGAACGAAGAGCTTGGGGTTGGACAGCGCCGGGCTTTGCCGCCAGGCGCGCGAGGGGATGGACCCACGCACGGCAATGATCGGGTGCAGCTCGATGAGCGACTGCAAGCCCGTACGGCGCTGCACGCCGCCGCGCAGCACATAGAACGCGTCGCCCAGGGTCCAGGCCACGCCGTCGCTGGCGTAGAGCACGGCCGCTTCCTTGGCCGACAACCAGGCCTGCGGCCGTCCAGACACGTCGAGTTGCAGAACTTCCAAGGTCCATCCTCCCTAGAGAGACCAAGCCTATTGAACGCAGATGACAGGCAGATGTTCGCACGGAGGTCGGGGCCCGTTTTTCCATCGGGGCAGAGGCTGCTCAGGGCCCCGGCAAATAAACCCGCCGGCCCGGGGCCGGGGCACCGTGCTTTGTGCAGAATGAATCTGCCTGCTTTTGGTGCGCCCATCCCTGTCGAAGGATCACTCATGGCCCAGTACACGCCCCCCTTGCGCGACATGCATTTCGTGTTGCACGAACTGCTCCAGGTCACCGACACCTTCAAGACGCTGCCCGCGCACGCCGAGGTGGACGTCGACACCATCAACGCCGTGCTCGAAGAAGGCGGCAAGTTCGCCAGCGAGGTGCTGGCGCCGCTCAACGCGCGCGGCGATGCCGAGGGCTGCAGCCTGGATGCCGCGACGCACGAGGTGCGCACGCCGGCGGGCTTCAAGGCGGCGTACGACCAGTTTGTCGAAGGCGGCTGGCCGTCGCTGGGGTGTGATCCGGCCTACGGCGGGCAGGGCCTGCCGGTCACGCTCAACCAGTGCCTGTACGAGATGCTCAACAGCGCCAACCAGGCCTGGACCATGTACCCCGGGCTCACGCACGGTGCCTACGAATGCCTGCATGCCCACGGCACGCCCGAGCAGCAGCAGACCTACCTGCCCCGACTCACCAGCGGCGAGTGGACCGGCACCATGTGCCTGACCGAGTCGCACTGCGGCACCGACCTGGGCCTGCTGCGCACCAAGGCCGAGCCGCAGGCCGATGGCAGCCATCTCATCACCGGCAACAAGATCTTCATCAGCGCGGGCGACCACGACATGGCCGCCAACATCGTGCACCTGGTGCTCGCCCGGCTGCCCGACGCGCCCACCGGCAGCAAGGGCATTTCGCTGTTCGTGGTGCCCAAATTCCTGATCAACGCCGACGGCACGCTGGGCGAGCGCAACCCGATTTTTTGCGGTGCGCTCGAGCACAAGATGGGCATCCACGGCAACGCCACCTGCCAGCTCAACCTCGACGGCGCGCGCGGCTCGCTGGTGGGCCAGCCGCACAAGGGCCTGAACGCGATGTTCGTGATGATGAATGCGGCGCGCCTGGGCGTGGGCATGCAGTCGCTGGGCCTCACCGAGGTGGCGTACCAGAACGCCGTGGCCTACGCCAAGGACCGCATCCAGATGCGCTCGCTGACCGGTGCCAAGGCGCCTGACAAGGCAGCCGATCCGATCATCGTGCACCCCGATGTGCGCAAGATGCTGCTCACCGCACGCGCCTACGCCGAAGGCGGCCGCGCGCTGGGCGTGTACACCGCGCTGCTGCTCGATCAGGAGCTGTCGTCGACCGACGAGGCCGTCAAAAAAGACGCCGCCGATCTGGTGGCGCTGCTCACGCCCATCGTCAAGGCGTTCATCACCGACAACGCCTGGATTTCCACTTCGCACTGCCTGCAGGTGTTTGGCGGCCACGGCTATGTGCGCGAGTGGGGCATGGAGCAGTTCGTGCGCGATGCGCGCATCAACATGATCTACGAGGGCACCAACACCATCCAGTCGCTCGACCTGCTGGGGCGCAAGGTGCTGGCCGACAACGGCGCCAAGCTCAAGAAGTTCGGCGCGCTGGTGCGCCAGCTGATCGAAGACGAAGGCGTCAACGAGGCGATGGCCGAGTTCATCAACCCGCTGGCCGATCTGGGCGACAAGGTCACCAAGCTCACCACCGAGCTCGGCATGAAGGCTTTTGCCAACCCCGACGAGGTGGGCGCGGCCGCAGTCGATTACCTGCGCGTGGTGGGCCACCTGGTGTTCGCGTACTTCTGGGCCCGCATGGCCCGCATTTCGCTAGATCAGCAAGCCAGCGGCGATCCGTTCTACCGCGCCAAGCTGGCGACCGCGCGCTTTTACTTTGCCAAGCTGCTGCCTGAAACCGCCGGCCTGATCCGCTCGGCGCGTGCCGGCGTCAAGCCGCTGATGGAGATGGACGAAGCGCTGTTCTGATCGACGAGATATTTTTTGACTTGCCATCTTCTGGAGACACCATGAAACGATTCCCCGTCCGCAAGGTCGCCGTGCTCGGCGCCGGCGTCATGGGCGCGCAGATCGCCGCGCATCTGGCCAACGTGCGCGTGCCGGTGGTGCTGTTCGACCTGCCCGCGCGCGAGGGCGCCAAGAACGGCATCGTCACCAAGGCGATTGACGGCCTGAAAAAGCTCAAGCCCGCGCCGCTGGGCGTGCCCGAGGACGCGGTGCTGATCGGCCAGGCCAACTACGAAGAGCACCTCGAGCAGCTGCGCGATTGCGACCTGATCATCGAGGCGATCGCCGAGCGCATGGACTGGAAGCTCGACCTGTACACCAAGATCGCGCCGTTCATCGCGCCGCACGCCATCGTGGCGAGCAACACCTCGGGTCTGAGCATCACCACGCTGGGTGCGGCGCTGCCCGCCGAGATCCAGCCGCGCTTTTGCGGTATCCATTTCTTCAACCCGCCGCGCTACATGGCGCTGGTCGAGCTGATCCCCACGCCGTCCACGCGCGCCGACATCCTCGACCCGCTCGAGGCCTTCGTGACCACCGCTTTAGGCAAGTGCGTGGTGCGCGCCAAGGACACGCCCAACTTCATCGCCAACCGCGTGGGCGTGGCCGGCATGCTGGCCGTGATGAAGCAAGCCGAGCACTACGGCCTGAGCTACGACGTGGTCGACGACCTCACCGGCAAGAAGCTCGGCCGCGCCAGCTCGGGCACCTTCCGCACGGCCGACGTGGTGGGCCTGGACACGCTGGCCCACGTCATCCACACGCTGCAAAACAACCTTGGCCCCGAGCAATCCAACGATCCGTTTTTCGGCAGCTACGCCACGCCGGCGGTGCTCGAGTCGCTGATCACCCAGGGCACGCTGGGCCAGAAGACCGGCGCGGGCTTCTTCAAGAAAGTCGGCAAGGACATCTTGCGGCTCGACCCCGCGAGTGGCGACTACGTGGCGGGTGGCGGTGTGGCCGACGAGCTGATCGCTCGCATCCTGAAAAAGCCGCCGGCCGAGCGGCTCAAGCTGCTGCGTGAATCCAGCCATCCGCAGGCGCAGTTCCTGTGGGCGATCCTGCGCGACAGCTTCCACTACAGCGCGGTGCATCTGGCCGACGTGGCCGAGTGCGCCCGCGACATCGACTTCGCCATGCGCTGGGGCTTCGGTCAGGCGCAAGGCCCGTTCGAGCTGTGGCAGGCCGCCGGCTGGGCCACGGTGGCGCGCTGGGTGCAAGACGACATCGACGCGGGCAAGGCGCTGTGCGGCGCGCCGTTGCCCGACTGGGTGTTCAACGGCCCGGTGGCCACCGGCGGCGGTGTGCACCAAAGCGCAGGCTCGTGGAGCGCCGCGCAATCGTGCTTCGTGCCGCCGAGCACGCTGCCGGTCTACGCGCGCCAGCACTTCCGCGAAAGCGTCTTTGGCTCGGGCGCACCGCTGCCGTTGGCCTCGGGCACCGAGGTCTTCAAGACCGACGAGCTGCGCGTGTGGACGCTCGACGGCGAGGTGCTGATCGCCAGCATCACCGCCAAGCTGCACCTGATCAGCCCCACGGTGACCGACGCGCTGATGCGCGCCGTGGCGCTGGCCGAAGAAAGCTACCAGGCCCTGGTGGTGTGGTCGCCCGACGATGTGTTCTCGGCCGGCGCCAACCTCGAAGCGCTGATGCCGGTGTTCATGAAGAGCGGCGCCAAGGGCGTCGAGCCCGAAGAGCGCAAGCTGCAAGAACTGGTGCTGCGCGTGCGCTACGCCAGCGTGCCGGTGGTGTGCGCGATCCGC
>CAIVGK010000122.1 GCA_903905475.1 uncultured Burkholderiales bacterium | reverse complement strand
GCCTGCGAAAAATAGGCCAGGTAATGCGCTGCGCTGACCCACGGATCTCCGGCTTCGCCGAGCAGCAGGCGCTTGGCGTAGTCGGCTGATTTCAGCCACAGACGCACCTGGCCGTTGCCCTTGGGCGAGGGCAGTTGCGTGGCAAAGCCCTCGCTCATGTCTTGTCGTCCAACGAGGCCCCCAGCTGCGCCAGGCGGGCTTCGAGTTGGTCGATGCGCACATCCTTGGGGTTGCGCATGTAGTTGGGCTTGGGCTTGTTCGCGTCACGGGTGATGTCGGGGCTGCCCACATAAAGCGTTCCCACGTCATCGCCCCAGCAACCGAAGTACTGGAACAGCGACGGCGGCTTGGGCTTGTTCCAGGTCTTGACAAACTCCTTGAACGGCACGCCACGCGCAATGCGGGCCTTGCGTTCGGCGTCGCGCAGGGCCTGCGTTTCGACCGGGTCGACGACCAGCGTTTCGGGATCGAACTTGACCTTGTACAGACGCGCGGCCACGCCTTGCGACATCAGGCCTTCCTCGATGTCACGGATCACGGCGGCGGGATCACGCTCGAGCAGGTCACCGTAGCCGGCACCCGCACCTTGCGAAATCATGTACAGCTCGCCGCGCTTGGAGATCTCGAAACCCATGCCCATGTGGTGCGTGGTGTAGCTCGCGTCCTCGAAGGGTTGCTCGTTCATCAGTTCGGCGATCGAATGCTTGAACCGGTGCGGCTCGTCGAGCAGCACCTCGTAGGCGTCCACTCCCTTGATCTTGCACAGCGGATAGGTGCCGCAGGCATAGCCGCCAAACAGGCCCTGAATGGGTGGAATCTTGGCGCCCTGGGTGGTCGTCATGAAGCCCCACTGTTCGCTGTCCTTGGTGGACGCGATCATGGTGTAACCCTGGCCGCCGCGGTACTTGCCCGGAGCGATGGCGTCCATGGTCATCTTCTTGGACACCAGCTGCAAGAAAGGCACGTCTTCTTCGTTGATCTCCTGCTCGCCGATGTCGGCCATCGTGGCGAAGATCGGGGCGAGGGCGTGTTCACCGTCCATGTCCGAGCGCGCACCGCCGCCCATGCCGTTCAGGTCGGCACACAGGTTGCCGAGCAGTTCACCGTGCTGGCTCACGCCGCCCCAGATGAAGGTGTTGATCATGTTGAAGGTCGGCGCATGGACCTTGGTGTACTTCTCGGGGCAGCTGTACAAGAACTTCGCCACGGCGTGCTGACCCGCGGTGAAGCCCGTGAAGATCGACATCAAACTTTGCGAGTTCGGCGCGTCATACGACGAGTTGACGATCGAATGCGGATCGGTGATGACCTCGATCGGCGCGAACGCGGCCTGGCTGCGTGGCAGGTCAGGCCAGACGTAGCACAGGAACACCTGCGACAGCATGCCCTTGAGGCCGGCCAGGATGGTGTTGGTGGCGCGGTTGGTGAACTCGGGGCTGGAGCCGCGGAAGTCGAAAATCAGCCGGTCACCGGTCTTGGTGAGCTGGCAGTTGATCTTGACCACGCAGTTCTCGCGCAGGGTCGAGTCCTGGATGATGTAGGTGCGCACCGTCATGTCGGGCCACTCGCTGATGCGACGCTTGACTTCGGTGCGCACGTTTTCCATCGACAGACGCAGCGTCGAAACCAGCGACGCAGGGCCGTCGGTGCGCAGCGTTTCCTCGATGCGCTGCTTGATGCGCAGGCAGGCAAACAGCTTGACCTTCATGTCCTCGTACTGCAGCTTGGGCTCGCGCACCGAGTTCTGCAAGAAGGTCAGGATGTCGCGCTTGATCTGGTAGTTCTCGACGACCCGGAACGGGCACATCTTGAGACCTTCGTCGGACGGGCTTTCGGCCATCGACGGCATGCCGCCTGGCTCGATGGCGCCGTTTTCACCTTCGTGAACCGTGCAGGCCACCCAGCAAACGATCGATCCTTCGTGAAAGATCGGCACGATCATGCTCTGATCGGTGTTGTGGATGTTGCCGTAGCGCGAGTCGTTGTGGATGAAGCCGTCGCCTTCGCGAACGCCCACCGACGGGTCGTTGACCCAGTTCTTGATGATGAACTTGATCGGGTGGTGAACCAGCGCCGAGAAAACCAGCACGCCGCCTGAGCTGGCGATCGCGAGGTCGCCTGCGGCCGAGTACACCCCGGTGATCAGGTCGCCCCACTTGGCGCCAGGCGCTGCGCCCATTTGCTCGACCATCTCGAAGCCTTCGTCGCAACCGGCCTGGATGCGATCGCGGATCTTCGCCACGGTGCGGGCATCGCTGACCTTGGCGATGGACTCGTCTTCATACGCGCTGCGCGGCATGAGGTCGTGGTTTTGCATGATCTCGGGATCGGGCCCGAGGAACAGCGTGGTGTCGTTCAGGAATTTCTTGATCAGTGCCACTTCGGCCGCAGTCGGCGCCTTGGCTTTGATTGGCGTTGCGTTTTCGCTCATGTCAGACCTCGTATGGGTTGGTGAAGGCGACGCTCAGGTCGCGCTCAGGTCGCATTGGCACGCAGGAACCATGAGGCACCTTGGCGCGCGGCGACGAAATTCCAGCCTGGATCAACCAGGAAGGTCGTGACTTCGGAGGCGACGATCGCAGGACCGGCGATCTGGACGCCGGGCTCGATGGCCGAGCGGTTCCACACCGGGGTGTCGAGCGGGCCTTCGTGTCCGACGAAGTGGCACTTGCGAACGCTCTCGGGCTGCGGCGGCGCGGTGCGCAGCTCGGGGGCCACCGGCTTGATGTCCTCGAAGACGATGGTCTCGTGCTCCACGAAGGCGGCCACGCGCATCGTGTTGATGCGAATGCCCGCCTCGGGCGCCTGACTGCCTTCGCCGAAGCGCTTGCCGTAGTCGTTCGAGAACTGCGAAATGATCGACAGCACATCGCCCGGCCCGTGCACTTCGTGCTCGCCGATCACCGCCGTGGTGGTCACCAGCTGGTTGCCGTAGCGCATGTCGAGCTCGAGTCGGTGCTGGATCTGGTCGCGCGCGATGCCCTGGCGCAGCAGATCTTGCGTTCCTTGTTCCTTCAGGTCGGCCACGATGCTGTTGAAGCGCGGGTAGTCCTCGAAGATGTTGCGGGTGTTCGAGTCGTAAAGCACCATGTAGAGCGACTGCTCATGAATGTGCAGCTGGTGCATGTTGCCCGCGCCGACGGCCGAGAACACGGAGCTGAGCGGTGGCGCCAGGATCTTGTCGATGCCCAGGTTGCGGGCGATGCCGCAGCCGTGCAACGGCCCGTTGCCGCCGTACGCCAGCATGGTGAATTCCTTGGGGTCGTAGCCCCGGGCACGCAGTTCGGTGAACAGGCCGTTGGCCATGTTGTCGTCCACCTTCTCGCGAATCATCAGCGCGGCTTCGATCACCGAGCAGTCGAGTTCGTCGCACAGCGTGTCCTCGATCGCCGCGGCCGCACGTCGTGCGTTCAGGGGAATCGAGCCACCTGCGTAGTTCTTCGCGTCAAGGTAGCCGAGCAGCAGGTCGGCATCGGTGACGGTGGCGTTCATGCCGCCGCGGTCGTAGCACGCAGGTCCCGGATCGGAGCCGGCGCTTTGCGGACCGCATTTCACGGTGTTGTACATGCGGTCGTAGCTGGCGATCGAGCCGCCACCCGCACCGAGCGTGACCAGGTGAACCATCGGCACGGACACCAGCCAGCGGTCGATCACCGGGTTGAAGTCGTAGTGCTTGACGCCGCCTTCGACCACGATGCCGATGTCGTAGCTGGTGCCGCCCATGTCGGTGGCCACCACGTTGCCCAGGCCGGCCTGCATGGCCAGATGCTCTGACGCCGCAATGCCCGACACCGGACCCGAGTGGATGGTTTGCAACGCGTCGGTGGAATTCAACTGGGCCATGCCGCCCGAGTTGTGAATGACCAGCATCGGCTTGTCATAGCGGTGCGCGCGCAGGTTTTGCTCGAGCGCCGACAGCGCGTGGTACATCGTCGAGTGCAGGTAACCGTCGACCGCAGCCGACGTGGCCCGCACGTACTCGCCTTTGCGCCCAGCCACCTGGTGCGACAAGATGATGGGAATGGCGCCCAGCAGGTGCGAGGGGTATTCCTCGAAGAGGATCTCTTCGATGCGCTGCTCGTGAGCGGGGTTCACCACGCTGTTGACCAGCGCCACCACGATGATCTGTGCGCCGCGGTTGACCAGCGAGCGGATCTGCGTGCGCACGTCGTCTTCGTCGAGCGGCATCACCAGCTTGCCCTGGAAGTCCAGTCGCTCGCGCACACCGTAGATCATGTGCGCCTCGACCAGCGCCGCGGGGCGGCTGGCGTTGGGCATGTTCTGCTGAGCCAGGGTGTCCAGACCGTCACCGTAGCCGCGTGCGCGGCTGAGCGGCACGGTGGCTTCGAAGCCAGCGGTCACCAGCATGCCGATCTTCGGACCCTTGTGCTCGATCAGCGCGTTGGTGCCCAACGTGGTCGCGTAGCGCACCGAATCGACCTCGGACAAGATGGTCTCGAGCTCGAGCCCAAGCACCTTGTTGGCCTTGCCCAGGGCTTCATTGAAGCCCAGCGCCAGGTTTTGATGGGTGGTGAGTGCCTTGGCCTCGATGTACCGGCCATCCCAAACCACAAAGCAGTCGGTGAAAGTTCCACCGATGTCCACAGATATGCGTCGCATTTCGTTTCCTTTCGAGCCCGCACTTAGAGCCGGCTCACATCACTGCCGTCGTGGCGCAGTCAATCAGTGCTTGTGGCCGCCTGCGGTGCCCGCTACGGCGGGACCGGTCACGGGTTCCTTGACCTCTTCACGCTGGGCCCATTGCGCGCGCATGGCGGGCAAGTCAGGCTGCATGTCGTACAGCGGTGGATGGCCCGGGATGGCGTACTCGGTCTCGACCTGCGTGCCGCAGTTGGGGCAGTAGTACTCCAGGATGCGAACCCATTCAGGATCGGGGCTGAAGGTGAACTTGTAGCGGTCGGGGTCCAGGATCGGCGGGTGAATCTCGCGGGGGTCGCGGTTGTGAACCAGCATGCCCTCCTTGTAGCTCGCCGTGGCCGGGCCGATGACGTGGTCGCACACCCGGCATTCCCATTGCTCCGCGTCCAGATCGACGCGAAGGTATTCAGTCATCAGAACCTTCATGAACTTGCCTTTCTGTTCAACATGATGTCGCCCGCGTCACTGATGACGAAGCCCCAGCCATCCAGCACGCGGCAGGTGAAATAGTCTTCTTCGATGATGGCCGGCCCGCGGGCGTGATCGCCAGACTTGAGCATGCTCATGCGGTACACGGGCACGTCGATGCGTCCGTCCTCGCGTGTGAGCACATTGCGCACGCCATCGGACGTCGCGGGTGCCAGCTCGGCGAACTTCGCGTGACTGTCTGATTGGGCGCGCAGGCGCTTGACAGCCGTCATCTCGAGTTCGACCGCGTCGGTCTTGCCGATTCCGGTGGGCAAGATGGGCACGGCTGACAAGACGTGAGGCGACTCCTTGCCGCTGGCGTCGGTCGCCACCAGTTGCGCATCGATCTCGAAGTCGTCGCCACTGCAGCCTTCAGCGTACATGTCGCGAACGGCACGCACCTTGAGCACGGCGTAGGCGTCTTCAAGGGCTTCTTGCGTGACGGCGGCCAGCGGTTCGCAGTAGCGCTGCGAGATGTCGCAAGTGCCAATGCCGTAGGCGCTGAACACCGCGGCCATGTGCGGAATCGCGACTTGGTTGATCCCGGCCACTTCAGCCACACCGCAGGCGTTCAACGGGCCGGCACCACCAAAGGCCAGCAAGACGCTCTTGGGCGAGATCTTCGTGAAGCGGCGCAGCTCGTCGGCCACCTTGGCCTCGAATGCGAGCTCCATCTTCTGCAGTGCTTTCTCGAGCGTGATGCCCAGCGGTTGCGCGATGTTGGTCGTCACGGCCGCGGCCGCCCGGTCCAGGTCGAGGCCCATGCCGCCACCGAAGTACGACTTGGGGTCGAGCACGCCCGACAGCAAACTGGCATCGGTGATGGTGGCACTTTGACCACCGCGACCAAAGCAGGCCGGCCCCGGCACGGCGCCAACGCTTTGCGGTCCGATCACGATGGCGCCTTGTTCGACCTTGAAGATCGAGCTGCCACCGGCGCCCGCGCTCATGATTTCGCTCAGCGGAATCGACACGCTGATGCCTTCGACGTGGCCGCGACGGTCTTCAGCGACCTTGCCGTTGAGGTACTGGCCGATGTCGGTGGTGGTGCCGCCGACGTCGACGGCCACCACGTCAGAAAAACCATACTGCCGCGAGAAGGCCTTGAGGCCTTCGATGCCGCCACGCGGGCCGGAGCTGTAGGTCTTGATGGCGATGGTTTTGGCCACTCGCGAGGCATCACCGTCGTTGCGGAAGATCAGCAGCGGGTTCTTGGTGCGGTACTGGCGCAGACGGTTTTCGGCGTTGTAGAGAAACGCCTCCATCCCCGGGTGCAAGAACGAGTTGATGAGCGCGGTCCAGGTGCGGCGCACCTGATCCTTGTCGACGCTGAGGTCGCTGCCGTAGAGCATGGGCACAGCGCCCAGCAGGTGGCGCGGGTACTTGCGCAGAGCGATCTTGCGGAAGGCGCTCTCGGTGGCCGCGAAATCGGCGCCCCCGAAACTCACCACGATGCGGCTGGCCCCTTGACCCGTCAGCGTGTTGGTGGCCTTGACCACCGCCATGGCAGCGTCCGGGCCGGCCAGCAGCGAGGGGTCGACGTAGACCACGCGGTCGCCGACCAGCGCCTCATAGACGTCGGGATCGTGAGCCGCGAGCTCGGCCACCAAGGCCTCCGCGCTGGCGTTCATGATCAGCCCCAGCCGGGGACCCTTGCGCTCGACGATGGCGTTGGTGCCCTGTGTGGTCGAGTAGCGAATCAGCTCGACTTCCTCAAGAAGTCGCTTGACGTCCGGCTTGCCGTAGACCACGCCGGAGGCCTTTTCGAGGCCCTCGAAAAAGCATTTGCTCAGGTCGTACGGTGTGGTGAGCACCTTGGTCTTTTTGACGTCCGAGCCGTCAATGATGCAGATATCGGTCAGCGTCCCGCCGTTGTCGATGTTGATCTGTATGCCCATGGCAGAGTCCCGATGAGTGGTAGTCGACGAATAACGACCCTGAGCGAAAAACATCTGCATCAGGGCCTAAAAATTATGCATTACGAGCCTTTGAAAGGCCTAGGTGTAAGCGATAGGGCGGCCGGTCCGAGGTCTTCGCTATAGCCGCCACTGGACCCGGCAATTTCAGCCGAGCAGCCCCGATTCGCGACTCGATTCGGGCAGTGCCACCACAGGCTGCGGCTTCCAGCCCTTCTTGCGGTGCTCGGCCATCACGTTGGTGTAGATCCCGCCGCGCACGTACCAGCGTGCGGTGATGCGCGCATAGCGCGGCTGCGTCACGCTCACGATGTGGCTGAGGATGTCGTTGGTGACCTTCTCGTGAAAGGCTCCCTCGTCGCGAAAGCTCCACATGTACATCTTCAAGCTCTTGAGTTCGACGCACAGTTCATCGGCCACCATGTCGATCACGAAATGCGCGAAGTCCGGCTGGCCGGTGAGCGGGCACAGGCAGGTGAACTCGGGAATCTGGAACTGGATGGTGTAGTCGCGCTGCGGCGCCGGGTTCGGGAACACATGCAGCTGCTTGGACGGCGCGGTCGGCGGGTTGGGGGGCATGGCTCGTTGCACGGGCGCCGCCTTGCCGGTGGTCTTGGTGCCGGCCTTGGCGGCCGCCTTCGCAGTGGTTTTCAATTTGGCAGCGGTCATGGCAGTGGGAGGGATCGTGGTCAAAGGGGTAGGGCGAGGGCAGGGTGTGCGGCGCTTCGGTCAAGGAATGCCCACGGCCTTGTGCGTTTGCACGCTGAGCCGCCACTGCGGATGCGTCAGGCAGTAATCGATGGCCGCGCGGGTGTTGCGCAGGCGCTCCAGGCCGTCCATCGGTTGCAGGTAGAACAGCTGGAAGTCCAGCCCGGCAAACTGCTCGGGCATGGCGCCAGGCTGCGGAAACACCAGCTTGAGTTCGGTGCCGCGCGTGAGCACCAGATCGGCGCCCGCCTTGGGGCTCACGCAGATCCAGTCGATGCCCGCGGGTGCGGCTTGCGTGCCGTTGGTCTCGACCGCGATCTCGAAGCCGTGGCGGTGCAGGGCGTCGACCAGCGGCTCGTCGAGTTGCAGCAGCGGCTCGCCGCCAGTGCACACCACCAGCGGTTTGCCTTGAACTTGGTCGGCCGGCCACAGCGCGGCGACATGCGCGGCGAGCGCGTCGGGACTGTCGAACTTGCCGCCGCCCAGGCCGTCGATGCCCACGAAGTCGGTGTCGCAAAACCGGCAGGTGGCCTGCTCGCGATCGGCCTCGCGCCCGCTCCACAGGTTGCAGCCGGCAAAGCGGCAAAACACCGCGGCG
>CAIVGK010000121.1 GCA_903905475.1 uncultured Burkholderiales bacterium | reverse complement strand
TACGGATCACCAAAATCCACCTGCTTTTTCCGCTCGTCGGTCACAGAGATGGAGGCGATGACGAAGTCCACCTTGCCACTCGCCACGGCGGCAATCAGCGCGCCGAATTCCATGTTCAGAAACTGCAGCTTCTTGCCCTGACTCGCTGCGAAACGCTCGGCAAGTTCGATGTCGAACCCTGTGAGTTCGTTGTCCTGCACAAAAACGAACGGGTGGCCCACCACGGCCACTCCGACCGTCAGCACGCCGTTGGGCGTCTGCGCGGGCGCGGCAGGCCGGCGCTTGCCGCCGCCGTGCACCCAGCGCTCGAGCAGTTCGTCGTAGACGCCGTTGTGCCGACTGGTCGCCAGAAATTGGTTGAATTGCTCGCGCAGGGCGTGCTGTTGCTTGTTGAACGCCGCGCCCACCGGGAAGGCAAACAAATCGTCGCCGACAGCGCCGAGCGTCGCGTCATTTTTCAGTGTTTCGCGCAACGTATCGGTGTCGTCCAAACCGGCATCGGCCTTGCCGGTTTTCACCGCCAGGATCACGTCAGCGGTCGTCTGGAATTGCAGGATCGTTGCATCAGGGTAGGTCTTGGCGGCGTAGGTTTCGTGGGCCGACCCGATCTGCACGGCAATCCTTCGACCGTGGAGATCGGCGCCCGAGGCCATTTTTCCCTTGGGAAGCGTCTTGACCGTTGCCTCGCTCGGGCTGGCTGCCGCAGGCTTGCGTGTGAGCATCACCATCGGCACCTGGAAATAGGACACCGAAAAATCGACCCGCTCACGGCGTTCCGCAGTGCTGGTCATGCCAGTGATGATCGCGTCGATCTTTCCGGACTGCAGCGCAGGCAGCAAGGCCATGAAGGGCATGTCGTGGAACTCGATCGGTCGACCGAGCTTCACGCCCAACAGGCGGGCGATATCGGCCTCGTGACCGGTGATCCGGCCGTTGGCATCGACGAAGTTCATGGGCTCGCGGGTGGCCGTCACGCCGACGCGCAACGGGATGCCTGCAGCCGGCACCGGGATGTCGATTTCTTCGTAGGGCGTGAGGCCCGGCTTGAACCAGCGACGATCCGCGGACTCCAGCGTGCCGTCTTGCCTGAATTCGCCGATGGCGTGATCGATCTGCTCCAGCAGCGCTGTCTCACCCTTGCGCACGGCCACCGAGGTGTCATCTTCCGAAAGTGACTCGGGGAAAACCTGAAGCTCCGGATTTTTCTTGGCGACTTGAAAGGCGGTCGGAAAGGTGGTGACGATCACGTCGAGTTTTCCGGCATTCAGGGCCGCCACGGCGTCCATCACGTCCTGGAAGGTCTGCAGTTGGGCCTGCGGGAACCGTTGACTAGCGATGGTTTCGCCAGTGGTGCCGGTCATGACGCCTATCCTGGCGTGCGCGGCATCGTCGATCACCTTGATGTCCACGGGCGACTTTGCGCAGCCGACCAGGATCAACGCCGAGCCCAAGAGGGCCGCGAGCGACCACGTTTTGTGTGTCATCCCTGATTCCTTGTGGTCACGCCTTGCCCGCCCTTCCGGGGGGCGCCGATCAAAAAAAAAGCCCCCCAACGAGGGCGGCGGTTCGGCCCACGCCAGTTTGGCGTGGCGGCGGAGAAC
>CAIVGK010000120.1 GCA_903905475.1 uncultured Burkholderiales bacterium | reverse complement strand
CCCTGATCGGGCTGTCCCTGAGTGCGGCGGCCAGCGCTCAAGGGCGCCCCCATGTGCACGGCGCGGCCACGCTTGGCGTGGTGATCGAGGCGGGGCGGGTCACCGTGCAACTGGAAACCCCGCTCGACGGCCTGCTCGGCTTCGAGCGTGCCCCGCGCACCGACGCCGAAAAGCGCCGCGCCACGGCCGCCGTGGCCACGCTGCGCGGGGCTGACGCGTTGTTCCGGTTCACGCCGGCGGCCGGTTGTGCGAGCGCCAGCATTGAGCTCAGTTCGGCCGCCCTGGGCCTGGGCCAAAGCGCCCCGGGCGAGGCCCACGCAGGTCACGCCGATCTGGACGGCACCTACGTCTTTCAGTGCGCCGACACCGCCCGCCTCACCGAGGTCGACGTCGGCCTGTTCAAGGCCTTTCCCGGCATGCAACGCCTGCAGGTCGAAGTGGCCACCGCGCGTGGTCAGTTCAAGCGCGACCTGAAACGCCCGGCACAGCGCGTGTCGCTGGTGCGCTGATGCCGATCCGGCCTGGTGGCGCGAGGGTCTGCGCGTGATCGAACTGCGCGACGTGCGCTACGCCTGGCCCGGCGCGCCCACCGACTGCCTGGCGATCGATACGCTGAGCGTGGCGGCCGGGCGCACGCTGTTCCTGCACGGCCCGAGCGGCGGCGGCAAGAGCACGCTGCTCGGCCTGCTGGCCGGCGTGCTGCTGCCGAGCCGCGGCTCGGTGAGCCTGCTGGGCACGTGCTGGTCGGACCTGTCCGGCGCACGGCGCGATGCCTTTCGGGCCGATCACGTGGGCTACATCTTTCAGCAGTTCAACTTGCTGCCCTACCTGAGCGTGCTCGACAACGTGCTGTTGCCATGCCGCTTTTCGGCGCTGCGCCGCGCGCGCGCCACCGACGACGCCGGCACGCCTGCGGCCAGCGCGCAGCAGCTGCTGCAACGCGTCGGGCTGGCGCCGGCGCTGTGGACGCGGCCGGCCGCGCAGCTGTCGGTGGGCCAGCAGCAGCGGGTGGCTGCAGCGCGCGCGCTGATCGGGCGGCCCGAGGTGCTGATCGCCGACGAGCCGACCTCGGCGCTCGACGCCGATCGGCGCGAAGGCTTCATGGCGCTGCTGCTCGAAGCGTGCCGCGCCGCAGGCAGCACGCTGGTGTTCGTGAGCCACGACGAGCGGCTGGCCGCACGCTTTGACGAGCGGCTGTCGCTGGCGAGCGTCAACCGTGCCGTATCCGCTGAGCCCCCGGAGAACGCTGCATGAAGGCGCTGCTGACGCTCGCGCTGCGCAGCGCCTGGAACCGCCGCGCCACGCTGTCGCTGGTGGTGCTGTCGGTGGCGCTGTCGACTTTCTTGCTGCTCGGCTTCGAGCAGGTGCGCACCGACGTGCGCGAGAACTTCTCGCAGTCGGTCAGCGGCACCGACCTGGTGGTGGGCGCGCGCACCGGCTCGGTCCAGCTGATGCTGTATTCGGTGTTTCGCGTGGGCGGCGCCACCAACAACATCCGCATGAGCAGCCTCGAGGCCATCGGCCAGCACCGCGCGGTGGCCTGGGTGGTGCCGCTGTCGCTGGGCGATACGCACCGCGGCCACCCGGTGCTCGGCACCACGGCCGACTACTTCCACCGCTTTCTGTATGGCGATCGCGAGCCGCTCGCGCTGGCGCAAGGCGCCCCGTTTGCCGACGGCATCGACGGCCTGTATGGCGTGGTGCTGGGCGCCGAAGTGGCTCAGTCGCTGAGCTACCACATCGGCGAACGTCTCGTGCTGTCGCACGGCGGCGGCGGGCTGCCCGGCGCCGAGCACGCTGACAAGCCGTTCACCGTGGTCGGCATCCTGGCGCGCACCGGCACGCCGGTGGACCGCACGCTGCACATCAGCCTGGAGTCGATGGAAGCGATCCACCTCGAGTGGGTGGGCGGCGCGCCGATGCCCGGCGTGGCGATCGCGCCCGAACAGGCGCGCAAGTTCGATCTGGCGCCCAAGCAGGTGAGCGCCGCGCTGGTCGGGCTGAAGGGCCGCGCGGCGGTTTTCAATGTGCAGCGCTTCGTGGCCGAATACGCCGGCGAGCCGCTGATGGCGGTGCTGCCCGGCGTGGCGCTCGACGAGCTGTGGGACGTGGTCGGCGTGGGCGAGAAAGCGCTCATGGGCCTGTCGGCGATGGTCGCGCTGGTCAGCCTGGCCGGGTTGGTGGCCGTGGTGATGGCCGGGCTGAACGAGCGCCGCCGCGAACTCGCCGTGCTGCGCGCGGTGGGTGCCGGGCCGCGCCAGGTGCTGCTGCTGCTCGCCGGCGAAGGGCTGATCGTCACGCTGGCCGGCGCGCTGCTGGGTGCGTTGGCCACCGCGCTGTTCACCGTGCTGGCCGCGCCGTGGGTGCAGACGCACTACGGCGTGAACCTGACACTGGCCGTCCCGAGCGACAACCAATGGCTGCTGTTCGCGGCCGTGGTGCTCGCCGGCGGCGTGGCCAGCCTGATTCCGGGCTGGCGTGCGTATCGAATGTCTTTGGCCGATGGCCTGTCCCCGAGGGTGTGAACATGAAAACCGGATCTTTGACGACGCGCGTGGGCTCGCTGATCGTGGCCGCCGGTCTGTGCGCGCTGGTCGCCACGGCCCAGGCCCAGGTGGCCGGTGCGGGCAACGCGGCCGCCACCTCGGCGAGCGCGCCGCTGGGCGCCTCGGGCGCGGCCAAGCCCCTGGCCGCCGGCAGCTACCGCGAGATCACGTGGGAAGCGCTGGTGCCCAAGGACTGGGACCCGATGAAGCAGTTCAGGCAGTCCAACTTCAGCATCATGAACGACGGCGACCCGCGCGCCACCGAGATGCTCAAGCGCATGCGCGAGGCCTGGGACCACGCGCCCACCAACAACGAGATGGACGGCGTGGCCGTGCGCATCCCCGGCTACCTGGTGCCGCTCGACGAATCCAAGGCCGGGCTGAAGGAATTCCTGCTGGTGCCGTACTTCGGCGCGTGCATCCACACCCCGCCGCCGCCGGCCAACCAGATCATCCTGGTGCAGCCGCAAAAGCCGACCCAGGGCTTTCGCTCGATGGACACCGTGTGGGTCAGCGGCACCTTGAAGACGCTGCACAGCGACAGCCACATGGGTGCGAGCGGCTACCGGCTGGAATCGGCGCTGGTCGAGGCCTACATCGGCAAGAAGTGAGCGCTGCCGGCGGGCGGCTCAGTGCAGGCCGTCCCACAGCAGCTTGACGCCGGTGAGCAGCATGCCGGCGTGCACCAGCCGGTAAAAGAGCTCGGGTGGGGTGTGCGGCAGCCAACGCACGCCGACCCACACGCCCAGCGGCGCCAGCGGCAGCAGCACCGCGGCGGTGGCCATGTTGCGCCAGTCGATCAGGCCGAGCCACGCGTACGGCCCCCACTTCGACAAATTGACCACGGCAAAGAAGGTCGCCGACGTGGCGGCAAAGGCGATCGGCGTCAGGCGCTGCGGCAGCAAGTACGCGTTGATCGGCGGGCCGCCGGCGTGCGACACGAAGCTGGTGAAGCCTCCGGCCATGCCCATCAGCGGGCCCAGCCAGCGCGGCGGCAGCGGCGCGTTGCGCTGCGGTGGAAACAGCAACTGCTGCGCGAGGAACAGCAGCGTCAGGCCGCCCACGATGGCTGCCACCGTGCGCGTGTCGAGCACGCTGAACGACAGCGTGCCGATGGCGGTGCCCAGCAGACCGGCCGGCAGCAGCACGCGCACCAGCGCCGGGTCACGCTGCGCGTACAGCGCGCGAATGCCCACGCCGTCCATCACCAGCATCAGCGGCAGCATGATCGCCACGGCCTGCGGCACCGGCACCGCGAGTGCCAGCACCGGCACGGCCAGCGGACCGAAGCCCGAGGCCAGCCCGCTCTTGGCCAGCCCCATCATGAAGATCGCCGGCACCGCCACCACGTAGAACCACGGATCGGTGATCAGCGGCCAGGCCGCCAGGAAGGCGCTCAAGGCCAGGCGGCACGGCGGCCGGCCAGATCGGGAGGGGTGTGAAAAACGGGGTTCATGGCGGGCAAAATGCGCGGCTGACGCCACAGGCTTGGATCATTGTCGAATGTTCACTCCCTCCCAGACAGACGTGCGCGACTTCTTTTGCGCCACCCACGCCAAGACGCTGGCCGGCACCCCGGTGACGCCGCTCGAAGCGGTGGCTGCCCAATGGACTGCCGAGCACCCCGAGTACCACGCCGATCTGGCCGATGTGGAAGCAGCCCGCGCGGCCGTCTACGAAGTCGATGGTGGGCGCACCAACCCGTTCTTGCACCTGTCGATGCACCTGTCGATCAGCGAGCAGGTGTCGATCGACCAGCCGCGCGGCATCCGCCAGGCGGTCGAGCTGCTGGCCGCGCGCCGCGGCTCGCTGCACACGGCACACCACGAGGTGATGGAGTGCCTGGGCGAAATGGTGTGGGCCTCGCAGCGCAGCGGCCTGCCGCCCGATGGCGAGCGCTACATCGCCAGCGTGCGCCGGCGCGCCACGCGCGGCTGAGCGCTCGGCCCTGCCACACGTTGCCGGATCAGCCGCTGAACTCGAGGTTGTCGATCAGCCGCGTGGCGCCGATGCGCGCCGCGCCGAGGGCCACCCAGTCGCCGCTGCGCAGGGCGTCGTCGGCCGGGATGCCGAGGTCGGTGCGCCGGCGCACGCTCAGGTAATCGGGCTGCCAGCCGCGCTCGGCCAGCGCCTGGCAGGCGCGCGCTTCGAGCGTGGCCAGCGGGGTGCCGCCTTGGCTGAACTGGCGCGCCAGCGTGGCCAGCGCCTGCGACAACTCGATGGCGCGCGCGCGCTCGGTGTCGCTGAGGTAGCCGTTGCGCGAGGACAGCGCCAGGCCATCGGCCGCGCGGGTCGTCTCGCCACCCTCGATGTCGATGGGCAGCGCGAGCTGCCGCGTCATGCGGCGGATGACCATCAGCTGCTGGTAGTCCTTCTTGCCGAACACCGCGATGCGCGGCTGCACGGCGCCAAACAGCTTGAGCACCACGGTGCACACGCCGGTGAAAAAGCCGGGCCGAAACTGGCCTTCGAGGATGTCGGCGATCGCCGGGTCGGGCTGCACCTTGAAGCCCTGCGGCTCGGGGTACATCTCGGCCTCGTCGGGCGCGAACACGATGCTGCAGCCGGCCGAACTCAGCAGCTCGCAGTCACGCGCCAAGGTGCGCGGGTAGCGGTCGAAATCTTCGTGGGGTGCGAACTGCAGCCGGTTGACGAAGATGCTGGCCACCACCGGCAGCCCGTGCGCGGCGGCCAGTCTTGCCAGCGCCAGATGCCCGTCGTGCAAGTTGCCCATGGTGGGCACGAACACGCACGCGCCGGGCACCGGCAAGGCCGCGCGCAGCGCCGCGATGGTGTGGACCACGTGCATGGTCAGTAGCCGTGGGCGGCGGGGTCCGGAAAGCGCCGTGCCTTCACGTCGGCGACAAAGGTGGTCACGGCGGCGGTGATCGACGGCGCGCCTTGCATGAAGTCACGCACGAAGCGCGGCAGCTTGCCCTGGGTGACGCCCAGCATGTCGTGCAGCACCAGCACCTGGCCCGAGCACTCGACGCCCGCGCCGATGCCGATCACCGGAATGCCCAGTTTTTGCGTGAGGCCCGCAGCCACGCTTGATGGCATCAGCTCGAGCACCATCATCGACGCGCCTGCGTCGACCAGTTCGGTGGCGTGCTGCGTGAGCGTGGCCACCGCTTCATCGCTGCGGCCTTGCACCCGGTAGCCGCCCAGCGCATGCACCGACTGCGGCGTGAGCCCGAGGTGCGCGCACACCGGGATGCCGCGCTCGACGAGAAAACGCACCGTCTCGGCCGTCCAGCCGCCGCCTTCGAGCTTGACCATGTGCGCGCCGGCTTGCATCAGCACGACCGCGCTGGCCAGCGCCTGTTCGCGCGACTGCTGGTAGCTGCCGTAGGGCAGGTCACCCATGATCCAGGCCGTGCGGTTGCCGCGCGCCACGCAGCGGGTGTGATACGCCGCCTCGTCCAGGCTCACCGGCAGCGTGCTGGCGTGGCCTTGCACCACCATGCCCAGTGAATCGCCCACCATCAGGCAGTCGACGCCGGCGCCATCGAGCAAGCGCGCAAAGCTGGCGTCGTAGCAGGTGAGCACGCTGATGGGCTCGCCGGCGGTGTACATCTCGCGCAGCCGATGCAGCGTGACGGGCTTGCGGCCCGGCGCCTGCGCTTCGACGGGCGCGCTCATCAGGCCGCCCTCATGCCGAGTTTTTGCAGCAGCGCCTGGTCGGCGGTGACGTCGGGGTTGCCCGTGACCAGCAGCTTGTCGCCGTAGAAGATCGAGTTGGCGCCGGCCATGAAGCACAGCGCT
>CAIVGK010000119.1 GCA_903905475.1 uncultured Burkholderiales bacterium | reverse complement strand
GGCCGACGCCGGGTCAGCGAAGGCCCCCACCTGCACGATGAACCGCGGCGTGGATGCTGCGGCCGAAGGGGTCACGGAAGCCGACTTCACCGGCGTGCTCGCGGCGCGCGACTCGGCAAACGAAGCGCTCACGGCCGCAGGCTTGGCGGCCGGCGCAGCGACTCGCGCTGCGGGCGCCGCAGAAGCCGCGGGCGCGGGCTTCGTGGCCGACTGCGCGCTGGCCGTCGCGACAGGGGCCGAGGCCGCAACGAGCGGCCCTGAAGCGCCCGATGGCGAAGCGTCGCGCTGGGCAGCGCTGGTCACCGCCGCCACCTCGGCACCGCTGGCGGGCGCCACGCTGCGCGAGACAGTCCCGTCACGCCGGGCCGCGGGAAGGGCCAGCACGGGCGCGCTGTCTTGTGACGGAATCTCGATCGGGATGTCCACCGGGATCGGCCGCGGCTGCGACTCGAACAGCAGCGGGAACCCAATCACCCCCACAGTGACCAGAACGACTGCGCCGATGAGCCGGCGGCGCGTGCGGGTGCGCACCTTTTGCACCCCATCCACGGGCGCCGCAGGTGCGGGCGAGCCACCGTCGGCATCGCCTGAGGTCTTGCGCTTGAAAAGACTCGACAGGGCCATGGGTGAGCGGACGGAGGTGGATAACGAAGGGGTGGACACCGTGCCAGCGCCAGACCAATCAGGCCGTTGGCTCTGCTGGCGATGGCGCCTCAGGCACCGTGCGAACTGCCCAGACGGGGCAGGCCATGTTGCAGCACCCCACCCACTGTCAGGAAGGATCCAAACACCACGATTCTATCCGTGGGGTCTGCGAGACCCAGCGCATGCTGCAGGGCGGCAAGCGGTGCGGGATGGGTCGAAATCGCCAGCGAACCGGGGCCTTTCAGCGCCAGCCCCTCGTGCAAATCCTTGAGCTGCGCAGCCGTGGCGGCTCGGGGCACAGGCAGGTCGGTGAAGCACCACGAATCGACGAGCGGCGCCATGCGCCGAAAGATCGCCTCCAGATCCTTGTCGTGCATGGCACCAAACACCCCATGGGTGCGCGGATGGAAGCTCATCCGGTCCAGGTTCTGGGCGAGCGCGGCCACGGCGTGCGGGTTGTGCGCCACATCCAGCACCAGCGTGGGCTGGCCCGGAACGATCTGGAAGCGCCCGGGCAGTTCGAGCGTTGCGAACCCCTGTCGCACGGCCTGCGCCGTGATGGGCAGCCGCTGGCTCAGCGCTTCGAAGGCCGCCAGCGCACCCGACGCATTGATCAGCTGGTTGGCGCCCCGCAGGCCCGGATATGCCAGGCTGTTGTAGCGCTTGCTGCGTCCAGCCCAGCCCCACTGCTGTTGGTCACCTGAATGGTTGAAATCGACGCCCACGCGTCGCAGGTCGGCACCCAGCGCCCGCGCACGGTCGATCACGCTTTGTGGCGGCAGCGGATCGCTGACGACCACCGGGCGACCGGCTCGCATGATGCCGGCCTTCTCGCGGCCGATCGATTCGCGGTCGGGGCCAAGGAACTCGGTG
>CAIVGK010000118.1 GCA_903905475.1 uncultured Burkholderiales bacterium | reverse complement strand
GGAGGATTGGGGTTTTGGGTCGCATAAACTTAGGGACTTGTTCGCCCAGCACCGAAGTTCCAACGACAGTCGCACACACACCCGACCCACATGACACTCAAGCAACTCGTAGCCAGCGCTCTCATCGTCTTGTCAGGGTTGGCGGCCGTCGGCGTCCGAGCTCAGTCAGGCCCGTCTGCGTGCAGTGCGGCCCCCTCCTCCGCACAGGCCACCTTCTCTGCGCAGGCCACGTCGGACTCAGGCGCCACGCTGGCCCCCGTGATCACCAACAACGCACCCGCAGCAGCCCAGGGCAGCGAGGCCGCAAAGGACGCCAGCGCCGCGGACGCCCAATCAGCCGCCTTCGGTGCAGACACTTTGCGGCGGACCAGCGCACCCAACGAATTCCAGCGGTTTGTCACGGCCACCACGGGCCAGTCTCTGCGGACTTTCGGCGAGTCTTATTTCTCGGGTGGTGCGCAAACCTACGCGCCGGTCGAGCGCATTCCTGTGCCGGCCGAGTACGTTTTGGGGCCTGGTGACGAGCTGTACATCCGAGCCTGGGGCACCATCGACATCGACTACCGAACCGCCATCGACCGCAACGGCCAGATCAGCCTGCCCAAGGTCGGCACCTTTGCGGTGGCCGGGCTTCGGGCCAACGAGATCGAGGGGCAATTGCGCACCCAGATCGGCCGCGTTTTCAAGGGCTTCAGCCTCAATGTCACCCTGGGCCAGCTGCGCAGCATTCAGGTGTTTGTGGTGGGTCAGGCTCAGCAGCCCGGCACCTACACCGTGAGCAGCTTGTCGACCCTGGTCAATGCGGTGTTTGCCAGCGGCGGCCCGGGTGCCAACGGCAGCATGCGGCGCGTTCAGCTCAAACGAAACAGCGCCGTGGTGACCGAGCTGGACCTGTATGAATTCATCGTTCAGGGCGACAAATCCAAAGACGTGCGCCTGCTGCCCGGAGACGTGATCGTCTACGTGCCAGCCGGCCCGCGGGTGGCGGTGCTGGGCGCCGTGGACAGCCCGGCCGTCTACGAGCTCAAGCCCGCTGGCGCGTCACTGTTTGAAATCCTCAGCCTGGCCGGCGGCAGCCGCGCCCACGCCAACCTCACGACCGCACAACTCGAGCGTATCGACTCTGGCAACGCCAAGTCGCCCAGGCAGGTGCAAAGCATCGATCTGGCCACCGCGGCGCAAACCCTGCTGCGTGACGGCGATGTGCTGACCGTGTTTGCGGTCGCGCCCCAGTTTGCCAACGCGGTCACGCTGCGCGGCAATGTGGCCGCGCCACTGCGCTACCCCTTCACCCCAGGCATGCGTATCAGTTCGCTCATTCCTGAGCGCGATGCGCTGATCACACCCGACTATTACCTGCGCAAGAACCGCCTCGTGCAGTTCACCGAAAGCAGGCGCGTGGGTGATGAGACGGTGGCGAGCAGCGTACGCGACCTGGTCGACGAACCCAACTGGGAGTACGCCACCGTCGAGCGGCTGGATGGCGACCGCATCGCGACCCGGCTGCTGCCCTTCAACCTGGGCAAGGCAGTGGTGGCCAGGGACCCCGATCAAGACCTTTTGTTGCAGCAAGGCGACGTGGTGACGATTTTCAGCAGCAAGGACATTCGCGGTCCGCAGGCCCGCGGCACCCGGATGGTGCGCGTGGAGGGCGAAGTGGACCGCCCCGGCGTCTACCAGCTGCAGCCCGGCGACAGCCTGCGCGCCATCTTGGCCAGAGCAGGCGGCATCACGCCCCAGGCTTATCTGTTTGGCACCGAGTTCTCGCGGGAGCGCACCCGCCAAAAGCAGCGGCAGGCCCTCGATCAGGCCTTGCGCAGGCTCGAGGTCAACGCTTCAAGCGAAGCTGCGTCCAGAATTGCCGATCTGAGCACGACATCCGATGCCGCGGCCGCTGCCACGCTCAAGGCTTCGATGGTTCAGGCGCGCATTGCCCAGATGGCGCGCCTGCGTGCTTTGGAGCCCAATGGCCGCATCGCGCTCGAGTTGCCGACCGGCATCAAAGCGGCTGACGAAATGCCGGACCTCCCGCTTGAAGATGGCGACGCGATCCTCATTCCATCGCGCCCGGGCTTTGTGTTTGCCGTGGGCGCGGTGGCCAACGACAACGCCCTGCTCTGGCGTGCGGGCCGCAGCGTCGATGACTACCTGTTGGTGGCCGGAGTGCAACCCGAAGCTGACGAGTCCAACATCTTTGTGGCACGTGCCGACGGCAGCGTGATCCACAGCCGCACCAGCTCGGGTCATATTTTTGGCCAGAGTTTTGGCTCGCGCATCTTGCAGCCTGGCGACACCATCGTCGTGCCAGACAAGATCGACCGCGAAACCGTCTGGAACGGCTTTGTGAGGGGCACCAAAGACTGGACTCAGATCCTTGCCAACTTCGGTCTGACGGCTGCGGCCATCCACACGCTGAACACACGCTGAACAAGTGAGCCTGGCCCCATGAACGCACAAGACGCCAGCCCGATCGGCACGCCGCAACTCCCCACCGACGAATACGAAGACGAAGACAGCATCAGCCTGCTCGACCTGGCACTCGTCGCCGCAGAAAACCTGCGCCTGCTGGTGCTGGGGCCGCTGGCCGCGGGCGTGGCCGCGCTGGCCATCAGTTTTTCCATCGCGCCCACGTTCACCGCCACGGCCGTGTTCATGCCGCCACAGCAGCAGCAAAGCTCCGCTGCCGCCGCCCTGCAAGGTCTGGGCGCCTTGGCCGGCATGGCCGGCGGTGCTGCAGGCCTCAAGAACCCGGCCGACCAATATGTGTCGCTGACGCAAAGCACCACCATCGCAGACCGGCTGATCGACCGTTTCAAGCTGATGGAGGTCTACGACCAGGAGTACCGATCCAAGGCCCGCAAGGAGTTGGAGGGGAACTCCCGCATCAGCGCCGGCAAAAAGGACGGCCTCATCACCGTGGAGGTGGACGACGAAGACCGCCAACGTGCCGCGGACATGGCCAACGCCTACGTCGATGAACTGCAGCAACTCATCAGCCGACTGGCCATCACCGAAGCGCAGCAGCGGCGGGTTTTCTTCGAGAAGCAGCTGACCAAGACGCAGGCGCAGTTGATCGCCGCGCAACGAGCCCTGCAGGCCGCCGGCATCAACGAAGGCGCCATACGCGCCGAGCCCAAGGCCGCAGCCGAGGCCTATGCCGCCCTGCGGGCTGAAGTCACTGCCGCAGAGGTGCGCTTGCAGTCCATGCGAGGCTACCTCGCCGAAAGCGCCCCCGATTTCAAGCAAGCCCAAAACCAGCTGGCCGCGCTGCGCATGCAAATTGCCAAGTTCGAGGGCGTGAACACCGTCGCCTCGCAAGGCGACTACATCGAGCGCTACCGCGAATTCAAGTACCAGGAAACGCTGTTCGATCTGTTTTCGCGGCAGTTCGAAATAGCCAAGGTGGACGAGGGCCGAGAAGGCGCCGTGATCCAGGTGGTGGACGCCGCCACGCCGCCAGACCGCAAGAGCAAACCCAAGAAGGCGCTGATTAGTGTGGCGGCCGCCTTGAGCGCTGCGCTTGGGTTACTGTTGTTCGTTCTTGTGGGTCATTCATTGCGAACTGCCCGCCACGACACTGCTACCGCCGCGAAGCTTGCCTGCGTAACCTCCGCTATCCGAAGGAGTTTGGGTCGTGGCTCGGTGTGACGCTAAACTGCCCTGAGCTGGCCCGGATTTGAACTGCGCCCCGGAACGGGGACTAACTTAAAGCGCCCCTGTGGAGGGGTACGAGACTAATTTGAAGTCCAAAGTCGTTGAGCGCCTGACTTGCGAGGGCGGTGCCGCGTTGCTTGTAGGGCGCTGGCTGGTGTCCGCGAAGAAGGTTCGCACTTTGGCCAATGTCAGTCATGTAGTTGACGAGCCCGAGGCGGCGGGAGGTGGGTTCGCTTGGGTGACTGAAGAGCTTTCAGAGTATGCGAAGGGCGTCTAAATTTCCTGTGCCCACACCCAGTGCGACGGCCAAGCCACTTGGGATGCCACCTTCAGCCCCAGCATCCAACACGGCGCGCCTACCGCGCTGACGTTGACGGCTCAAAACCAAACCAGGAAATTAGGAATGAGAATCCCAAAGGTAGCCAAAATAGCTCGATTATTAAAAACAATATCCGGAGTTTTATCTAATATTTCCGGAAGCGAGATTGGCATGTGTAACGTATGCGGCGGGGGGGGGGCGAAAACTGCTAGTTTGTCTTGATCGCTCCACCCGAAGAAATCATATGTATTGCGTGAAATGCCAGAGCTCCGAACGCAAATGGCATGTGACATCGGTTTTGTTAAAGACTTTCTTTTCAAAATATACTAGCATTTCTGAAATCCCAACCGGCAGCAAATGTAGGATTCTCAGCACATGCCTGAATGATCCTTGGCGGTCCCGCACCAAATCCCCCAATTTCCACTTTTCAGGCTATGAGAGTACTGTTCCCTTCGGATCATCGTTAGGAGATCGGGCAACCTCCCAAAATGTCGAGGCATTGACCTTCGATGACAGTTCATTTGATGTGGTGGTAACTGAAGATGTGCTGGAACATGTGCGGGACTATGCTGGGGCGTTCCTGGAAATAAAGCGAGTTCTGGCACCTGGCGGAAAGCACATTTTTACCGTGCCATTCATGTTCGACCATGGCACTCTCGTCAGGGTCGACGCTACTGGACCTGACGATATTCACCTCGTAGATCCGGAGTATCACGGCCCCCACCTCGCCTACCGGACATTTGGGCGCAACCTATTGCATGAACTTCAGGCGATAGGCTTCACCACCACAGTTGATCGGCAAACCGACAGTTACGTTTTTATATCACTCAGCACGAAGTCGGAATAACCGTTGATGACGTTAATCTTCGTCTGCGTGGTGTGGGGCGACGTTGAATTTATAGCCGCAGCAATTAGCATTACCGCCACATGGGGTCGGAAAGGTCTGAAAAAGTGACGTAAAGGTCTGGTACTGCGGACAAACCGATGAAGTCGTCGCTTCTTGTCGGAAGCGGTGCCCGAAGACCATTCATTGAGCGCCTTGGGATCACGAATCGCGTCATTTCAGGCCCCAACCGCCGCTTTTGGACGGACTGCTCCATCCAGTACCAGCAGTTTTCGGCGAGCCATCCACAAGTTGGACAACTGGAACAGCGTCTTCAACTGGGCCGTGTTCTTGACCAGGCCCCGATAGCGGACCTTCACGTGTCCGAGCTGCTGCTTGATCACGCGAAACGGATGCTCGACCTTGGCGCGGATGCTGGCCTTGATCTTCTCGACTTGCTCGGTGAGTTGCCCGCTGGGCTTGGTCTTGTCCAAAGCCTTGCGTTTGCCCGGTCGCATGGCCACGTCCCAGGTGGTGCCTTCACGGGCGTCGGGTCGCTTGTGGGCACCTTGGTACCCGGCGTCGGCGAAGACGTCAGTTTCTTCGCCGTGCAGCAGGCTGTTGCCTTCGACCACATCGTTGACGTTGGCCGACGTTGCCTGCACCGTGTGCACCAGCCCGGACTCTGCATCCACCCCGATGTGCGCCTTCATCCCGAAGTGCCACTGGTTAGTCGGCCCTGAACAACCCCTGCAACCCGCATGAATGCTGATTTTTCGGGGTGAATGCCGATGGTTCAGATTGCAGGATTCGGATCCAATCAGGTTCAGTTCCTTGCAAACTGCATCGAGGTGCCGATGGGTCCCAAGCCTGCCGAAGAACGCGCTGATCACGACCTGTTTCGCACCGAACTGGTCAACCTCATCGATCACCGCCACGAGCTGGTTCGGCTCGGCGAGCTCATCGACTGGCAAGCCTTCGCCGACGAGTGGAGCCCGCAGTTCGCCTCCACCACCGGCCGGCCCGCGCTGCCGACGCGGCTGATGGCAGCCCTGCTGTACCTCAAGCACGTCTACGCGCTCAGCGACGAGTACATCGTCGAGCGCTGGAGCGAGAACCCGTACTGGCAGCACTTCAGCGGCGAGCGCTACTTTCAGCATGAGCTGCCGTGCGACTCGTCGAGCCTGGTGCGCTGGAGACAACGCATCGGCGAGGCCGGCTGTGAGTGGCTGCTTGCGCAGAGCATCGAGGCGGCCAAGTCCGGTGGCGTCATCAAGCGCCAGAGTTTGGACACGGTCGTGCTCGACACGACGGTGCAGCCTAAGGCCATCGCGCACCCCACCGACAGCCGGCTGCTCAACCGCGCCAGAGAGCAACTCGTCGAAGCGGCGCGGGACGCCGGCATCGAACTACGCCAGAGCTACGCGCGTGTCGGCAAGGCAGCAGAACATCAGGCCGGCCGCTACGCACACGCCAAGCAGTACCGGCGCATGCAGCGCGAGATCAAGAAGCTGCGCACCTGGCTGGGCCGCGTCATCCGCGATGTGCAGCGCAAGGGCGGCGAGATCACCGGTGCGCTCAAGGCCAAGATCGAGATCGCGCAACGCCTGCACGCGCAGCGACGCGACTCCAAGAACAAGCTGTACGCGCTGCACGCGCCCGAAGCCGAGTGCATCGCCAAGGGCAAGGTGCGAACGCCCTACGAGTTCGGCGTCAAGGTCTCGGTGGCCGTCACGGCCAAAGAAGGACTGGTGGTGGGCATGCGCTCGATGCCAGGCAATCCGTATGACGGACACACCGTGGACAGCCAGCTCGAGCAGGTCGGCATCCTGACGGGGCAGGCACCGAAGATCGTCCTGGCGGACCGCGGCTACCGGGGTGTCACACCAACGGCCGGCAGCCGACTGCTGATCAGCCACACACGGCGCCTGCCACCGTCGCTGAAGAAGCTGCTCAAGCGGCGCCAAGTGGTCGAGCCGATGATCGGCCACATGAAGAGCGACGTGCTGCTGGCGCGCAACTGGCTCAAGGGTGCCGAGGGTGATGCGCTGCACGCACTGCTGTGCGGCGCCGGACACAACCTGAGGATGATCCTGGCGCACCTGCGGGTGCTTCTTTGCGCCCTCTTGGCGTGGCTCGTCTGGCTGGCATCGATCGTCTCGTCGGCGCCGCGGTCACCGCATCGCCGCGGCTTGGCGTGAAAACGGGTTGTTCAGGGCCGACTGGTTAGCCTTCTTGGTCTGGTGCATCTCGGGGTCACGCTCACCGCTGGCGTTCTTGGTCGAACTCGGCGCCGCAATCAGCGTGGCGTCGACCACGGTGCCGACCTTGAGCAGCAGGCCCTTGTAGCGCAGCAGATCGTTGACTGCCGCCAGGATCTGATCGGCAAGCTTGTGCTTGTCCAGGAGGTGGCGAAAGCGCAGGATGGTGCTCCCGTCGGGCAAGCGGCTGTCCCAGCCCAGTCCTGCGAACTCGCGAAACAGCGCGATATCGTGCAGCGCTTCTTCCATCGCCGGATCGCTCAAGGTGAACCACTGCTGCATGAAGTGGATGCGCAACATCGTGTGCACGGCAAACGGCGGGCGGCGCGTCTTGCTCTCACGGGTATAGGCCGACACTAGCGCTACTAGGTCATCCCACGGCACGACGCGATCTATCTGCGCCAAGAACTCCCGCTTGCGCGTGCGCTTGGTACTCAGATTCAGGCCAAGGTCAGTCTGTTGCATGAATCAGATCGTCGCTTCAACTTCACGCCTCGGCAAGCACGCTTGCCCGAGGGTTTTGCAGACCTTCCCTAGGGCCGTGTAAGTTGAACCGAGCAGCCCAAGCAGCCGAGGTCGAGCGTGTTGAAGCACCAGCGCTGCGGCTGAGGATCGGCGTGGTGTTTCAGGTCAACGGCTGGGCGACAATCGGCGCAAGTCAGCCTCGACCATCATCGCGATCAGCTCGTCGAGCGAGGTAGTGGCGCGCCATCCCAATATCCTGTTCGCCTTTGCGGGGTTGCCCAGCAGGATATCGACCTCCGCGGGCCGGAAGTAGGACGGGTCGATCACCACGTGGGCCTGGTAGTCGAGCCCCACGTGCTCGAAGGCGATGCGGCACATTTCGCGCACCGTTGTCGTTACGCCGGTGGCCACGACGTAATCATCGGGTTGCTCCTGCTGAAGCATTAGCCACATGGCTTCCACGTAGTCTCCTGCGTAGCCCCAGTCACGCTTGGCATCGATATTGCCGAGGCGCACTTCATCCTGCATGCCGAGTTTGATACGGGCCGCCGCATCGGTGACCTTGCGAGTGACGAATTCGATGCCGCGCAGGGGCGACTCATGGTTGAAGAGGATGCCACTGGAGGCATGCAGCCTGAAGCTTTCGCGGTAGTTCACCGTGATCCAGTGGCCGTAGAGCTTTGCCACGCCGTACGGGCTGCGCGGGTAAAAGGGGGTGGTCTCCGATTGATGGGCTTCCTGGATGGAGCCGAACATCTCGCTGGTGGAGGCCTGGTAGAAGCGCGTGGACGGGGACACGTTCCGGATTGCCTCAAGGCAGGCCGTCACGCCCAGGCCGTCGACGTGGGCGGTGAACAGCGGCTGGTTCCACGAGGTGCCCACGAAGCTCTGCGCGCCCAGGTTGTACATCTCGTCGGGCTGGGTCTTGATGACCGCCTGCAGCACGGAGGCAGGGTCGGTGAGGTCGCCCTCGACCATGCGGATCGAATCGGCAATGCCGAGTTCCTGCAGACGCCAGCGCGTGTCGGTGCTGCGCCGGGGAAAGAAGCCATAAACCTCGTATCCCTTGCCGAGCAGCAACTCGGCCAAGTAGGCGCCGTCCTGACCCGTCACGCCTGTGATCAAGGCTTTCTTCATGGGATGCGATGCAGTTGAATGAAATGCGACAAGACGCCTTGCAGCGTGTCGGAAAACGGAATTATCGGCGACCAGCCTGTTTCCAGACGCAGCTTGTTTGCGTCGCCCACCATGCGCGGAAGATCGGCGGGGCGCATCAGGGCCGGGCCTTGGCTCAGTTGTACCTGCAGGCCAGCGAGCGAGATCAGTTGCTGCAGCACGTCATCGAGCCGCCTTTCGATGCCGCTGCAGACGTTGTACGTTTCCCCGCCGCGGCCTGAAGACAGCAGGGCGAAGTAAGCAGAGATGACGTCCCGGACATCGAGAAAGTCGCGAGTCACGTCGAGCCGGCCCGTCGTCATCGTGGCGGGCTGCAGGCCGAGCTTCATGCGGACCAGTGCGTCCGCGAAGCGGGCAATGGCGAAGGAGGTCGCCTGCCCGGGACCGAGGTGGTTGAACGGCCGGACCACGAGGGTCTCGAAGCCACCCCGCCGGCCCCAGCTGAGCACGACGGCCTCGGCAGCCACCTTACTCGCTGCGTAGGGGTTGGCTGGGCGAACGGGCGTGCTCTCCAGAACTGGCAGTTCTCTACCCTGAACGACGCCGTATACATCGCCGGAGCTGACGTAGAGCAGGCGGCCGGTGAACTTGCGGGCCTGCAGGGCTTCCAGCAGGCGGATCGTGCCGAGCACGTTGATGTCGAACGTCGATAGCGGATCAGAGAAGCTGGCCGGGACATTGGATTGCGCGGCAAGGTGAATGACGTGATCGAACTCGATGGCCGCCAACATCTGATGCACTGCGTCGGCCGATCTGAGGTCGAAGGTCTCGGGCAGCGTGACGGGAACGACGTCGGGTCGGCGGCCTGAAGCAACCACCCTGAGCAGGTTCTTGCCCACAAACCCTGAATGCCCGGTGACGAGTACTTTCATGCCCGTCCCACCTCCAGCGGCCCGTTCTGTGGCCCAAGCCGTTCGCCCGATTGCCGCGCCATTGGCATCCACGCCTTCACAGGTTGGCCGGCGAAGCTTCTTTCTTTTGCTGTGACCGCGTGCGCTTGAGGCGCTGGGTCTGCAGGGATCCAATGACGAAGCGGATCTTCATCGGAACCATGTAGGGCTGCAGGCGCTGCCGGCAGGCCTTCACGATCTCTTTTCGCGCAGATGCTTCTTCCGTGCCGTTGGCCAGCAGGATGTCTGCGCATACGATCTTGCCGGTCAGCGGGTGGCTCTCGCCATACACCACGCTATCAACGACGTTGGCCTGCTCGAGCAACACCGCCTCGACCTCGGAGGGGTACACCTTCTGGCCGCCCACATTGATGATGTCAGACTGGCGGCCGAGGATGCGCAGCCACTCGCCGTCCTGTTCGACCAAGTCGCCCGTGATCAGGTAGCCATCGGCGGTGAAGGGGCTGGGTGCATTGATGTAGCCCAGCATGGCCGACTCCGCCTTGATCTGTAGGATGCCGTCTACGACGCGGAGCTGGTAGCCGTCGCCACCAACCTTGACCCACAGCGAGTCGACAGAGCGCGTCTTGGCGCGCAGCACGCCCAGCTCGATCATGCCGTAAGTCTGCCGCAGCTCCACCTTGGGAAACGTTTTGTTCAGACCCGCCAAGGTGCTTGCAGGCATGGGCTCGGCACCGTAGCTGATGATCTTCAGGCTGCTTAGGTCACGGCGCTGGTGTGCGCCGCTGATGAGCAGCAGATTGAGGAAGCTCGGGGTCGCCGGAAGCAGCTCGATGCGGTGCCGTTCGATCAGTTCGCAAACCGACTCGGGCGTGCGGCGCACCGGGAACACGATCAGGCACAGGTTCGACAGTGCGTGCAGCAGCGTGTTCAGCCCACCCCAGTGATCGAAGAGCAGGAAGTTGAGCGTGATCATGGCCGGGCGCTGCACCCGGAACTTGTCGAGTAGCTTAGCGAAATCGTGGACCACGGCCTTCGGCTTGCCTGACGAACCCGAGGTGAACATGACCAGGCCGGGGCTGTTGCGTGCGTGCAGTTCGCGGTACAGCTGGGGCAGTTCATGCGCTTCGGCGACGCGCTCGATCACGGCTTCTTCGCCGACGGCATTGATTTGCCATTGCGGGGCCACTTCGGGAATGCGCTGCGTCAACGAGGCGTGAACGCTCGGCGTAAGAGGGATCAGGACGCAGGCGAGCTCGGTCAGCGCGAGAAACAGGCTGACCGCCTGCGGCGAATAATCACCGAGCAGGACCACGGCGTCACCGGCCTTCACGCCGGCCTGGGTGAGCCAGGCGATGTGCCTTTCGACCGATTGCTTCAGCTCACCGAAAGTGAGCGGCGAGTCCTTATGGATCAGGGCCGTTTGTTGAGGGGCCGATTCGAACCGGGCCATCAGGAAATCGATGTGCTTCAAGCTTCTTCTCCGTTGAATCGAACCAGCGCGGTCGCCCAGGACAGGCCCACGCCGAACCCGCACAGCAGGACTAGCTGACCTGGCTGCAAGCGTCGGTCTTTCAAGACGCGGAAAAGTGCCACCGGAATGGAGGCTGACACGAGGTTGCCGGTGTCCTGCAGGTCGATCACCATCTTTTCATCCGGGATCGCGAGTGTCTTCTGAAGGCCGTCGAGGGCGAGCTGGCTGGCCTGGTGAAAGACGAACATCGATACATCGTCCATCGACAACTGATTGCGCGAGAGGATCGCGCGGACGGCCTTGGGTACGACGCTGGTGAAGAAAGACAGGACGCCAAGGCCATCCATATAGACATGCGCGTCGCTGCGTACGCGAGCAGATTTGTCGATGGTCACCCTGGGGGGTTCCAATGAATGCGGTTCGCGCGCTCCGCCCCGCTTGACGATGAAGCGGTCAGCTGCCTTGCCACCGGTGTGGAACGTCATGTCCAGCACCGACAGCTTCGGGCGGACGGCCGAGATCAAGGTGGCTGCCGCCCCATCGCCGAAGATGGGCCGGGTGGCTCGGTCCTGGGGATGCAACAGCCGGGTGTAGGTATCGGCGGTGACCAGCAACACGCGCGAGGCGGTGCCGCTCTCGACCAGGCTGAGGCCGATCCCCAGGCCGTAGATGAAGCCCGAGCAGGCGTGGTTGATGTCGAAAGCCATCACGCCTTGCGGCAGGCCCAGGCGGCCGTGCAGGAGCGTCGAGTTGGGCGGCAGCACATAGTCGGGGGTTTGGGTGCAGAAGATCAGCGCGTCGATCTCGTCGGCCGCGACGCCGGTCTCCTCAAGCAGGGACAGTGAGGCCTGTTCCCCCAGGTCCAGCGACGTTTCCGATGGTGCAGCGACGGGCCTGGACGTGATGCCCGTGCGCTCGAACGTTCGGGCCATGTCCCATTGCGGATTCTCTGCGGCCAACTCCTCGTTGGAGAGTCGCCGGGACCCGAGGTGGTAGGTGATCGCCGCGATGCCGGGTTTCACGTCGTCGCTCCATCACGAGACAACTTCTCCCACAGCGACGCCAGCGCAAAAGGCCGTCCATGCCCCGGACGGACCGTGATCGTACCTGGCAGGTTGCGCAGCGAATTGACGCTTGCCGTTAGCATCTTCTTGTCGCCGCCTGGAAGGTCCGTGCGGCCGGGCCCGCCGGGCAGCAGGGTGTCGCCGCTGAAGAGGTCCGCGCCGATCTGCAGGCAGGTGCTGCCCTGCGTGTGGCCTGGAGTGAAGAGCACCGATACCTTGAACCCGCCGATCTGCGCCGGCACGGCAAGCTGAGAGAGATCGTGCGTCGCCTGCGGAATGGTCACGGGCGCCTTGCTCTCGAAAAGAATCTTGTACAGATTAGCCTGCTTCAGCAACTTGTCGTCGCCGCGGTGCAGGTAGAAGGGGATGGCGTACTGCGCCATCAGGGCTGCCACCGCACCGATGTGGTCGTAGTGGGCGTGGGTGTTCAGGATCGCGACCGGCGTATGGGCCCGGAGCGAAATCAGGTCCTGGATTTCCTGTGCTTGGCTGCCCGGGTCGATCAGCAGTGCCTGGCCGGTGTCGTCGTCGGACACGATGTAGCAGTTCTGCTTCCACTTTCCATTCGGGAAGGCGGTGATCGTGTGCGTCATCTGACGCCTCCGAAGTACAGCAGCTGCCCGGTAATGTTTCTGGCGTCAGCGGAGGCGAAGAAGTTGATGGCGGCCACAATCTCGGTGGTCTCGAGCAGTTTGGGCTTGAGCAAGTGGGCTCGCTTGGCCGCGATGGCGGACTCGTCCAGCGAGTCGGCCATGCCCGTCTGTGCGACCAGTGAGAGGCCCAGGCTGTTGACGGTGATGTCGTAGTCCTTGCATTCGACCGCCAGGCTGTGGCCCAGGGCGTCCAGGCCTGCCTTCGACGCGTTGTAGAGCGAGCTGCCCACGCTGGCCAGCGGCACGTTGATGGATGTCAGGTTGACGATGCGTCCAAAGCGATGGCGCTGCATCAGCCGAATGGCTTCCTTGCAGACGAGAAAGGCACCGAACAGGTTGACGTTGAGCAGCTCCTGCGCCGATTGGGCCTTCGTGAAGGTTGCGAGGCTCGTCTGGGCGAGCGCTGCGTTGTTGATCAGCAGCCGGGGCAGGAGCTTGGCTTCTCGCATCTGGGAGAACATGCGGGCGACCTGTGCTTCACTGGAGACATCGATCTCGTGGTGCTGATAGCGCTCGTGCGTGATGGTCGAGGCCCCGCGCGAGCAACCGACCACGTGCTCTCCGGCATTGAGGTAGGACCGGGCGAGTGCCAGCCCCAGACCCTTGCTGGTGCCGGTGATCAGGACGCACGCGGTATTCGTCATGGATCAGCCGGCGATCAGGCCGTCGATGTGGCGCGTGAGCGAGCCGATGGTGGCGAAGGGGCTCTGCTCGGCCTCGAAGGCCGATTCGTCGACGATGACGATGCTCTTGTTCGTTTTTTCCTCGATCAGTCGTTCGACCGTCACGAGCAGGCGGACGAGCGACAAGGAGTCGACGCTGCTGTCCGGGCCGAGCAGCGCCGTCGTGGGGTGCTTGGCAATGGCGTCGTCGGTGGCGTCTTCGTTGACTTCATCGATGGCGGAGTCGACGATTTCTTGAGCGAGTGTGGGCATGGTGTTTCGTGGGGCTGAAGTTGTGGATCAGAAGAAATCTAGATCCGCCAGGCTCAGGTAGGTGAGGGCTCTGCGTTCCAGCGGAAAGTTGTTGGGGTCAGCGTGAAAGTACATGGGAGAGGGGTGTGGCAGCTGGCTATCGGGAATGCGCAGGAAGGGAAAACCCGACAGGCCTGCGATTATCGGGTTCTTCGTGTTAGCCAGGGTGAAGACTGCGTCCAGCTTGTGCCTGATGCACAGTCGGATGGCCATCAGCTTGACAGCCCGGGCTTGCGAGGCACTGAGTGGCCGCCGGGTGACCAGATCGGCAATGGCGAGGATCTGCAATCCGCGTTTGTCGATTCGTTGCCATGCCATGTAGCCCAGGCATTCTTGACCTTGCCACAGCCATTCGATGTGTATCGTGAAGAGAGGCCCATCATCGAAACGCCACTTCAGGAATGCCGGCGTGCGTTCGAAGTGCGGGCCGGCGTTGGCCCTGAATTCACCCAGGATGGATTCGAGTTCGGCGTCGTCTGGACGCGCACCGAGACGCATTCCGGTGCGCAGTGACTGGATGCCGGCCCACGCACCGAGTGTCAGGCGCACAGGCCCCATCGTTACCAGGTCGATCCAGCCCAGCACCAGCGCAGCCGACGTGTACCGTTGTAGGAACCTCTTGACGCTGACTGGGATACCCAGCGCTTGCAGCTCCACCTCGCTCTTGAACTTGAACAACTGCCGGTACAGTGGGTCGCTGACCTCGTTGGAGGTGTGAATCACGAGCGATATACCGGCAGGTGCCTTTGCTGCCTTGACCATGCTGATGAGCTGAGCCGCACTGCGGTGCTTAGGGTCGATCACCAGATCGGTGATCGTGGCGCCATCGAGGGCGCTGTCTCTGGCGGTGAAGAACCGCCTGGGCTGGAGCAGCATGCGACCGGCCAGTCGGGTGTCATCGGTGCGCAAGGCGACGCACAGTGAAGCGCCGTAGGGGCTTGCGCAGTGCTTCCAGGTGAAGTGCGGGCTGTCGAGGACCTGCGGGGTGTCGTAGACCAGAGCTGCCAATGCCAGGTGCTCATCGACGCGGTCGGCAGACATCGTCTCGGTGCTGATCTTGTTCACACCGCGGCTACCTCGGTATGGGCGGCTTGCATCTGTAGCTTCGACCGCTCGAACAACTCGCCGCAAGAAAGCACTTCGCACTGCTTGAACAGCATCAGCACCTTGTCCTGAAGGCGGCCCGAGCGAATGCGGCGCCGCATATTGGACAGTGGAGAACTGTTCGGAAGGTCGGGCAGGTCGCTATCGAAGTCGTGCGGATGGACGTACAACACTTGGTAAGTCTCGCGCCGGACCAACCGGTTGAGCAGGAAGCTAGGCGCCAGGCGCAAGTAGCCGCCACCGAAGAGCTGCAACTCGCGCCCCAGAAGGGCAACGCCCGGGACGGGCACTTCAAACATCGGGCTGCCCAGCGTATCGTCGAGAGGGCCAGGCGCCGGGAAGCGTGACTTTTGGAAGCCGCCGCCGTGGATACGGCCCGCCGTAGAAATCGAAGAGTCTATGCGAAACCCGAGTTCCCACAGCATGCCGACCAGCCCAGCCGCACGCTCCGGAGGGAACGAGAACGATGGCGCGCGGTAAGCGATAACCTCGCGTCCTGCAGCGTCCTCGACCATGCTCTTGGCTTCGCGGGTGTCCGCGACGAATTCGGCGTCGCTCAGCGTCGCGATGTCGCGGTGGCGCATCGAATGGCAGCCGGCCTCGTGCCCGCGCGCCACGACCTCGCGGACACGTTCGGGGAAGCGCTGCGCGTACCAGCCAACGAAGAAGAAGGTGCAGCGTACTCCGGCCGCGTCGCACAGGTCGAGGTAGTCGCGAATTGGCGCCACGCTTCGATCGGCCATGCCGTCCCAGGCCTCGTCAGGCACACAAGGTGGGACGGTAGCCCACCAGGGCTCGACGTCGAAGGTGTTGACGAGCAGCATTTCAATGGGCTCCTGAAGCGGCGGCCGCCGCCGTCAGACAGCGCAGGCCGTCGATGAAGGCCGTTTCGCTGCCGTCGGCATAGTAGGCGGTGACGTCACGCTCGGTGAAGAAGCCGGCGGCACGCGCGTGCCAGCCTTCGCCAGCCGCGGTCAGGAAGCCGGCCAAGTCGTCGGCGCTGTCGCCGAACTCGGTGCCCAGGCTGGGCAGGCGCTCAAGGATGCTGCGGAAGTAGGGTAACGATGAGGTGACGATGGGCACGCGGTGGCTGACGGCTAGGTCGAGCACGCCGCTCTGGTAGATCTCGCGGTAGGGGAGCAACACGGCGTCGGCCAGGTCCAGCAGGTGGGCCAACTCGCCCTCGTCGATGAAGCGTCTGATCAGCACCACGGGCCAGGTGGGGTCAATGACGAACCCAGGCGTACCGATCAAGCCGTCTAAATCCTGCCCAGCGACGATGATACGCACGCGCGCCCGGGCCGACGCCGGCAGCCGCGCCAGAGCTGCGAACACCGCGTCAAGCCCCTTGTTGCGGCGCAGGCTGCCGAAGAACAAGCCGGTGAACACCGCGGGATCGCGCTGCAGTCTGCCCACCTCGTCGGCTAGCGTACCTGTGTCGCCCTGCAAGCGGCTGCGGGCGCGCACCAGCGGGATCTCGATCAACGATCCGCGGAAGCCGGTGGCCACCACCTCGGTGCGCGCCTTGTCCGACTGCACGATTACGTGCAGGACGAGCCGGCGGTAGACAAAGTTCTTCAGGCGCAAGAGCCGCGGGCTGTCCGGGCTGGTGAGTGAGTAGACGTCGTGGATCAGCAGGATCGCCCGCGAGCGTGCGGTGAGCAGCGGCAGCAGGAAGAGTGCGTCGATGGAGCGCATGCCGTAGGAGGAGTAGATCCACCAGTCGTTGCCGCCCGCGCGGGCGAACCGGTAGCCGACGAAGCGCATGAAGGACAGTGCCAGGCCGCCGAGCTTTCGCGCGAGGTTGCCGCGATAGAAGTCGATTAGGCAGGGGGCGGTGTCCGGCCCGTCGAAATTGGAGACCAGCCGCGCCTCGAAACCGCCGGCCACCAGCAGCGCATGTACCGCCTCGTCGTAGCGCCGCATGCCGGCGTGCCGGCCGATGGTATCGACGACGTGGATGCGGGTCATGCCGCGGCAGGCTCGAACAGTCTGGCGTACTGGTCCGCGATGTGACGCCACCGGTAGGCCTTGGCGGCCAGCGGTGCCAGATCGTGCGCTACGCGCGCCAGCGACTGGTCGTCGATGCTGGCCACGGTGGCGGCCAGTTCGTCGGCGCTGCCGAAGTACAGCGCCTTGTCGGCTGTCGTCTCGCGGTTCGTCGCTACGTCGAAGCTGATGATCGGCAGGCCCAGCGAGATCGCCTCGACCAGCGACGGCGCGGTGCCGCAGCGGGAGTGCGAGTGCACATAGGCGCGGCCGCGCGAGCGCACGGCGTTGAGCTCGGCTTGGTCGTAGATCGCGGGGAGCAGTGTGATGTTTGGCAGGCCCTGGTTGTCGGCAAACAGCTGGCGCCCGTAATCCGAGGCGGTCCAGTTCGAGATCAGCACCAGGCGCTGCCCAGGGGTGCGCTTGAAGGCGTCGATGACGAGGTGCAGGTTGTTGTCGACCTGGGCCCGCGACATGCTCACGAAGTAGGGCCTCGACAGGAATGGGTACTTAGCCCTCAGCGCCGGGTCGATCGCCACGGGCCGCTGCGCGTGGTCGCCGCCGTAGCGTATGACGGCCGCCTCGGCGCCGAAGGCGCGGCGCAAGCTGCGCCTCAACTGCTCGTTGTCGGCCACGTTGACGCTAGCGCTTCGGGCGGCGATGTCCGTGCTGGCGTAGGTGTAGCTCTTCTGCAGGCGAGACAGCTTCTCGCGCTCCCACTCGTCGAGCCCGCCGTAGTTGACGATCAGCCGGCGGCGGAAGATCGCGTTCAGCGGCAGCACGAAGCCGAAACCCGGCCCCAGCAGCAGTATTACGTCGGCGGTGAAGAAAGCGTGCAGCGTGGTCAGGCAGTCATAGATCAGACTCTGCCAGCCGTTGGCACGCAAGGGTACGTAGATCAGTCGCGCCCCGTGATACTCCGGCAGGCGCTTGGCCTTAGGTGTCTTGGAACAATAGACGACGAAGCGAAAGCGTCCTTCGAGATACTGCACCAGGTTGTCAGCCAGGGTCTCGAAGCCGCCGTAGGCGGCCGGGACGCCGTTGGTCCCGACGATGGCGATGGTCTTCACTTCGAGAGATAGCCTTCGTAGTACGCGGCGAGGTACTGCTGCAGCGCGACGCGCCAGTCCTGCATCACGTTCATCTGGCGCAGGTCGAGCTTCTTGTTGACCAGGCGCTCCGATGGCGGCCGCGGCGCGAAGTACTCGGCATTGAAGAAGTCGCTGTGTACCGGCTCGATGGTCACGCGCTCCTGCAGCCCGAGCTGCCTCACCAGCTCCTGCGCGACCTCGAAGCGGCTGGTCTGGCCGCCGCAGACCATGTTGTACAGGCCCCAGACCTCGGCTTCCAGCAGCACGCGCACGTTTCGCGCGAAGTCGTGCGTGTAGGTTGGCGTGCCGTCCTTGTCGTCGACCACCTGCAGCGTGGTCTTGCCGGCCTTCAGCTGCTTCATCAGCTTCTGGATGAACTTCTTGTCCTTGCGGGGACCGCCGCCCATCATCCAGCCTGCGCGGCACACCAGGTAGCGGTGCGCGTGCTCGACCACGTAGCGCTCTCCGGCGTACTTGGAGCGCGCGTAGACGCCTAGCGGGTTGGGCTGCGCCCAGTCGTCGTAGAGCGACGCGGCGCCGTCGAAGATGCCGGCGGTGCTGATGTACAGGAGCGGGATCTCCAGCCGGTTGGCGATGAATACGGCGTTCTCTACCGCCATCGTGTTGGTGGCGTAGGCGTCGTCGGCGTGCTCCTCGCAGTACTCCAGGCTGGTGTGCGCGCCCAGGTGGAACAGCGCGTCGGGCTTGAAGGCCTCGATGTCCTTGCGGTAGGCGCCGAGGTCGCGGAAGTCCAGGGGCGACAGCCACGGCTCGTTGTCGTCGATGTCGGTGCACTTCAACTCGTGCGTGGAGGAGAACTGCTGGTGGAAGGCTTCTCCGAGCATTCCGCCGCATCCGGCGATGTAGATCTTCGACATGGTGGCAATCGTTTCGGTCGGTCAAGAATCAGGGGGCGGGTGGGCCTCGGCGTTCAGGCCGCTGCACCGAAGGGCTATACGGCGCGCGGCAGACGCACCGACACCGGGGCGGACTTAGCGTTGGCGGCGGCCGGGGCCCGGTTTGCCGCCCAGAGGACCGCGATCATCGTACACACCACCTCGGGCTTATGGGCCAGAAAGCCGTTAGTAATCGAAGATACTACGGTGTAGAAGATAAAGGCATTGGTCGCGTCTTTCAGAGCCTGGTTCCGCGGTGGCGCTGGCCGCCGGCCCTCGCGCACGGCGAACGCGTACTGAAAGGCGAACAGCAGCAGGCCGGCAAAGCCATACATGTAGACGACGCCGACCAGGCCGATGTCGGAGGGGTAGAAGTACGCGTCCAGCAGGCTGGAGAAACCGTCCTCGCTGAAGCGGTAGCTGATGTTGCCGTTGCCGATGACCGGGTTCTGCTCGATGTAGGGGAGCGCGACCAGGGTCTGCAGTAGCCGGACGTTGGCCGAGGCATCGTCGACCTCGGTGCCGGCCAGAACGATGGTGAAGGCATCGCGGAACTTATCGATCCGCGCCTCGGTGCTCTCGCGGTCGACCAGCCAGCCCGTGCCCAGCAGCAGCGCCCCGACCGCACCCGCGACGGCGATTGCGCGAGCCGCGCGACGCAGACCGCCCATGCGGACGGCGAAGAAGAGCAGGGTGACCACCAGGCTCATCGTCAGCGTTCGGCCGCCGGCATCTCCGAGCAGGAAGACGTAGAACACCATGACAGGCAGCCAGTAGACTGGCTCGCGACGACGCATCGCCTTCATCGAGTAGTACAGCAGCCCGATGGTGATGAAAAGCCCCGGGAACTTGAATCTCATGCCCGCGCTGCCGCGCACCTCAACGAAGCCCGTCTGGTCGTCCAGTAAGTCCGCCGGGTCCAGCGTCAGGTCCATCAGCTGGAACAAAACGAGGTTGCTCCAGGCCAGAACGATGAATCCTCGCTCGATCAGCCGGGCGCTGAACCAGCCCCGGCGCACCGCGTGCAGGAAGGCCACGACGCCACCCAGCAGCAGCATCGATCGCTGCGAGGCCAGGCCCAGCACGATCGGCTGGCCGTACGCGGCCAAGGCCGCGTAGGCCGACCAGACCGGCACCGCGACCATCATCGCGATTAGGTAGAGATCTAAGCCCGAGTAGCCGATGTCGCGGCGGTCGACGAACTTGCGGTAGACCGCTCGCACGAAGGCCAGCAGCACGACACCGAACCAGAACTCGTGGATACCGCCGAGGTTGGGGAAGAACTGGAAGACCCGGAAGGTCAGGACCAGGTAGATCAACAGCACGACCTGCTTCATGCGCGCCACACAGCGTTCAGAGCGGCTCGACCGCGCCCGTCAGCACGTTGACCACCGGCATGCCGCGGATGAGCGCCAGGCGGGCGGCACCCCCGACCAGCGTGGGCCGTCCGTCCGGCCCCTTGCTCTCGCGCAGCTTGGAGTTGGTGAAGGCTGTCCGGGCGTCGAGCTCCGGCAGTCGATCGGTTAGCAGATCGCGGCGAACGTAGAAGGCGTTGACCCCGGACGACGTGGTGCCCACCAGGGCGTAGCCCTTGCGCTGGGCCAGGTGCGTCAGCGCGGCCAGCGAGGCGCCGAAATACATGTTCGAGTGGTGCTTGGCCGTGCGGTAAAAGTCGGCCTCGTAGGGCACCGTGATTGCCCGCTCGGCGCCGAAGATCGGGTTGTACTCGAGCACCAGGATGCGCGGGCGGTAGTGCTCAATGCGCTCGAGCACATGGTAGTCGACGCCATCGATGTCGATCGACAGCAGGCCCAGGTCTGCGTCGAAGCCGCTGGAGGCCAGCAGCTCGTTGATGTTCTCGCGCGTGATGAAGGCGGCCCGTGCCCGTATGTCGTGGCGCCACACAGTGGCGGCGCTGTTGAGGCGGCGCACGTTCCGCGGCGAGCCGTCCATCACGAAGCCGGACCAGTTGTCCTTGCTCATCAGGAAGCGGCAGTTAGATTCCTTGAAGTCCTCGGCACCGAACTCGATGAAGGTCCGGTGGGCCACGTCCACGGTCGCGACGAGCTTCTGGATGATGCCGTCTTCGCCCCACTGCGAGAAAACGCGGAACTCGTAGTCCTGTAGCTGGCGCGAGGTTTTGGTGGCGTTGAGCGCCGTCAGGATCAGGCCCTGGTTGAGCTTGAGCTCGTCGAGCTTGTACTCAAGGGTTAGGCCGGTCTTCAGGCTCGAACGCAGGCGCGCCACGATCCGGTCCCAAGGGCTGGGGAGCAATTTATCGTCGGGGCTCATTGGGTACTCCGCAGCGGTTTTGCGGCCAGCCAGCCGAGCTTGACGCCGGCCCTGACCAGCCGCCCGGGCGGGGCGTCCGGGCGCGGCAGGCCTAGGTCCGCGAGCACACGGCGCCAGTCGAAGTCCGGCGACCGGCGATGCCAGTCGTAGGCGTCCATCGCGGCCTGCCGGCGGTTCACGCCCTCCAGCAGCGATGCGCGCAGCCCCCGGACATGGAACTGCCGGATCAACGCCTGGCGGAACTCGAAGCACCGCTTCACCGAGAGCGACATGGTGGCCAGCTTAAGGCTCTCGTTGCGGGAAAAGCGGTAGCGCGCCAGCCGTCGGTCAGTGACCCGGATGCCGTGCCGGAGACCGTAGCGGGCGCTGAAGACATAGTCGGCTATCGGCCAAAAGCGCTCGTTGTAGCCGCCCAGGCCGAGCGCCGCGTCGCGGTGCATCAGGACGCCCAGCGACGCATACACCGGATTGCCTGCCAGCAGGTCCGCCGGCGTGACCCGGTATTCGCCCGCGCGTCCCGCAAGCCGGTCGCCCAGTGCCTTCAGCGATGCGTCGACCCGGTTGCGTTGCGACAGCCAGGGCTGCTCGCCGAAGAGGTCGACGCGGCAGGCGTGCATCTCCTGCCCCGAGCGCGGGCCGGCCACGGCCTCCAGCCAGTCCGGCTGCAGCAGGTCATCGTCGTTGAGGATGCTCAGCCAGGGCGCCCGCGCCAGTTCAATGCAGCGGTTCCAGTTGCCGAACATGCCGATGTTCTGGCTGTTCCGGTACAAACGCAGAAGCGGCGAGCGGACGCTGCGGACGACGTCGTCGACGGCGGCCACACCCTCGGGCTCGGTGTCGTTGTCGACGACGATGACCTCGTACGGGCGGCCCGTGCGCTGGGCCAGGGCTGAGGCAATTGCTTCCCGCAGCAGGTCGGGCCGGCGGAAGGTGGGAATGGCGATCGTGAGCTCGGGCGGGGCTGCGCTGCCACCGTCGATCACGAGGTCCGAGCCCGTGTCGCGGTGCGGCGCGAAGCAGTCCTCGGCTTCGAAGTAGCCCGGGACGGCGGCTGGTGCGGCGGGCACGGCGAGGTCGGTGGCGGGCGCCGGGTGGGCCATTATGGTCAGTGGGGTCATTGCGTACGCACCAGTCGGCGGACCATCCTACACCCGGTACGCAACAGCGCGCCGAGGCCGGTCTCGAGATCGCGCAGGGCGTCGAGCGGCCACTTCCAGTTGTTGTAGGCCAGCTGAACTAGCCCCTGGGCGAGCACGACGCTCCACATGCCCAGCGGCGTCCAGGCACACAGCGCACTGCCCAGCGCGACGATCGCCAGGCCCGACACCATGGACGCGCCGGCGAATGGCACCTTGTTAAGCGTGGTGAGGTATTGCGCGGCGATCGAGTGATTCATCTCCAGGAAGGCTATTAGCAGCATCGCCGCCAGCAGCGGCGTGTCCAGCAGGCTGACCTGCCGGCCCAGCAGCGCCAGCAGTTGCTGTCCGAACGCCAGGAGCAAGATTGCGCCGGTGGCGAAGATGATCCAGGATGACACGACTGACAGGCCGACTGCCTCACGCAGCAGCGCCCGGTCGCCTAGCGCCTGCGCGGCGTTCATGCGCGGCAGCTGCAGGATGGCCAGCAGCGACGCGACGCCGGAAATCAGTAGCAGCAACTGCAGGCTCAGGCCGTAGGACGACGCGGCGGTCAGGCCGAGGAAGGACGACACGACCAGTGTGTTGGCGCGGATGATCAGAAAGCCGCCGAGCTGCACGACGAAGAGCCGCCAGGCGTTGGGCCACAGGGTCTGCATGACCTCGGCCGTCGAGGCCGCGGCTCCGGTTACGGCAGTCTGATGCGGCGCCAGCGCCCGGAAGTAGCGGTTGGCGAGCCAGCGTCCGGCCACACAAGACAGCAGCGAGGCGATGCCGAGCGCCAGCAGCTGCAGGCCGAAGGCCAGGCCCACCGCGGCCAGCAGCACGAAGCTGCCCCGGGTCAGCACCGTGATGCGGCTGTTCTGGCCGACCTCGCCCCGTCCCAAGATGAAGGCGCTGTAGTAGCCAAAGTAGGCGCTGACGTTGATGCCGGTGGCGTAAACGACCCACGCGAAGACGGTGCCCGACGCGACCGGCGTGCCGGGCGCCGACAGGCTGGCCACGTAGGCGGTGCCGCCGACACCCAGGCAGACCGCCACCAGCGCAGCGATGCCCCGATAGCTCGCCCGCCCGCCGGCGATCAGCGACGCGAGCAACGGCCCGTTGACCGGTGCGTCTGGGCGTACCGTCCCCAGGCCGCCAGCGCGCAGGCTGTCCACGCCGGCAAAGACGTACGAGGCCGTGCGCGACAGGGTCGGCTGCATCGCCAGCTCAAACAGCTGGGCCAGCGCTACCAGTGTTAGGAATACGAACCACAACCCGACTTGCTCGGCCGACAGCGTGAGGATCGCGATCGGCAGCAGCAGCACGCCGCTGCCGACGCTCACTGCCTGAGCGGCGTAGCCCCAGGCTATGTCGGCATGCCGGAGCGACCGCGTCATGGCGACTCCGTAGCGTCGAGCGCGGGCACGAGCCGCATGATTTCGTTGGGGCGGTAAGGCACGGCCCCCACGATCAGCCGACCGCTGGCGCCCCAGTGGTGCCACCAGTGTGTGGCGAAGTCGAGCAGGGTTTGAGCCTGGCCGGTGCCGACATGCCGTACCCGCGGCTGTGCGGCCGCTGGCCCGTGGAAGGCCAGCGCCGCGACGATCTGCCGGGCCACCTCGCCGACCTCGACGAAGTCTCGCACTTGTTCACCGGGGCTCATCTGGAAGTCGCTGCCGGCCAGGGCGGCCCTACGCAGCGTGGGCCAGAAGCGCGAGGACTGCTCCCCCTCGCCGTAAACTTGGAACAGGCGCAGCACTTCTAGGACCAACCCCTGCTCACGGGCCAGCCCCATGAATGCCACCGAGGCGGCGGCCTTGGACGTCGGGTAGGACAGGGCCGGCTCGAGGGCCGCGTCGGTGGGGATGCGGTCTAGGCCCGCGGCGGCGCTGCCATACTCGAAGCACGAGCCGGCGACGAGGAAGCGGCGGACGCCCGCCGCGGTGGCCTGACGCGCCATACGCAGCGCCGCGTACACGTTCCAGTACAGGCAGCGCTCAAGCGTGTCGTAGGGCGGATTGGGCGTGTGCGAGGCGAGGTGGATCACGGCGTCGACGCCGTTGAAGGCCGCGCCGAGATCGGTGTCCAGTTCCTGCTCGATCCACTCGGGCTCGCGCCGCAGGCTCACGCGGGGCTGGCTGCCCGGCCGGCGAAGAGCCACCACCTCGTGGCCCACCTCGTGGCAGCGGTTAATAACGTGCGAGCCGACGAAGCCGGTACCGCCGGTGACGAAGAGCTTCATCACGTCAGAATGGCGAGTCGAAGTCGGCGAAGGCTAGGTGCGCTTGGTCGCGCGCCGACAGCACCGGGACCGGGCATTGCCAGTCGAAGCCGAAGCTGTTGTACCGCACGCCGGCATCGTGGCTCGGCGTGTGTTCGCTGGTGGTCTTGTAGACCATCAGGCTGCCGTCGATACGGGCGCAAAAGCCGTGGGCCACGCCAGCCGGCACATAAATGGCGGCTGGCTCGGCGGCGTCTAGGCGGATGACCGCCACGCGGCCATAGCCCGGGCCACGGCGCAGGTCGAGCAGCACGTCATCCACCATCCCCACCGCGCAGTACACCAGCTTGGCGTGGGCGTGCGGCGGCAGTTGGAAGTGCATGCCGCGGATTACGCCCCGCGCTGAGCTGGAATAAAACTCCTCGCGCGCCTCAAATGCCGGCGCGCCCGGCAGGGCGCCCAGCGCCTCGTCGAACACGCGCCGCGAGTAGGTCTTGACGAAGCTGCCCCGCGCGTCGTCGAAGCGCTTCAGCCGCACGACCCAGGTGCCTGATAGGATCTCTTCTGCAAAATGCATCACGCTCAGAAGTTGACGCCGAGAAAGGTCTCGAGCTTGTCGGCGATGTAATCAAGCTGGGACTCGCCCAGCCCAGGAAAGACCCCCAGCCAGAAAGTCTGGTTCATCACGATATCTGTGTTGGTCAATTCACCACTGACGCGGAAGTTACGTCCGATCATGTAGGGCTGCTTGGTGAGGTTGCCTGCAAACAGTAGGCGTGTAGCGATCTTGTTCTGGTCCAGGAAGTTGATCAGGTCACCACGCTTGATACCAGACGCCTCCTTCACAACAAGCGGAAACCCGAACCAGGACGGATTGGTCTTCGGTGCGGCCTCGGGCAGGTGCAAAAAATCAATGCAGGACTGCAGACGGTCCTTCAGATAGGTGAAGTTCGCCCGGCGGGTGGCGATGAACTCATCCAACCGGTCCAGTTGCGCCAGCGCGCAGGCGGCCTGCATGTCGGTAATCTTGAGGTTGTAGCCTAGGTGGCTATATGTGTACTTGTGGTCGTAGCCTTCGGGCAGGTTGCCCAGCTTCCAGCAGAAGCGCTTGTTGCAGGTGTTGTCCTTTCCGGGAGGGCAGTAGCAGTCGCGGCCCCAGTCCCTGAAGGATTCGGCGATCAGCTTGAGTTCGGCGTTGTTGGTGAACACTGCACCGCCTTCACCCATGGTGATGTGGTGGGCCGGGTAGAAGCTGAGCGTAGCGATGTCGCCAAATGTGCCCACCAACTGGCCGTCATACGTGGCGCCTAGGGCGTCGCAGCAGTCTTCTACCAGCCAGAGCTGGTACTTCTTGCACATCGCGGTGACCACGTCCAGATTAAACGGGTTGCCGAGGCTGTGGGCCAGCATGATGGCCTTGGTCTTGGGGGTGATGGCCGCCTCGATCAGGCTGGCGTCGATGTTGTGCGTGGCCAAGTCTACGTCCACGAAAACCGGCACTGCGCCAAACTGCAGGATGGGGTTGACGGTGGTTGGGAAACCCGCCGCCACGCCAATGACCTCATCGCCTGGCTGGATGGCGCGGTCGCCCAGACGTGATGAGGTGAGCGTAGAGAACGCCACCAGATTGGCGGACGACCCTGAGTTGACGGTGATCAAATGCTTCACACCTAGGTACTTGGCCAGCCGCTCCTCGAAGGCGGCATTGAAGCGGCCGGTGGTCAGCCAGCCGTCCAGTGAGGCCTCCACCATCAGCTGCAATTCCTGGGTGCCGATCACCTTGCCGGAGACCGCCACGGGGCTCTCACCAGGAACGAAGGGCTTAGGCGCATGCGCCAGATCCGCGTACTGCCGCACCAGTTCGCCAATTTGGCGGCGCAGGGCTTCGGTCTCGGATGTTGCGCCCGGGGCAGGGGCGAGGCCTTTGAGCTCAGGATGGATCGCGATGGGGATGGTGGGTGCGTTCATGCGGCTGCGGCCTCGGGGGCCGGGTGGGAGTTTCGTGACTCCAGGTACTCGTGGATCTGCTGCAAGCAGAGGCTGCGCAGCAACTGCGGCGAAGGGCGTGCGAGCCAGGCGCGATGCCACGAGACAACGCGGCCGAGCGCGACGGCCAGGTTCCATCTCGGTGTCCACGCGAGGCCGGCACACGCCTTGGAGATATCGAGCTTGAGGTAGTGCGCCTCATGCAAGTGCTCGCCCGCATCCACCTGCCAGCGTGCCGATCCGCCCCAGCGGGCGACCATTCTTTCGACAATCCATTGGACGGGCTGTGCATCATCATCGCGCGGGCCGAAGTTCCAGGCCTCAGCGAAGCGGCTGCCCTGCTCACCCGCCAGCGCTTGCGCCAGCACCAAGTAGCCGCTTAGGGGTTCGAGCACATGCTGCCAGGGCCGCGTGGCCTGCGGGTTGCGGATGACGACGGGGGTATCCCGCTCGAAGGCGCGCAGGATGTCCGGAATGAGGCGGTCGGCAGCCCAATCGCCGCCGCCGATCACGTTGCCGGCCCGTGCCGAGGCCAGCGCGATGCCCGCACCGGCCAGGAAGGACCGCCGGTAGGCGGAGGTCACCAGTTCCGAGCAACCCTTGCTGTTGCTGTAGGGATCGTGGCCGCCCATGGGTTCGTCTTCCCGGTAGCCCCACACCCACTCGCGGTTTTCGTAGCACTTGTCGGTGGTCACGTTGACCACCGCACGGACACTGCCTGCCAAGCGAACGGCCTCCAGCAGGTGGACGGTTCCCATCACGTTGGTGGCGTAGGTTTCTACTGGCTCCGCATATGACAGCCGGACCAGAGGCTGCGCCGCCATGTGCAGGACGACCTCAGGCTGGCACCCGACGAGCGCCGAACGAAGGGCATCAAAGTCCCGAATGTCGCCCACAGCATGACTCATGCCGTCGGCGACGCGGGCCGCCTCGAACAGGCTCGGCGTGGTGCGTGGCGCGAGCGCGTAACCGTGGACCTCAGCACCCAGGGACTGGAGCCATATGGCCATCCAGCTTCCCTTGAAGCCGGTGTGACCCGTCAGGAAGACGCGCCGCCCGCGCCAGAACTCCGGATCAACCTGACCAATGTTGCGGAGCAATGCCTGCACCGTACTCACTCCCAAGTCTTCCAAGGCGCACGGCCACTGGACCATAGTTCTTCCAACAGGTGCTTGTCGCGCAACGTGTCCATCGGTTGCCAGAAGCCCCCATGCTCGAAAGCCATCAGTTGCCCCTCGCTGGCCAGTTGCTGCAGGGGCTCCTGTTCCCACACGCTCGTGTCGTCGCGGACATAGTCAAGTACCTTTGGAGAGAGGACGAAGAAGCCGCCGTTGATCAAAGCGCCATCGCCCCTGGGTTTTTCCTTGAAGCTGCGTACTTGGCGTTCGTAGATTTCCAGCGCTCCAAAACGCCCTGGTGGAAAAGTGGCAGTCAGGGTGGCCGCCTTGCCATGGCTGCCGTGGAACGCAATGGTGGCGCTGATGTCGATGTCGCCCACGCCGTCGCCGTACGTGAAGCAGAAAGCTTCTTCGTTGCGCACATAGTCGGCCACGCGCAGCAGCCGGCCACCGGTCATGGAGTCGTCGCCCGTATCCACCAGGGTTACCGTCCACGGCTCGGCCCGCTTGTGATGCACCTCCATGCGGTTGCTGCGCATGTCAAAGGTGACGTCCGACATGTGGAGGAAGTAGTTGGCAAAGTACTCCTTGATGACATAGCCCTTGTAGCCGCAGCAGATGACGAAATCGTTGACGCCGTGGTGGGCATACATCTTCAGGATGTGCCAGAGGATCGGCTTGCCGCCGATTTCCACCATCGGCTTGGGCCGCAGAGCGGTTTCTTCACTAAGGCGGGTGCCCAAGCCACCTGCCAGGATCACGGCTTTCATCTTCAACTTTCCTCTGCTCTCAAGCCGCCGAAGAGCAGACGAAGGCATCAGAGCGAAAACGCTCCTCTGGCAAGCCTGCCGCCGTGAGTTCTGCGCGTGCGCCATGGATCATGGCGTCAGACCCGCATGCGTAAATCATGGTCTCTTGAAGCTTCGGCAGGTCGGCCATCAAGGCCTGCTGCACATGGCCGCGCGCACCTCTCCAGTCCTCATCCGGCCTTGAAAGCACGGGGACGAAGCGATATTCAACCCCCAGAGCGCCAAGGTCGCAGTAAAGGCCTGCAGCCTTTCGGCCGCCCCAGTAGACGGTCACCTGCCTGGGCCTTTGATCTTGCTCCCAGCCCGCAAGCGCTTCCAGCATCGCTTTGACAGGGGCAATGCCTGTGCCGGTGGCCAAGAAGACCAGGTCAAGGCCGCTGATGTTGCGCAGGAAGAAGCTGCCAAGTGGACCGTTGAGCCGCAGCAGGTCATTGGCCTGCGCGTGCTCGAACCAGTACTGGCTCATCGCCCCGTCTGGAACCTGCCGGATGTGCAGTTCGACTTGGCCGTTGGCCGCTGGCGCATTCGCCATGGAGTAGCTGCGCCGCAGTCCGCTGCGCCCGATTACTTCAATGTACTGGCCCGCGTGGTACGCGAAGTCGTTAGAGGGTGGAAGGCGCAGCAAGACTTTGATCACGTCATCGGACAATTGCTCCAACGACTGAATGCGGCAGGGTACCGTCCGAACGGGGTGGGTTTTCACATCGCCGAGGTCAATGATGGCCAGACTAACATCTGAATTGGCCGAGCGCACGCAACTCAGGATCCAGCCCGCGGCCCGTTCGGCATCGCTCAGCCCGAGTTCGTCGTGCAGAGCGCGGGTGGAACCCTCGGCAACGGTGCACTTGCAAGAGCTGCACCGGCCGGTTCGGCAGCTGTGCTCGAGCGAGACACCACCACGCGAGGCCGCGTCGAGCAGGGATTCATCAGACCGAGCTTCGAACTGCTTTCCATTGGAAATGGTGATGATGTGCATCTCGCTCAATTCTTGTGTTGGCGTTCAGACCGAGTGAGGTTTGACCCAAGCATCTCATCGCGCAACGCAGCGATCTCGTGCTGCAGGCGCTCGAACTCCTGCTCCTTGCGGGCTAGGAAGTCGCGGGTCAGCCTCAGCTTGGCGCTGGCGCCAGTGGGGGTGAGCAGGTAGACATAAGCCAACTTGTTGTCGCTGCGGCGGAAGTTGTTGGCCTTGACCCAGCCCTTGTCCACCATAGCGCGCAGGCAGTAGTTGACCTTGCCCACGCTCACACCCATTCGCTCTGCCAAGCCCCGTTGGCCCACGGCTGGCTCATCGGCCAGATGGCGCAGGAGTTCGTAATCAAAGTTGCGGGTAGGCATGCCGGAAGGGTTCGTTCAATCAGTGAACGAACGGCAGTTTAGTGAGGCAAATCTGTTTTGGCTAGGTGTTTTAATTCATGCCGACCATCGAAGAACCAGGCCACTGGAGCCCCTCCTCGCCCGCTGATGTTTTAAGGCGGCCTGCTCGGCCGGACCCGCCAACAGTGACTCAGGCAAACGCCGCAGCAGCCTCGCTGGCGACTTGGCGAGGGGCTTCAGGTGTCACCGCTCACGCTCTTTCCCCGTGCACGGCAGCGCTGCCAAGGCTTTGAGCGGCACGCGCGCATCATCGGCGCTCAGGTAACGGCTCCACGACAACATGCCAATGCGGTCGTCGTCGTAGTCATTCACACGCGACCAAAGCAGGGAATCTTCCGTGAACCGAAGGTGCCGACCGGAGTTGGTGTCTTCGAAAAATAGCCCCCCATCAGCGAGCATGTGCGCCCTCCCCTCTGTCACTGTGGCCGGCCGCGCCTTCGCCAGCAGGTCCGCGAAGGGCTCGGTGACTGACCCGCTGTCGAAATCGAACAGAAAAACGCGGTTGATGTCGCTGGTTTTCAAGAATGCATACTCAGGAGGTACTCCTGCGACTATGTTGTTGCTGAGCACCGAGATTGAGTGGTCGCCGACAAACTCGGCTGAGTGCTGATTCATCCAAGGGCCGGTCTGGTACCACACTACCCGCCCCGTCGAAGGACGATACAAAAAAACGGTACTGAGGTGCCTTGCTGAAATCAACAAATCGCCGCGCTGCCAGTGCTTGGTGTCACTCGGCGCGACCTGAATCTGATTGATGTGAATCGGGTCTTTGTTGAGCTCAAACCCGAATCCACCCAGCAGGCTCTGCAAGCCATTGCTGATCAAAACCTCCGAGAAAGCTCTTTTTTCGATCAGATGTCCATCCACAGACAAACGAACCAACGCGTCATCTCGCACCCGATCTCTCAGCCAGGGGTTGCCGGAAAAACCATCGGTCGACACGCCTGCGGTCCAGAGCGTTCCATCGTCAGCGAGTTCAACAGAGTGATGAATTGTCTCGTCCAGCACCCAGGCCGGATGCCGGCCGCAAGGGCCCATGCGTACCGCTACATAGAGCGTGTTGAAGATGATGTCACCACCCTCCAGCAATACGGGATGGAGCGCGCGCAACGTACTGATCTGTCCTCGTTGCGCCCATTTCTTCCACGTCGTCTTCGCGTAGATTTCTTGCCAATCCGGGTCCCAGGTGGCCATCGTCACACCATCCGCAATCCGGATCAGTTTCACGACCGAGTGCTTCGCCACGGGATCAACGCCTGAAAAAAGCAGATAGCCCGAGTCTTGTGAGTTTGGAAAACTTCGGATCCAACCAGGCTTTTCAGTGGCGGCTCTGTCGATCAGCAAGAGACCTGGATCTTGGCTGAAGCTGTAGGTCAGTTCCTGCAGTGCATCTCGACACCGCCCAGGGAACTCGGCAACGCTCAGCACGGCCTTGCTCAGGTCTTCTGAAAAACGGTTGCTCCCCGCCAAGGCGAGCCGAACGGCCCAGGCGGTACCAATGACGAGCAGGGCCGCCGTGAGCACGGCCACCGCCGCCAACCAGAGCCGGAACGGCCAAACTGATCCTCCGTCCGAAGGGGGCTCAACAGGGATTGGCGGCTTGGGTTTATTCATGGGCAGATGAATCGCGAAAAAGGTTTTTCGGGCTGGCGAGCAGCGCCCGATGCGTGGCTTGGGCACGGCCCAGCAAGTCGTGATTGACACCGTCCAGGTCCGGGCTGATGGCTGCCGGTGGCACGATCAGCCGCGCCGCCGCATCCACGTCGCCACGCACGCCAAGCAGTTCGAACAGCGCCTGCACCGACCGGGCAGGGTCTGCGCACAGCGCGCCGTGGTTCAGCAGGTGCAGCCTCAGGCCGGGTTGTGCAAGCACGTGCTGGTACACGGCGTTCCAGTAGTCAAGCCAGTAATCCAGACTGCTGGGCTCATAAGCGGGGTTCATGCCCGACACCGCGAAGCAAAGGGGCCGGTGGTCGAGCCCAAACTCGTGGTGAGACAGCCAACCCATGTAGCGCCTGCTGAAAGGGTCGAGGCGCTGGCTTGCGCAAAAGCGCTGGTGCTGCCGCAGCGAAGATCGGGCCGTGGACAGCGGATCCCGGTAGACCAACAGCAGCGTGGCCGTGGGGTCCATGCTGAGACTGTGAAGTCGCAAGAGGTTGTTGTTGTTTTTGCTGAGGTAGCGGGGGCGAGCTTGGCCCGGTGAATTTGCGGCCGCTGACCGTTGGGTCACCATGGCGCGGTACTCGGCAAAGGCGGCCAGCGTTTCCGCAGAGGGATCGTCACAACCGACGCAATACGGCGGCGCCGCTGTGCCGCCGAAGGTGCGCCAAAAGACCTCTTCGAATCCTTCGGGGCTGTCGAAATCGACCAGGATTCCGTCGCCATGTGCACGCTCAGCCGGTGCGGCTGACCGTGGAAAGTACTGCGTGATGCGGCGCCACAGGTTCGGCGCCAAAACGAACGGCATGTCCCGGTACGCCAGTGACTGAAAGTCACCCGGTTGGTCCAGGATGCGCAGCAACATGGTTGTGCCAGAGCGTGCCAGGCCGCACACATAGACGGAGCCGTCGGCGGCTGATGGTGGCTGGGTACCCACAAAAGAGCGTTCCAGGTCAAAGGCCAGTTGGCGCACCACCGCGGGCTCAAGCGCCAGCCAGTGCAGCCACTGCTCCAACTTTCCGTAGGAGCTACTGCGCATCTCGTTCAGCGGCGCTGACGGCGCGGCTAGGGGCGGAAGGATGGAGCTTGGGCAGCCAACGCCGCAAAACGAACCAAGCGGCAGCGGCTATCGAGGTGGCCGTTCCGTAGGCCATCAAATCCTCACTGCCCAGATCCACCGCCCAGACAGGCAGGCACAAGACCAGCGCCAACACGGCAACCACACCGAGTACACCGAGACTCAGCAGCAAGGTCTTTGATCCCGCACGCAGCAAGAGCGCCTGACGGGCGTCATCGGTCTGGGCTTGCTGGAATTTCTTGAGTTCTTGAGTGATAGACCGAACGCGATCGCCTTTGAAACACCGCGAGCACCCGCGCAAAGCGATTTCCGTCAGCGCCACCCCCACCGGCACCGACCAAATCAAGACCCAGGTCATCACTTCTTGTCGCGCAGTCGGCGGACCAGTTTCTTGAGCGGGTACCAGACCACGCCAACCACCAGCATCAGCAGCCCGGCAAGCACACCCAGCACCGCCGCCACCGCGCCAGCCCCCATGCCTGGGCCCACATAGGCTTGAACGCTGGCCGGTGACAAGACCAGCGCCAATCCGATCCACGCGAGCATGGTTGCAAACTTCATCTCGATTCCATTCCTACTTCAATGGCGTCCATCTTGGGGTCCACTCTGCGAGGGATACTCCCGCCCTTGCCAGCCCACCAGGGGTCATTCCGACGAGAGGAAATTATAACGTGCCGGTACTGCATCGCCCCGACGATCAGCCCTTCCGCGCGCATCCGGATAATCGCCAACCTTCAGCGGCCACCCGCGATTTGGTCTCCCCCTCTTGAACCTGCCTCAGCACACGACGGCTTTGCCGGACCCTGCCTTGCCCGCGCCCCAGGCTGCCAGCCTGGAACTGCGTGAGCTGGCGTGTTCGCGTGGCACGCGCCGGTTGTTCGGTGGCGTCAACTGTTCGGTGCGTGCGGGTGAACTGATGCGCGTCCAAGGCCCCAATGGCGCGGGCAAGACCACGCTGCTGCGCACGCTGTGCGGGCTGTCGATGTCGACCGAAGGCGAAGTTCGCTGGTGTGGTCAGTCGGTGGCGCATGAGCGCGACAGCTTTCATCGCGATCTGATCTACATCGGCCACGCCGCTGCGCTCAAGGACGATCTGAGCGCCCGCGAGAACCTGCTGGCGGCGTGCCTGCTCGGCGGCCAGCACCCGAGCGACGCCCAGGTGCTGGGCGCGTTGCGCGCTGCCGGGTTGCGTCACCGGGAGCACCTGCCCTCGCGCAGCCTGTCGCAAGGCCAGCGCCGGCGCGTGTCGCTGGCGCGGCTGGTGCTGGTGCTGGGTGAATCGTCGCGGTTGTGGGTTCTGGACGAGCCCTTCAACGCGCTTGACACCGACGCCACCGCCTGGCTGCTCGGCGTGCTCGAAGCGCAGCTGCGCCGTGGCGGCATCGTGGTGCTGACCAGCCACATGCCGGTGGCGATCGATCCGGCGCTGCCTCAGGTGGTGCTGAGCCTGTGACCACGAACAGCACCCCGAACGCCAGCCCGCCGACGGCCGGCACCTTCGACGCGATGCGCGGCATCTTCATGCGCGACGTGCGGCTGGCGATGCGCCGGCGCGCCGACACCGCCGCGGCGCTGTTTTTCTTCGTGATCGTGGCGAGCTTGTTCCCGCTGGGTGTCGGCCCCGAGCCGGCGCTGTTGCGCAGCATGGCCGCGGGCGTGGTGTGGGTGGCGGCGCTGCTGGCGTCGATGCTGTCGCTGGGCCGCTTGTTTGCCGACGACCACGCCGACGGCACGCTCGAGCAGCTGCTGCTGTCGGTGTGCCCGCTGCCGCTGATCGTGCTCAGCAAGATGGCCGCGCACTGGCTGTGTTCGGGCCTGACGCTGTGCCTGGTGGCGCCGCTGCTGGCCTTGCAGTTCGACTTGCCGGCCGAGGCGATCGGCGTGCTCAGCGTGACGCTGCTGCTGGGCACGCCGCTGCTCAGCCTGATTGGCGGCATCGGCGCGGCGCTGACGGTGGGCGTGCGCGGCGCCGGCGTGCTGTTGTCGCTGCTGGTGCTGCCGCTGTGCGTGCCGGTGCTGATCTTCGGTGCCGGCGCCGTGGACGCGGCCGTGTCAGGTCTGTCGGTCAACGCCCATTACTCGCTGCTGGGCGCGATGCTGGTGGGCGCGCTCTTCCTGGCGCCTTGGGCATCCGCCGCCGCACTGCGCATCGCGCTTGATTGAACGCATTGCACAATCCGCGGTCGAAGCGACGGGCGGCCTGTGGCCAGCCCATCGAGCGGTGATGGCCGGAGCCCGAGCAAGTGCAGTTTTCACAAGTCAATTGGTTCAAGTACGCCGCACCGCAGCGTTTCTATCCCCTGGCAGGAAAAGCCGTCCCGTGGGTGGGCGCGCTCGCACTGCTGCTGTGCCTGGCCGGCCTGGCGCTGGGGCTGCTGATTGCCCCGACTGACGCGCAGCAGGGCGACGCCTACCGGATCATCTTCATCCACGTGCCGGCGGCCTGGATGTCGATGGTGATCTACCTCGCCATGGCGTTCTGGGCGGCCATCGGGCTGGTGTTCAATGCGCGGCTGGCGGCGATGTTCGCCACGGCGTTGGCGCCCTCGGGGGCGGTGATGACCTTCCTCGCGCTGTGGACCGGTGCCCTGTGGGGCCGCCCGACCTGGGGCGCCTGGTGGGTGTGGGACGCCCGGCTGACGTCCGAGCTGGTGCTGCTGTTCCTGTACATCGGCTTCATGTCGCTGCACGCGGCCATCGACGACTTGCGCCGCGCCGATCGCGCCGCCGCGCTGCTGGCCATCGTGGGCGCGGTCAACGTGCCCATCATCTATTTCTCGGTGAAGTGGTGGAACACGCTGCACCAGGGCGCCTCGGTGTCGTTCAGCAAGGGCTCGAGCATGGCCGCGCCCATGCTGGCCGGCATGCTGGTGATGGCGCTGGCGTTCTGGGCGTACTGCATCGCGGTGTCGCTGGCGCGGCTGCGCGTGGTGATCCTCGAGCGCGAGCAGCACACCCAGTGGGTGCGCGCCGAACTGGGAGCCCCCCGATGATCTGGAACAGCTGGTCTGATTTCCTTGCCATGGGCGGCTACGGCTTGTATGTCTGGGGCTCGTTTGGCGTGACGGCAGCGGCCATCGCGGCCGAGATGTGGTCGGTGGCGGCGCGTCGCAAGGCGCTGCGGGTCACCTTGGCCCACGCCAGCGAAGACGAATCAGGAGATTTCGCATGAAACCCAGAACCAAACGCGCCTTGATCATCGTGGGCGGACTGGCCACGCTGGGCATTGCCACCACGCTGGTGCTCAACGCCTTCCAGAGCAACATGGTGTTTTTCTTCAGCCCCTCGCAGGTGGCGGCCCATGAAGCCCCGCGCGAACGCAGCTTTCGCATTGGCGGCATGGTCGAGCAAGGCAGCGTGCAGCGCGACGAGCAGTCCCTCACCGTGACGTTCGTCGTGACCGACTTCGCGCAGAAGGTGCCAGTCACCTACACCGGCTTGCTGCCCGACCTGTTTCGTGAAGGCAAGGGCGTGGTGGCGCAGGGCAAGCTGGGGCCTGATGGCGTGTTTCGCGCCGAGCAGGTGCTGGCCAAGCACGACGAGAACTACATGCCACCCGAAGCCGCCGACGCGCTGGCCAAGGCACGCAAGGGCGAACTGCCCGGCGGCGCGATGACCACTTCCACCAACAGCATGAACCCGAAGGCCAGCCCATGATTCCCGAGATTGGTCACGTCGCGCTGATCCTGGCGCTCACCATGGCGCTGGCGCAAAGCGTCCTGCCACTGATCGGCGCACAGACCGGCAATGCCGCCTGGATGTCGCTGGCGCGGCCGTCGGCACGCGGCCAGTTCGTCTTTGTGGCGTTGGCCTATGCCTGCCTCACCTACGCCTTCGTGAACAACGACTTCTCGGTGGCGCTGGCGGCCATGCACTCCAACTCGACCTTGCCGCTGGCCTACCGCTACACCGCGGTGTGGGGCAACCACGAAGGCTCGATCCTGCTGTGGGCGCTGATCCTGGCGGGCTGGACGCTGGCCGTGTCGATCTTCTCGAAGCAGCTTGACGATCCCACGGTGGCGCGCGTGCTGGGGGTGATGGGGTTGGTGAGCTGCGGCTTCTTGCTGTTCACGCTGTTCGTGTCGAACCCGTTCGAGCGGCTGCTGCCCGCCGCACCGGATGGCCGCGACCTGAACCCGTTGCTGCAAGACTCGGGCATGATCATCCACCCGCCCATGCTCTACATGGGCTACGTCGGCTTCGTGGTGTCGTTTGCCTTCGCGATCGCTGCGCTGCTGTCGGGCCGCCTGGATGCCGCCTGGGCGCGCTGGTCACGGCCCTGGACGACGGTGGCGTGGTGCTTTCTCACCTGCGGCATCGCGCTGGGCAGCTTCTGGGCTTACTACGAACTGGGCTGGGGCGGCTGGTGGTTCTGGGACCCGGTCGAAAACGCCTCGTTCATGCCCTGGCTGGTGGGCACGGCGCTGATCCATTCGCTGGCCGTCACCGAAAAGCGCGGTGGCTTCAAGATGTGGACCGCGCTGCTCGCCATCCTGGCGTTCTCTTTGTCGCTGCTGGGCACGTTCATCGTGCGCTCGGGCGTGCTCAGTTCGGTGCACGCGTTCGCGTCCGATCCGGCGCGCGGCGTCTTCATCCTGGGTTTCCTGGTGTTCGTGGTCGGCGGCTCGCTGCTGCTGTTTGCGTGGCGCGCCCCCAAGGTGGGCTTGGGTGGCAGCTTCGATCTGGTCTCGCGCGAATCCATGCTGCTGGCCAACAACGTGCTGCTGGTGGTGGCCGCCGCGGCGGTGCTGCTGGGCACGCTGTACCCGCTGGTGCTTGACGCCTTGGGCATGGGCAAGATCTCGGTCGGCCCGCCCTACTTCGTGGCGGTGTTCGTGCCGCTGATGGCGCCGGCCCTGTTCCTGATGGGCGTGGGCCCACTGACCCGCTGGCGGCAGGCCACGGCGATGGAGCTCGCGCGCAAGCTGCGCTGGGCGTTTGGCGTGAGCCTGGCTTCGGCACTGATCGCGCCGCTGGTGCTGGGACACTGGACGCCGATGATCGGCTTCGGCCTGCTGCTGGCCGCGTGGATCGCCAGCACGGCGGTGCTCAATCTGGTCAGCCGCATCGCTGCCCATCCGGCCGTGGGCTGGGGCGAGCGATTCGCCTCGCAGCCCGGCAGCTACTACGGCATGCTGATGGCCCACCTGGGCGTGGCGGTGTTCACCCTGGGGGTCACGGTGGTCAGCGGTTTCCAGAGCGAGAGCGACGTGCGCATGGCCGCGGGCGAATCCACCAGCGTGGGCGGCTACACCTTCACGCTGCACGGCGTGCGCGAGATCAAGGGCCCCAACTACGTGGCCGCGCAGGCCTCGATCGTGGTCACTGAAGGCGACAAGCCGGTCACCACGCTGTGGCCCGAGCGGCGCATCTACACCGTGACGCGCTCGCCGATGACCGAAGTCGCCATCGACCGGCGTGTCTCGCGCGATCTGTACGTGGCGCTCGGCGAGCCCGTGAGTGCGACCGCCTGGAGCGTGCGCGTGCACCACAAGCCGCTGGTCAACCTGATCTGGCTGGGCTGCCTGCTGATGGCCGGTGGCGGTGTGCTCGCGGTGCTCGACCGGCGCTACCGCACGCGGCGTTCACCGTCGGCCGTGGTGCCGCACCCCGTGCAGCCCATGGGGCCGCAGTCGCTGCCGGCCGCCAGCTCGCTGACCCCCGAAGCGCCGTCGGCATGAAGCGTTATCTGCTGCCGTTGGTGATTTTTCTGGTGCTCGCCGGCTTCCTGGCCGTGGGCTTGAACAAGGACCCGCGCGAGGTGCCTTCGCCGCTGATCGGCAAGCCGGCGCCCGCGTTCACGCTGCCGCGGCTCGATGCGCCCGAGCAGATGCTGTCCACCCAGGACCTGCGCGGTCAGGTCTGGCTGCTCAATGTGTGGGCCTCGTGGTGCGTGGCGTGCCGTCAGGAGCATCCGTTGCTGGTCGAGATGGCCCGATCGGGCACCGTCAAGGTCTACGGCCTGAACTACAAGGACAAGCGCGAAGACGCCCTCGGCCTGCTGCGCAAATCGGGCGATCCGTATGTGACATCGCTGTCTGACACCGAGGGCCTGGTCGGCATCGATTTCGGCGTGTACGGCGTGCCTGAAACCTTCGTGATCGACAAGCAAGGCGTGATTCGCTTCAAGCAGATCGGCCCGATCACCCGCGAGGCGCTGCGCGACACGTTGTTGCCGCTGCTGGCCCAACTGGAGGCTTCATGAGACGCAACGGATGGATCGTTCTGGCATTGGCGGTCTGGGTCGCCTGTCCGGTGGCCTTTGCCACGCAGGCCCCGAACAGCGCTGCCGATCCGGTGCTCGAGGCGCGCGTGATGGCGGTGTCGGAAGAGCTGCGCTGTCTGGTCTGCCAGAACGAGACCATCGCCGCTTCGCACGCCGATCTGGCGGTCGACCTGCGCAAGCAGATCCGCACCAAGCTCAGCGAAGGCCAGTCCGAGCGGCAGATCATCGACTTCATGGTCGAGCGCTACGGTGACTTCGTGCGCTACCGGCCGCCCCTGAACGCCACCACCGTGCTGCTGTGGCTGGGCCCGTTCGCCCTGCTGCTGGCAGGCGCGTTCGCGCTGATCCGCACGATTCGCGGCCGCCAGAAACAAACGCCACTCACCCTGAGCGAGGCGGATCGCGCACGTGCGCGCCAACTGCTAGCCGACACCGATTCCCACCCATGATGACTTTCTGGATTGCGACCGCGCTGCTGACGGCGCTGGCCTTGGCAATGGTTCTGCCCGTGCTGTTCAAGCGAGGCGCTCAAAGTGCTGCCCCCGTGGAGGCAGCGTCTGCGCGCCAGTCGACGATCGCGATCCTGCGCGATCAGCTGGCGCAACTCGATGCCGACCTGAGCGGTGGCGCGATCGATGCCGAGCAGCACCGCGTGTCCCGAGAAGAGATCGAGCGTCGGGCACTCGAAGAGGCGAACACCCCGCCAGCCGCGACCAGCCGGACGGCGGGCGGCTCGGCCACGCGTCGACCCTGGGCGACGGTGGCGTTCCTCGCGCTGGCGATCCCGCTGCTGGCCACCGCCACCTACGAGCACCTGGGCAACCCGGCCGCCATCGATGTGCCAGCGCCTGAGCAGGCGGCCGTCGGCAGCGACGGCGTGACCGACGCGCAGGTCGACGGGCTCGTCAAGCAACTGGCCGAGCGCATGCAGTCCAGTCCCGACGACCTGCAAGGCTGGACGCTGCTCGCACGCACCTACGCCGCCATGCAGAAGTTTCCCGAAGCCGCCAAGGCCTACGAGCGCGCCACGGCGCTGTCGCCCAACGACGCGACGCTGCTGGCCGACCGCGCCGACGTGATGGCCGTGTTGCAGGGCCAGCGCGCGGCCGGCGAGCCCGCCAAGCTGATTGCCCGCGCGCTCGAAATCGACCCGAAGAATCTCAAGGCGCTGGCACTGGCGGGCAGCGTGGCCTACGAGGAAGGCAACTACGAGCGGGCCATTGCCCACTGGACGCAGGCGCGCGAACTGGCCACACCGGCCAGCGATTTCGCCAACAACCTTGAGCAGGGCATCCGGGACGCGCGTGCGGCGCAAGGCGGCCCGGCCGCACTCGCCGCCGCCCCGGCGGCCACGCCGCCCTCGACCCAAAGTGCCCCCGATGCCGCGACGAATGCCCCACCGGCAGCGACGGGCGCGGGCGCGCGCGTGGCGGGCCGCGTGACGCTGTCACCTCAGTTGGCTGCCAAGGTGTCGCCCGGCGACACGGTGTTCATCTTCGCCAGGGCGATCGAAGGCCCGCGCATGCCGCTGGCCATCGTGCGCAAGACGGTGGCTGATCTGCCGATCACCTTCGTGCTCGACGACTCGATGGCGATGT
>CAIVGK010000117.1 GCA_903905475.1 uncultured Burkholderiales bacterium | reverse complement strand
GCGCCCGGTTGCGTCAGTGGCCACGCCAGCCCGTTCGATCAAACCCACTTCAGGAACGATGTTCGAAGACCGCACCCACAAACGAACGTTCTGCAGCGCGCCGCAATCGGTCACGTCGCTGGTGGCTGCATTTCTCGAGCCGACGATCACGGTGCTGGTGTTCATCATCGCCAACCAGTTCATCGACGAGCCCATCGGCAGGCCGCAGCTCACCTTGTGCCTGCTGGTGTTCGCCCTGACGTTTCCAGGCCCCAACCGGTTCCGCGACAACCTGCTGAGCGCCGCCGTCGACATCGTTTCATCGTGGGTCGCGCTCTTGTTCATCTTGGCGTTGTGTGCCTACGCCACGCGCAGCTTCTACTTGTTCGAAGACGGCGCCTTGATGCAGTGGGCGCTGATCACGCCAGCCGTGCAGTGGCTGGCGTGCTGGGCCGGCCAGCAGGTTCGCCGCAGATTCAATGCGCGACCTGAGGCGCGCCGCCGCGCGGTGGTGGTGGGCGCGGGCCAACTGGGCGTCAAGGTGGCGCGCGCCTTGCTGGCGGGCAAGGACGACGGGCTGGAATTCGTCGGCTTCTTCGACGACCGGACCGACGACCGGGTCCAGGACTCGGTCGTCATGAAGCGTCTTGGGGGGTTGTCCAGCGTCTTGTCCTACGTCTGCGAACACGGCATCCACGAGGTCTACATCACCTTGCCCCTGGGATCGCAGCCACGGATCGTCGAGCTGCTGGAACAGGTCCAAGGCACGACGGCTTCGCTGTTTTTCGTGCCTGACGTTTTCGGCATCAGCATCATCCAGGGTCGACTGCAAGACATGAACGGCATTCCGGTGGTGGGCATTTGCGAGACGCCCTTCACCGGGACGAACGACCTGATCAAGCGCATCAGCGATCTGGTGCTGGCCAGCCTGATCCTGGTGCTCATTTCGCCGCTGCTGGTGGCGGTCGCGATCGGCGTGCGGCTGAGTTCCCCGGGTCCGGTGGTGTTCAGGCAGAACCGAAACGGGCTGGCTGGCGAGGAAATCGTGGTCTACAAGTTTCGCTCCATGAGGGTGCAGGACAACGGCCCGGTCGTGCGACAGGCCACCAGAAACGACCCCCGGATCACCCGTTTTGGTGCCTTCATCCGCCGCACGTCGCTGGATGAATTGCCACAGTTCTTCAACGTGCTGCAAGGCAGCATGAGCATCGTGGGGCCGAGGCCGCACGCGGTGGCCCACAACGAGGAATACCGGCGGCTGATCAAGGCCTACATGGTGCGCCACAAGGTCAAGCCGGGCATCACCGGCTGGGCGCAGGTCAACGGACAGCGTGGCGAGACCGACACCATCGAGAAGATGCAAGCTCGCGTCGAATACGACCTGGAGTACCTGCGCAACTGGTCTCTCGTGTTCGATCTGCAGATCATTGTCCGCACCATTCGCTTGGTATTCTTCGACCGCAAGGCCTACTAGGCACGATGCTCGCAGGTCACACGCATGAGCCCCACGAAAAACAAGACCGAAAGGACGGGTATGTCGAGCCTGAAATTTGCCATCGATGCGCCCGCTGGGCTTGCGCGTGTGGCGCTGCTGCTGGGGGCCGTGGTCAGTTTGGCTGCGCACGCCGAAACCAACCCGTACCACATCGGCGCCAGCCAGACGTTCACCCGCGAATCCAACGTGTTCAAGGTGCCCGATCAGGAGAACCCCAAGAGCGACGTCATCTCCGGAACTTCCATCTTTGGTGGCGTGGACCAGTCCATCGGCAGGCAGCGCGTGTACGCCAATGCTTCGCTGCAAAACAACAGCTACAACCGGCTGTCGCGGCTCGACTTCGTTGGCTATGACGTGATGGCAGGCTTTGATTGGGCAACGGTCGGGCGACTGTCGGGCACGCTGAGTTTTTCTCGGCATGAAGGTCAGGGCGACTTCTCTCGCCCTGACGCCTCGGCGCTCACCAGCGGCAAGTTCGTGGAAACAACCGAACAGATCGCCGCCTTGGTCAACTACGAATTGCTCACGAACCTGGCCGTCAATGGTGGGGTGGAACGTCGAAAGGTGGAGTCTTCAAATCAGTCGTTGGCGTCTTCCGATGTGACCAGCGACATCGCGCGAATCGGCCTGCGCTACAGGCTGGGCGGCTCGGTGAGCGTCGGCACGGGCTTTCGGTTCACCAAGGACAAGCGCCCGGAATCGGCGAGTTCCACGGGGCGATCGGGCACCCGCAGAGATCTGGACCTGACGACGGACTGGGCGCCCACGGCATTGACCTCGGTCAACGCCAGAGTCAGCGTGGGAAATGGGAACAATTCCCAGTCTGTCAGTGGTTCGTCGTCCACAGTGACGGGTTCCCTCGGTGCCAACTATTCACCCACGGGACGACTGAGTTTTCGCGGCTCGTTCAGCCGCGATACCGGCACCGAGACCACCTTTCTGAATGCCGCCAACGCCGCATCGGTCGGGTTGGGTGGCGTCAACGTGGACACCAACCGCGTGACGGAATCGGTCAATCTGGGCGTGACCTACCTGCTGACGTCCAAGATCAATCTGACGGCCAACTACAGCCGAGCAGACGGCTCCTACGAGACGGTGAGCGGCTCGAGCAGCGACAACACCATCAACCGCTACGCGCTGGGTGCCCAGTACGAGGTGGCGCGCAACCTGTCAATGGGTTGCGCAGTGCAGCGCGAAAGCCGCAGCGGCTCGTCCTTGACCGTCAGGAGCTACTCGGCCAACAGCGCGAACTGCTCCGTGCGCTACACGCTGAAATGACGGCCGTGCGGGTTCTGCTGACGGGAGCCACCGGCTTCATCGCGTCGCACACGTGGTTGGCCCTGCAGCTGGCGGGCTTCGACGTGGTCGGCGTGGACAACTTCGTCAACAGTTCACCCGACGTGCTGCCACGCTTGCACCGGCTGGGCGGCGTCAAACCGGTCTTCGAGCAGATTGACGTGCTCGATCAGGCCGCACTGGCTGCGGTCTTCCGTCGCCACGACATCGACGCCGTCATCCACTTTGCGGCGCTGAAGGCGGTGGGCGAGAGCAACGCCAGGCCACTTGACTACTACCAGAACAATCTGGGCTCGTTGATGTCACTGGCCCGCGTGATGGGTGAGCACGCCGTGTCCCGACTGGTTTTCAGTTCCAGCGCCACGGTCTACGGCACGCCCGATCGTCTGCCGTTGAGTGAGAGCTCGCCGCTGTCGAGCACCAGCCCCTACGGATCCACCAAGCTCATGGCCGAGACCATCCTGCGTGACCTGGCCCTGGCCAGGCCCGATTGGAGCGTGGCCACCCTGCGCTACTTCAATCCCGTGGGTGCACACGAAAGCGGCGAGATCGGCGAAAACCCGCGCGGAATCCCGAACAACCTGATGCCCTACATCACGCAAGTGGCCGTGGGCCTGCGCGAGCGGCTGACCGTTTTCGGCAACGACTACCCGACGCCCGATGGCACCGGAGTGCGCGACTACATCCATGTGCAAGATCTGGCCGAGGGGCATGTGGCCGCACTGCGCCACCTCATCGACAAACAGTCATCGGTCACGGTTAATCTGGGCACCGGCCGCGGACACAGCGTGCTCGAGCTGATCGCTGCCTTCGAGCAGGCCAGCGGGCGTGCTGTTCCCTACGACATTGCCGCCAGGCGCCCCGGCGACGTGGCGGCCTGCTACGCCGATGCCAGCCTTGCACGCCAACTGCTGGGCTGGCAGAGCCGGCGTGACCTGGCCGCCATGTGCGAAGACAGCTGGCGATGGCAGCGAATGAACCCGAACGGTTACACGAACTGAGACCATGAACAGCACCCGAATCGATGTCTTGCCGGTCGTGATGGCCGGCGGCAGTGGCACCCGGCTGTGGCCGCTGTCACGCGCGCAACACCCCAAGCAGTTTCTGGTGCTTCAAGGCAACCGCAGCCTGTTTCAGCAGGCAGCCAGTCGCATCACGGATCTGGCCGCTGCAGACATCACCTTGGCGCCGGCCTGCGTGGTCGGCAACGAGGAACACCGCTTTGTCGCGCTCGACCAGTGGCGAGAAACCGGCCTCGCCACGCCCACCTTGCTGCTCGAGCCGGCCGGGCGCAATACCGCACCGGCGATGACGCTGGCCGCTCTGCAGGCCATCGAAAACGGAGCCGATCCCGTGCTGGTCGTCACGCCGGCCGATCAGACCGTCACCGACGAGCCCGCGTTCAAGTCGGCGCTGCAAACCGCGGTTCGCGCGGCAGCAAGTGGCTCGTTCGTGATTCTGGGCGTGCCGCCGGACCGCCCGGAAACCGGCTTTGGCTACATTCAGGTGGCAGACCCCGCCGACTTGAAGGTCGTCGAGGTGGCTGGCTTTGTCGAAAAGCCAGATCTGGCCAAGGCGCAGCGCTACCTGGAGGACGGGCGATTCTTCTGGAACAGCGGCATCTTCGTGGTGCGGGCATCGACCTGGCTCGCCGCGTTGCAACAGCACCGCCCTGACATCGAAGCGGCTACCCGCTCAGCGTGGTCGGGCCGTGCCACCGATGCCTCCTTCGTGCGACCCGACAAGGCACTGTTCGCCCAGATCCCCAGCGAATCCATCGACTACGCGGTGATGGAAAAGTGCCCCGGCACCACCCGATTTCCCGTGCTGATGGTTCCACTGCGCGCAGGCTGGTCTGATCTGGGCGCCTGGGATGCCGTATGGCAAGTCAGCGGCAAGGACGCTGCGGGCAACGCGGCGGTGGGCGACACGATCGTTCGCGACAGCAGCAACACGCTCGTGCATGCCACCAGCCGCCTGGTCAGCGTGGTCGGGCTGGACAACGTGATCGTGGTCGAAACGCCCGATGCGGTGCTGGTCGTGGACCGGGCGCGGGGCCAGGATGTGAAACACATCGTGGCGCAACTCCAGAGCGCCGGTCGCAGCGAGCACAACGTGCACCGCCTGGTGCATCGCCCCTGGGGCTGGTACGACGGCATCGACGCGGGCTCGAGGTTTCAGGTCAAGCGCATCCTCGTCAAGCCGGGTGCATCGCTCAGCCTGCAAAAGCACCATCACCGGGCCGAGCACTGGATCGTGGTTCGAGGCACGGCAGAAGTGACCAATGGTGATCAAGTCATATTGCTCACCGAAAATCAAAGCACGTACATCCCGTTGGGGACGGTGCACCGCTTGGCCAACCCTGGGAAAGTGCCGCTCGAAATCATCGAGGTGCAGTCGGGCAGCTATCTCGGCGAAGACGACATCGTTCGTTTCGACGACACCTACGGCCGCGTCAAGTAACAAGCAAAAGCGCCCTTCGGGGCAAGCTGGATTTCCAAGGAACACAAATGAAGATCACCGTCATCGGAACAGGCTACGTGGGCCTGGTCAGCGGCACCTGCCTCGCGGAGATGGGCAACCACGTGGTGTGCCTTGATGTCGATGCCGCCAAGATCCGCATCCTGCAGGAAGGCGGCATTCCGATCCATGAGCCAGGGTTGCAGGAGATGGTCACTCGCAACCGCGCCGCCGGTCGATTGCAGTTCACCACCGACATCGTTGCCGCCGTCAACCACGGCACGCTGCAGTTCATCGGCGTGGGCACCCCGCCGGACGAAGACGGTTCGGCCGACCTGCAATATGTGCTGGAGGCCGCGCGCAACGTCGGGCGCCACATGACCGACTACAAGGTCATCATCGACAAGAGCACCGTGCCCGTGGGCACGGGTTCGCGAGTCAAGGCAGCGGTGGCCGAAGAACTGGCGCGACGCGGAGTGAACGTCGAATTTTCGGTGGTCTCGAACCCCGAGTTCCTCAAAGAAGGCGCGGCAATCGAAGACTTCCTGAAGCCCGACCGCATCGTGGTCGGCGCCGACGATGACCGCGCCATTTTGTTGATGCGCGCGCTGTATTCGCCGTTCATCCGCAACCACGACCGCCTGCTGGTCATGGACATCAAGAGCGCGGAGTTCACCAAGTACGCAGCCAACTCGATGCTCGCCACACGCATCAGCTTCATGAACGAACTGGCGCTGCTGGCCGACAAGGTAGGCGTGGACATCGAATTGGTGCGCAGGGGCATTGGCAGCGACCCACGCATCGGTTACCACTTCCTGTACGCGGGAGCGGGCTACGGGGGGTCATGCTTCCCGAAGGACGTCAAGGCACTGGTCAAGACAGCACAGGGTGCCGGCATCGAATTGCAGGTGCTTCAAGCTGTGGAGTCCGCCAACGAGCGGCAAAAGCATGTCCTGGTCGACAAGGTGGTCTCCCGATTTGGAGAAGACCTGACCGGCCGGCGCTTCGGCGTGTGGGGCCTGGCATTCAAGCCCAACACCGACGACATGCGCGAGGCCCCGAGCCGGGTCATCATCACCGAGCTGATCCGCCGTGGGGCCAGCATCTGCGCTTATGACCCCGTCGCCATGCCCGAGGCCCAACGAACGCTGGAGGGGGTGCCCCGCCTGACCTACGCCACCAGCCAGGCACAGGCGCTTGAGGGCGCGGATGCGCTGGTCATCATCACCGAGTGGAAAGAATTCAAGAGCCCCGACTTCGATGCCATGAAAGCCGCGCTCAAACAGCCTGTGGTGATCGATGGCCGTAACCTCTACGAACCTTCACTGATGGCCGAACTGGGCATTGAGTACAACGGTATCGGGCGCTCTACTCGCCGGGTCAGCTGAGACAGCTGCCGAGGCGGTTGGCGTCCGTCAGCCCCCGGCAGATTTGTCACCGAGCCCGCTCAATCGCTTGCGCCCTTCGACGGGGACAGCCGCCAGCAAGTCTGCAATGAACTGATCGTGCGCGGCAAATGCGCGTGGGGTGTTCTCATCAATTGACGACACCCGAAACAGCAACCCGTCGGGAACCTGACCGGTCAGGCTCAACTTGATCTCGACCAGCCGCTGCTGGACCTTGTTCTTGATGGCCGTATCGCCCACCGTGAACCAGTAGGTCACCGGCTCCTTGCGCGTGCCCAGGCTGGTTTCGAGCCGCTTGGCCGCGACCTCCCCGAACGGGGTGGTCAGTTGAATTTCAGTCAAACCGAGCAGCGCGAAGCCTTGGGCGGGGTAGCAGATTTCGGGCTTGTGGGCCGCCAGCCCACCCCGTTGGTCATCGCCGTACGCCAGCGACAACATCACCTGATAGCCCTGTGAGTTCGCGTAGGTGCGGGTCAGCATCTGGCTGTACAGCTTGTCGAGCAGCTGCTTCGTTCCAGGATCAACCACCCTCGCCCCACGCTCGGCCAGTTCCCGCCATTCGCCGAATTGGTGGGGAACGGTTTCCGCCAGCACGAAGCGAGGCCCCACCTGGATGGCTTTGGTCGACGGCCGCCCCACGAAGCCAGCAACCGACGCCGAGGCCATGAGGCTGGCCAGAATGATGGAAGCTGTCAGTGGTTTCATGGCGTCTCGTTGATCGCTAAGGTGAGTTGAGTTTATGGGCGAGACATGGATCGAACATGTGCCCCCTGCAGTGTGAAGACGCCAGAATATAAATATATTAATTTTTAAAAACAAGCACTTAGGCGATTTCTAAACCCGAAAAGTAACATAAATATATGCATACATATGTACGTCTAAATAGCTAAACATTTACCGAATATAATTCTTTTTGATACAAAGCGTCATTTCTTTTGACGCTACCACTTTTTAAGCCACCCCCCTTCCGGGCAGTATGCCGGAAGAAGAGTGATTTGAGCCCTGAGCGGGCCTTGGCCCATTTGAGAAAGATACAGCGCCACAAGGTGCGTATCAACCAAGCTGAGCCGCTGGAGGGGGTGAGCACTATCAGCGATGCACAAGCACAAGTCTTCAACGCACTGAAGGTCAACAAGCCGATCAAAAACGAGCAACTGAGCCTGTTGTAGTGGTAAAAAAACAGGGCGGCCTATATGAATCAACAACTTGCGTCACTTGGTGTCGAGGTCGGGTGTGCTGCCTGTGATCAAAGAGAAGCTGCAGGCCGGATTCAAAGGGCTCGACCCCGTACGGCTGCTGCAGGAAATCCGACATGCTCAAAAAACCTTGAGTGAGCTGGCAGCCCACAGCGAATTCGCCAGCAGGTGGGGGCGATGTGAGCGCATGTTGCGGTACTCTTTGCCTCCCACAGCCCGCCAGGCAGCGGTGCTGGAGCCCCACCAACGGCCGACACTCCATGAAAGACCCAGCCGTCCGTGGCCTCGGCCACCTGATCGAGGAGACCAAGACCTTCGGACCGAAGGTCTTTCGGTAACGCCTGGTGCTCGAGCAGCCCAAGAGCGCGTTCACCAACTCACGCTCAGGTAGATCTCGGGAGTCAGCCCGCCGGCGGGAGGTACTGCGCAGTCGGGGTGATGGTGCCCCGCACACCCAACCGATACGCCCGGGCCACCAGCGCCTTGTACTCGGCCTCAAGGATGACCTGGTCACGGGTCAGGATGGTGCCCGACGATCCGCTTGCGTCGCTGACGATAGCCCAGCTGTAGTCCGGGGCGTAGTCCAGGATCCAGTAGTTGCCCGGCTCGTCAGTGGTGGGCTCGCCGGAGAAGCTCACGCTGAGGCGGGTGTTGGCGGCGTTGACTGGAACCGCAGTCCCGGTAGTTTTCCACGCCGGG
>CAIVGK010000116.1 GCA_903905475.1 uncultured Burkholderiales bacterium | reverse complement strand
TCGAGCCATCTGGTGGCCATCAATCGCGGTCACGACCGAGGATGATTCCCCGGGCAGATTGACCAGAATCGCGGTGGTCGAGCCGCCGTACTGCGCGCCGTAGTAGATGCCCGACAGCATGATCAAAGACGAGATCGGCGGCAGGCCGAAAGTGACCGGCAGCAGCATGGCGATGGTGGCGACCGGCCCCAGGCCCGGTAGCACCCCCACCGCAGTGCCCACGAACACGCCGAGCAGGCAGTACAGAAGGTTGGTCAGCGTGAAGGCGGTTTCAAGGCCCAGGCCCAGGTTGCTGAGAATTTCCACGGTATGTCCCTGCTCAGAACTGAAGCCAAGGCCCGAAGACCGGCAAGGGCAGTCCGAGCAATTTGACAAACACCAGCACCGCAAAGCCCGCCATGCCCAGGGCCAGCAGCAGCGCCTCGTGCCACTTGAACTGCGGGCTGGCACAGGCACTGATCATGATCAAGACCACTGCGGCGGGCGCCAGGCCAGCGCCCCGAAAGAGCACACCAAACAGCAAGACGGCAGCCAGAACAATGAACAGTTCCTTGAGGTGAAACTTCTCGATCGGCTCACCCACGCGCTTGAAGGATCGAAAGACTGCGATGCCTCCAATGACGCTCAAGAGGCCACCTAACACCGTCGGAAAGTAGGCCGGCCCCATCTTCCCGGCGGTCCCCATCGCGTAGTCGCGGCCGATGAAAACCGCCGACAGACCCACGACCAGAAAGATGATGCCGGTCCAGAAATCCTTGGGATGCTTGATCACATTCGACATGGGCTGAGCTTTGGCTTTTGCAGCATGGGATTCGCTTCGCGTGCGTTGATCAGTCGGCGTAAACGCCGGCCTTCTTGATGATCGGGCTCCACTTGTCGATTTCCGTCTTCAGGTGGGCCTGCAGCGCTTCAGGAGTTGCGCGGATTTCAGCGACGGGCTCTGTGCCCAAAGCTTCAAAGCGCTCTTTGACGGTCGGATCCTTCAGGGCCATCTTCAGCGCCTTGTTCAGGGTGTCGATCACGGGCTTGGGCGTGCCCTTCGGGGCATAGAGCCCATGCCACACCGCCACTTCGAAACCGGGCAGTCCGGCTTCATTCATCGTCGGAATGGTGGGCAATGAGCTCAGCCGTGTCTTGGTGGTGACGGCGTAAGCCTTGATCTTGCCGCTCTTGATCTGGCTGGTGGTGTTGGTGCTTTGGTCGCACATCAGATCCACTTGCTTGCCCAGCAGATCGTTCATCGCGGGGCCTGTGCCCTTGTAAGGCACCGTGGTCAGGTCGGTTTCGATGGCCGACATGAACAGCATGCCGCACAGGTGCGACGCCGATCCGAGGCCGGCGTGGGCATAGGTGACCTTGTCCTTGTTGGCCTTCACATGGGCCAGCAACGCCTTCAGGTCCTTGGCGGGAAAGTCTTCACGGGCCACCAAGGTCATCGGAACGTCGGCGATCATGCCAATGGGCTCGAAGCTGCTGACGGTGTCGTAGCTCAACTTTCGGTACAGCGCCGGTGCGGTGGACTGGCCGATGTTGTGCAAGAACAGGGTGTAGCCATCCGGAGCCGCTTTGGCCGCACGCGCCGCGCCGATCGTGCCGCCGGCGCCGCCCACGTTCTCGATGATCAGTTGCTGCTTCAGCGTGTTGCCCATCGACTGCGCCACCAGGCGCGCCACCGTATCGGTCGGGCCGCCAGCCGCAAACGGAACGATGACCGTGACGGTCTTGCCCGGATAGGTCTGGGCTTGAGCACAGAGTGAAGCCGACGCGCACAGCAGGGCGGCTCTCACCACAGCTTTGACGAGGCGAGAGGTCATGTTCGTTTCCTTTGTCCTTGGGCGCGCGGGGTTGGTCGCAGCTGAGCGCTGCAAGGGGGATGCTCTCCCAATGCCTAGGCTTTGGCAATGGTGGGCTTCCGGAATGCTGACCCTGAGCATGCCCGTGTGGACACGGAACCCCCCGCATCAGCAAGCCTGTGCATTCGAGCCAAATGTGTATCCTCAGCTCCTTTACTCAAAGGGATCGAGATGGCACTGGCAAAGAAGAAGCGAGTAGGCAAGAGAACCATTTCTGCCAAACAAGTCAGAAAGACGGCAAGCGGCAGAAAGCGCCACAAGTCCGACGGCACTCAGCCCCCGAAGGCAGTGACCCCAACCTCGGCGCCAGCGGCGTCCTGACGACACCCGCAAGCAGATCGCGCCAAGCCATTTCGGCTTGGCCGCTTGCGTGTGGCTCAAGCGATCCCGTTCACCGGCCGACACCCAGGAGCGCGGCTTCGCCCTATTCAACCTGGGAATTGACAGCAAGCTCGGTGGTTGTGAGCTCGTCGGACTCAAGGTGCGGGGCATCTGCCGCGACGTCCCGAAGAGCCAGCGCCGGACTGCGCCTAACCGAGCCTGCCGCAGGCCGCTGTCGGGGTGCCATGCCAGCGACGAAGCGACCGAAGTCTTCGAGCAGCGCAGCGGCGCCGAAGGACGGGCCCTCCAGCACCAGCAGCGCCTGCACGGTGGCTTCCAGCGTCGAGATCTGATCTGCGCGCCGCGCCACGCGAATCGCGCCTTGGCAGGTTGGCGCCGGCGCGTGCAGAGACAGCCGTGGCAGTGGCAGTGGCAATGGCGCCAGCGCCAGGTGCTCCAGAAAACTTCGCAGGCTCCTCGGTGAGATGGGTGGTCGGCCGCGCCACCGCATGAGCAGGTCCAGCCAGCGCACGCGCTTCCCGCGCCGAGACACGTCGACAGACCGCGAAAGGCGAGGCACACAGCCTCGATGACAGCCGTCGACCGACGCCAGCAGATCGAGTCCTGAGGTCGAGTCCTGAGGTCGAGTCCTGAGGTCGAGTCCTGAGGTCGAGTCCTGAGGTCGAGTTTTGACACCCAGCTCAGGGGTGACGGTAAAAAGTTCTGGGGCGGTGGCCCGCCCCTCGTCAATCAACAGCCTGGAAGGCTCGTTGATGATCGGGTGGAGCAGCCCGAAGCGGCTTGCCGCGCGTTTGTGGCGCCAGGCATGCGCCCTTTCGCGGCGTGCTCAAACGGGCGCTGACGCCCGACGGCCGTCAGCGCCCCAAACGCACGTGCCTTAACGTGCGCCGGGTTGGTGCGTCAGAACGCGTCGAGGCTGGCCGTCTCTCGGCGTCAGCTCACCGATCAAGCTGTCGATTTGTTGCATCGCGGCCTCGTAAGTCACGCTGTCGTGACTTTGGAGGAACTTCACGAACTTCTCATGCTGAGGCTTGAACTTGTCGGCGACACCGATCTCGCTCCAGAAAAGCTCTTCGGCGTCGGCTGAGGTAATGAAAGTCATGTCGGATCCTTAGGGAAGTTGCTCGAGAAGGCGGACTGAAATGTCCGTGAGATTTGATGCTAGGTAGCAACATCATTCGAGTAAAGTAAATAGTTCTTATATTTATCATCACCGTATGTCTATGCATGCAACCTTTCGCCAGCTGCAGTTGTTCCTGGCCTTGGCCGAAGCCGGAAGCATCACCGCGGCAGCACGCGCTTGCCATGTCACTCAACCGACCGTGTCGATGCAGCTGAGGGACCTGGCCGACTCGGTCGGCTTGCCGCTCTACAACCAATTTGGCAAGCGCTTGCGGTTGACCGAAGCGGGCGAGGCGCTGGCCAGTGCCGCTCAGAGCATGAGCGACGAGTGGGCAGCTTTCGAGCAGAAGATCAACGGGCTGAAGGGCCTGACGCAGGGGCGGCTGCGCATCTCGGTGGTCAGCACGGCCAAGTACTTCGTGCCCGGCATTCTGGGAACGTTTTGCGCACGCTACCCAGACATCGACATCGCGCTTCAGCTGCTCAACCGCGACGGCGTGCTGGCGCGGTTACAAGACCACCGCGACGACCTGTACATCATGTCGATGCCGCCCCCGGACATGGAACTCGAGCAGGAGATGTTCCTGCCGAATCCGCTGGTGGTGATCGCATCCAAGGGACACCCGCTGGCCCATCGCAAGGCGATCCCCCTGGCCGCGCTGGCGAAAGAGCGCTTCATCTTGCGCGAGCAAGGCTCGAGCACGCGCATGGCTTGCGATGCGCACCTTGACGGCCTGGGTTTCAAGCCGAATGTGCGGCTCGAGCTCGGCAGCAACGAGGCCATCAAGCACTCGGTGGCGGCAGGTCTCGGCTTGGCCGTGCTGTCACGTCACGCGATCGCAGGTCGCACGGACGGAGATGGCGTGACCGAGCTGAAGGTGCGTGGTTTTCCGGCGCAGTCCAACTGGTTCATCCTGTATCCGAAAGACCATCGACCGGCGCCAGTCGTCGTCGAATTCCTGGCTCACCTGCGGGCCAGCGCCAAGGAATTGACCGACTCCATTTCTGGTGTCGTCCGGGCCTGAATCCG
>CAIVGK010000115.1 GCA_903905475.1 uncultured Burkholderiales bacterium | reverse complement strand
CTCGACACCGCGCAGCGCGAACTGCTTGAGCGCGACCGCCGGCAGCTTGCGGCCGTCGGTGATGCGCAGCTCATCCACCACCAGTTCGCCCTTCGCCAGCGTCAACGCGCCCAGCGCAGCACCGCTGGCCGCCGTGGCCGCGGCGGCTGCGGGCATGGGCGCAGCCGCCGCCCAGTTCAACTGGCCCGAGGTCGACAGCCGCCCACTGAACCGGGCGCTCAGCACCTCGGCCCCATACGGCGCGAAGGCCTCGAGCGAGAGCTCGCTCAGCTTCAACTCAAGCGCAGCCTGGCGGTCGCTGACCCGGCCTTCCACACCCAGTTGCGCCAGCGTCTCAGCGCCCTCGCCTTGCGAGGCCAGCGTGGCCTGGAGGCTCACCGGCAGCGTGGCATCGGCGGCCCACGGATAGGCCAGCGGGCCGGCCTTGAAGTCGACATCAACGAGCGCCAGCGCCACCGCCGGCTGGACGCTGGCGTCGTTCCAGAGCACGCGCAAGCCAGCCACGTGCAGCGACTCGACCGCCACCTTCCAGGCGGCGGCCGCAGCTGCGGCAGACGGCGCCACGCTGGCGGCAGCCGATGCGCCCGACGCGGCCGCGGCCGCCGCCACGACCGGGGCGGCAGCGCCCTTGGGGCCCGCGCCCGACAGCCGATCGAAGTTCAAACGGCCGCGCGCATCGCGGCTCAGGTGCAGCGTCGGCTGATCCAGTTCGATGGCGCCCAACGCCAGCTGACGGTCGAGCGGGCGCACGTCGCGCAGCGCCACGCCGAGGTGCTTCCACGCCACCAGCGGCGCGCCGGCCGCGTCGTCGAGCGCGAGCTGGTCGAGGCCGATCTGGCCGCTCACGCCCACGTGCGGCGCCGCCCCGGGCGGCATCGCGAAATTCAGCTCGATGCGCGCGGCCACGCTGCCGCTGCGCAAGCGCACCGGCAGCGACTCGGGCAGGTAGACCGTGTAGGGCATCAGGTCCAGATCGCCCATGCTGAACTTGAGCAGCGCCGCGCGCGTGCTGGCAAACGGCGTGGCCTGCGCGCCGGTGTCGAAGGCCGTGCCGTTGAACTGGAAGGCCAGCCGCGGCTCGACCTTCACATGGACCTCATCGGGCAGGTTGGTGATGAACGGCAGACTCAGCTGCAGCGCGCTCAGCTGGTGCTGCCGGTCCTTGGGCCGGTCATCGAACACCACCGACGCGTCGCTCACCTTGATGTTGAAAAGCGCGAAATGCACCGGCTCGCCGGGCGCCTCGTTCGACGGCGGCGGCGTCAGGCGGGCGATCACGTCGTCGATGTCGTAGTGGCCGGGCGCGGTGTGCGTCAGGCGCAGCTCGGGCGCGTCGAGCTCGAAGGCTTCGATCACCGGGGCGAGCTCCCACAGCGAGCGGATGTCGGCGTTGACGTACAGCCGCGCCACGCTCAGCAGCGGCGGCACCGCGCTGGCCGCTGGCGCGGTGGCAGGTGCAGCGGTGGCGGGCACACCGCCGATCACGATGTCGCGCACCGTGAGCTCCATCGACCACGGGCTGAAGCTCACGTCGCCAAGCGTCACCGCGCGACCGAGCAAGTCGGTCAATCGCTGCTGGGCCTGCGACTTGAGCAGCGGCGGCACCGCCAACCAGGCCGCCGCCCACAGGACCAGCACGCCTGCCACGCCCCAACCGATTCGCCGCAACCATGTCATGGACCACCTCCCCGGCAACCTGTTCAACCGCGGCTCGAACACAATGCCCGAATGATGTTCGCGCCCACCCGCAATCCCCCGTGAACGGCATTGTCAGCCTGCTCGGCATCCAGGCGTGGAAGCCCGTGTTGACCGCCTTGCTGCTGCCGCCCGTGCCGCTGCTGCTGGCGATCCTGATCGGCGTGTGGTTCATGCGACGCCAGCGTCGCGGGGCGATCTGGCTGGTGGTGGTGAGCGTGATCGCCCTGTGGCTGATCGCGTGCAGCGGCTTCGCCCGGGGGCTGGAATCGCTGCTGCTCGGGGCCTCGCCGCCGCTGCGCGCCGAGCGAGTCGCCCAGTTGCGCGCGCAAGTCGCGTCATCGCCGGGCGAGACGCCGGTGGCCATCGTCGTGCTGGGTGGCGGGGCCGAGCCCTACGCACCCGAATACGACAGCGGCAGCCTCGAGGACGCATCGCTCGAGCGGCTGCGCTACGGTTTGTGGCTGGCCCGTCGCACCGGCAGCCCGGTGGCCTTCAGCGGCGGCCTGGGTTGGGCCGGACGGCCCGGCGTGCCCGAAGCCAACCTGGCCCAGCGCATCGCCACCGAAGACTTCCGCCAGCCTTTGCGCTGGGTGGAAAACACCTCGCGCGACACCCGCGAAAACGCCGACCACACGCTGTCGCTGCTGAGCCAGGCCGGCGTCAAACGCATCGTGCTGGTCACCCACGGTTGGCACATGCATCGCGCCGTCGCGCTGTTCGAGGCGGCCGCGCGCTCCAGCCGAATCCGCATCGAGCCCGCGCCCATGGGGCTGGCCGACCACACCCAGCTGCCCGTGCTCGACTGGCTGCCCTCCAGCCTGGGCTTCAAGCAAAGCCGGCAGGTGCTGCGCGAATGGCTGGGCTGGCGGCTGTGGGCCTGATTCGCCGGGCACCGACGGAGCGGCAAAACATACCCGGCGCGAGGCCGGGTCAGTGCCTGGAACAGCCGTGACAGCGTGAGCTGTTTGCGCACGGCAGCGGCCCAAAGCGTCAGACCACGGTGTGATCGCCGGACCCTTCGGCGCCCGGCGGCCTCGATGGACGAGGGCGCGGTCGGGTCGTGGTGGATGACCGGCGGCGCCACCATCACCACCTGCAAGCCACCCGTCCGGCTTGTCGCGGGCGGCATGAAAAAAATATAATTAAAGTTTTAATCGCTTTATATAATTTTTGATCTTCAGCTGCAAGACAAGGCGCCACCCCCATGACCCCCTTGTGTTCGAGCCCGCCGGCCGCTGCTGGCAACCGCGCCAGGCCGCTGCCCATCGTGTGCATGGCGTTTGGCGCTGTGGCGCTGGCGGACACCTACGTCACCCGACTGTTCGAGATGCTGACGCGGCACTGCCCGCGGCCATTTCAGCTGATCTGCTACACCGATCAGCCGCGCAACGTGCCGCCCGACATCGAGCAGCGCGACTGCAGTGCCTGGGCTGAATTCGACCAGGCGGGCACCTCGCCCTTCATGCGCAAGCTCGGGCTGTTCAATCCGGCCTATGTCGGGTTCGACGAGTTCATCTACCTGGACCTGACCCTGGTCATCCGCCAGTCGATGCAAGGGCTCCTCGACCACG
>CAIVGK010000114.1 GCA_903905475.1 uncultured Burkholderiales bacterium | reverse complement strand
GCTCGAGGGCGGCAGCGGCGACGATGTTCTGATGAACATGGCCGACGGCCACGGCGTGACCTTCATCGGCGGCGCGGGCAACGACACGATCACCGGCTCGCAAGGCGCCGATCGGTACCTCTTCAACCTTGGCGATGGCGCCGACACCGTGACGCTGGCCAACCGCGGCACCGGCCTCGTCGGCAGCATCCTGCGCTTTGGCGCAGGCATCGCCCCACGCGACATCGCCACGCGGCGCGCGGGCAACGACCTGCTGCTGGGGCACCGCAACGGCGTCGATCAAGTCACGATTGAGGGCTGGTTTGCCGACGCCACCCGCAGCAGCCAGACCGACCACGTCGAGTTTGCCAACGGCACGCGCTGGAGCGCCGACGTCCTGACCCAGCGCTTGCTGCGAGCCGCGGGCACGGCGGGTGCCGACGTGCTGGTGGGCACCGCCTTCGCCGACACGCTGCTGGGCCTGGGTGGCGACGACACGCTCACCGCCGTGGGCCACGACGACGTCCTCGACGGGGGCGCTGGCAACGACACGCTGACCACGCAGGTCACCGACTCCAGGTTCAGCAGCGGCCACACCACCTTCACCGGCGGGCGCGGCAACGACCACCTGTTCAGCTGGAACTCGCTGAATGACGTCTACCACTTCAAGCTCGGCGACGGTGCCGACACCCTCACCGACTTCGACGAAGCGCTCGCCTATGGCAGCACCGACGAGTTGCGCTTCGGCACCGGCATCGCCGCGGCTGACATCAGCACCCTGCGCTCGGGAGACGATCTCGTCCTGCGCCACGCCAACCTCAACGACCGGATCACCATCACCGGCTGGTTCACCGACGCGACGATGCAGCTCGAACAGGTGAGCTTCATCGACGGCACGGTCTGGCGGGCCGACGACATCAGCCAGCGCGCCGTGGCCACCGGCACGCCCGGCGACGACGCCCTCACCGGCAGCGAGCTCGCCGACGTCATCGAAGGGCTGGCCGGCAACGACACGCTGGACGGCGGCGCGGGCAACGACCGCCTGATCGGCGGTACCGGTGACGACGTCTACATCGTCGACAGCGCGCTCGACGTGCTCACCGAAAAAGCCGTCCAGGGCACCGACACCGTGCGCAGCAGCGTGGGCTGGACGCTGGGCGCCCACACCGAAAACCTCGTGCTCATCGGCGCCGACGCACTCAACGGCTCGGGCAACGCGCTGGCCAATGCGCTGCTCGGCAACGCCGCGGCCAACAGCCTGAGCGGCCTGGCCGGCAACGACACGCTGGACGGCGGCGACGGCGCCGACACGCTGATCGGCGGCGCGGGCGACGACCACTACGCCGGCGGCTGGGGTGCTGACACGCTCACCGATTCGGCCGCTGCGTCGAACGACGTCTACGCCTGGGGCCGCGGCGAAGGTGCCGACACGCTGAGCGACGCCGGCGGCATCGACCGGCTCGAGGTGCTGAGTGGCGTGGCCGAAGACCAGCTGTGGCTGCGCCGCGTGGGCAGCCACCTCGAGCTGTCGGTCATCGGCACCGCCGACACGCTGACCATCAACGGCTGGTACACCAACCCGGCCAAACGCATCGAGAGCTTCCAGCTGGCCGACGGCCAGGCGCTGCAGGCCACGCAGGTGCAGCGGCTGGTCGATGCCATGGCCGCATTCGCCCCGCCCGCCGCCGGTCAAACCACCCTGCTGCCGGCCTACCAGAGCGCGCTGCAACCGGTGATCGCGCCGAACTGGGTGTGAGGCGAGGCCGCCTCGCGACACGGCCCGCTCGGTGCCCGGTGGCTAGTGCCGAAAGCGGATCTCCAGCCAGCTGCGCCCCGCCGCATGGCCGCTGAGCACGCGGTCGGACTGCTGGCGCACCAGATGGCCGGCCAGCGCCAGCAAGCCGCTGCCGTCGAGCAGCGCTTCTTCCGTGGGCAGCCCGGTGGGCAACACCAGTTCCACACCGTCGTAAGTCAGACGGGCATCGACGTCGAACTCATCGAAGCTGAGCTCGAGCAGCACCTGTCCCGTGACCGAGCCGTGGTCCACCACGGCCTCCAGCGCCTGCTGCACCACGGCCTCGACGCGGGTCATGACATCGCGCCGCGCACCCCACCGCCCAGCGGCGGTCTCGATGAAATCCACCACGGCCTGTGACCCGTCCACACCGGGGGTCCAGAGCAGCACGACGCGGCGGCGCACACCGAGGCGAAACACCAGATTGAGCACCAGCGCCACGACCAGCGCGAGCACCAACGGCGAGCTGACGAACGACTGCGCCCAGCCAGGCACCTGGGCGAAGGCGGCGGGAAACACCGCGACCGCGAGAAAGGCCGCCAGGCTCGAGCCGATCATCAGCGTGCGCCGGCTGTCGAGCACGCGCGTGACGATCAGCTGCACCCCGTTGATCATGACGAACGGCGCTGTGAACAGCAGCGCGCCAGCCATCACGGCGGGCGGCATCAGAGTCAGCACGCCGGCCAGCCACGGCATGAAGGCGGCCAGCGCCAGGATGGCCGCGGCCACCGGGCCGATGCGCCGGCTGGAGACCCCCGTTGCGGCCACCGCCCCGACACTGCCGTTGCACAGGATGGCGCCGTGCGTTCCGAACAGCCCGCCGACGATCGCGCTCAGGCCGTCGCCCAGGATGCCGCCGCGAACCCGGTCCTGATCGGGGCGCACCCAGTCGGCATCGTTGAGCCGCTGGTAAGCGGCAATGATGGCCGCACTGCTCAGCGTGGCGGCCACGGCCGTCACCGTGAACGGCACCACCATCGAGGCGTCGAACGACAGTTCGGCCACCGTCACCGCCGGCCAGGCCAACAGCGGCTGTGCGCTCACCCGGGCCCAGTCGGCCGCGCTCAGGTCACCGCCAACCGCGGCTGCCGCGTAGCCGACCACCAACCCGATCAGCACGCAAAACATGCGCGGGATGCCCCGGCTCCACACGTTGAGACCGATCATCGTGGCGAGGCTGACCGCCATGATCAGCGCGTCGTGCCCCGACACCGCGCCTGCCACGCCGTGGCCGGCCAGCGTGCGCAAGGCGGCCAGCGCGATGGTGGCGCCCACCAGCAAGCCGACCAACCCGCCCATCTCCGGCGGCACGAACGCGCGCAGGCGGCTCCACAGGCAAGCCAGCCCCAGCTGCAACACGCCAGCAAACACCGTCATGCCCCACACCACTGGCATGCCACCGGACTTCACGGCCAGCAGCGAGGCAGGGAAATACAGCGCGGTGAAGTTGACCGGTGCGAGCAACCGGCTGCCCACCGGGCCGCGCGGCAACGCCTGCAGCAGCGTGCCCAACGCCAGCACCAGCATGCCCACGCGCAAGATGTCGGCGACCTGGACCGCAGCGATACCGGCTTCGCGCATGACGATGAGCGGGTACACGAAGAACATGGTCACCACGACCACATGCTGCAAGCCGCTGAGCAGCATCACCCCCCACGGGGGTCGGTCCTCGCCGCCATAGACAAGGTGTGCGGGCCGCCTCATGGAGGGCACGACGGTGAAGACAGGAATCGCAGCGCTGGCATGGGTTCCGAACTTAACCCACGGCGCGCAGGGCGCGTGTGAAAATCAGCGCCGCGTCCCGCCGTAGTTCAACGGATAGAACGGCTGCCTCCTAAGCGGCAGATACAGGTTCGATTCCTGTCGGTGGGACCACCCCTGACTCGCGCGAGCCGGCAGTGAGCCCCCAACGGGTGATGCCACCGAGATGAGCAGAACGTCTTCGCTGCGTGTCACGAGGGCGCTCGGGTGCCGCGCGCGGCTGAAGGCAACGCAGCCTCGTCCCGTCATGGTTGCAAGCGCCCCGCCCCCACAAGAACCTGCTTGACGCGGCGCGCGTGCTCCACGCGAACCGCCAGGCGTTGTCAGGGATGGACTGGTGAGCGCAAAAAACCGGCCAGCATCAGGGCGCCGGTTTCAGGGACGGGGAAGATGGATGTGACGGAAGCTCCATTGACAGCGCGTACATGGACGTCAACTACAAGTTAGCCAACTTCCCAAGGAGCCCCGTCTCTGGAAAGGGAGGTCGCGGTGGTAAACGGGCCTTGGAGATCCCATTGGCCGACCCTGAATCCATGCCCAACCCCAGTAGAGCTTGATTCATGACCTTGTCCTCATAACCTGTCGAGGGAGGCTCGCGAAGCATGGAATGAATACCGCCAATCAAGCTGCCAATGACAATACTGGATCCAATGGATGACGATATATTTTTCAATTGCCCCGCATCAATTCCCAAGTTGATATCTGAAATAATATTTTCAAACACATCAAAATCCAGGCTTCGACTGGGCCACTTTACTTGAACTAAAAAATTACCCAACGCTGGAAAATCCACTGCCAGGCGCATCAGAATTCTTACATTCAATGCCAAGCGCGTCACGGCATCCAGGCTTTGGGGCTCCAATACTCCCATCATGTCGGCAAATTCCTGCATCAGCCGCTTTGCAAGACCATCATACAAGTCCATAAGGGATGGAAAGTAGTTATAGAAGCTACCCCTTGACACTTCGGCATGCCTGATAACATCCTCAACCTCAAGCTCATGAATAGAATGAGTAGACGCCAGCATGAGACCAGAAAATAGAAGATGCAGCCGCATCTCTTCCCGTCGCAGGGCCGCGACCCTGACTCGGTGATCCAAACCTTTAACCATCAAGATGTTTGATCCTTTTTCGATTGGAAATTTCTGATGACTGGCCACTTCGGTCGCGGCCCAATCGGGAGCAAGTCGGATTGTTGGTCAACTGGTTTCATTCGCTCAGGTTTGCCATCCATATCACTGCGTTGAACTGGCGCCTTTCGCGGACTGCCCATGCGGTTGACGATGTTCGAGCTACTTTCTCGTCTTCTTCAAACCCAGCGCCCGGCATCAAGGCGATCCTCCGCCATGAATCGCCAACCACTGATTTTCGGCGATCGCCCGGTTGGCCAGCGCGAACCGGCTGAAGCGTTCTGGCGTGGTTGTTGGCCCGCCCCATATCGAAGTTAGCGTCGCTGAGGCCATTCGCCACCGTGTTGCG
>CAIVGK010000113.1 GCA_903905475.1 uncultured Burkholderiales bacterium | reverse complement strand
GTAGCGGTGCACCGCCACCGTGTAGAGCAGGTATTGCAGGTGATAGCCGTTGGCGGTCATGGCGGCATGCAGGTGCGCCTGGCCGTAGTGATCGGGGCCGTCGCCCAGGTGATTGGATTTCCAGTCGAGCACGTAGAAGCGCCCGCCGTGCTCGAACACCAGGTCGATGAAGCCGCGCAGGTAGCCCTCGAGCGAGCCGAACTCGAGGGCGGGCACCGGGTAGCCGTGGTCGCGCATCGCGGCGGCCAGATCGCCTGCGGCCAGGTGTTGGGCAGGCAGGTTGAACTCGAGCTCGACCAGCCGGCGTTGCAACGGCACCTGGGCCAGCGTGAAGCCGGCGGGCAGCGGCGTGTGCAGCACGTCGCCGAGCATGCGGTCGAGCATCGCCGGCAGCAGCGTGGCCGCGTCACGGGCGATCTGGCCGGGACGCAGGCTTTGCGGATGCAGCCGCAAGCCGGCATCGATGGCCGCCGGCCAGCTGTGCGGCTCGGTGAAGTCGGCGCGCTCGAACACGGTGTGCAGGCACTCACCGGCCACCGACCCGCGCGGAAACCGCAGGATGTCGTCGTCTGGCGCATGGAATGGCGTGGCCGCCGGCAGCGGTGTTGGCTGTTGCGTTGCTTCGCCCGTGCGCAGGTCGTGGTCGACGGCTGCGCCCTCGTGCTGCGTGCCGTGGGCCAGGCTGCTGTAGCTGCCGATCCACCAGGCGGTCGGAATGCGGCTTGGGGCGCTCAGCGCGGCCAGCGTGTCGGCATCCGGACGCTGCGGCGCGAGCGGCTCCCCTGGCGCGGTGGGCAGCGGCAACAGGATGATGTCGGGGGCGCACTCGGCGGCCAGGCCTGACCACGCGGCGGCGATCTCGGCCGATGACGGCTTGGCTTTCAACCAGACCTCGGGCTCGTGGCCCTGACCGGCGGCCAGCCAGTTGAGCAAGCTGCGGTTGGCTTCGGTGACCGAGGTGCCCTTGGTGGTGTAAGAGCCCACCACCAGATAGCAGCGGTGCACCGCGCGCGTGAGCGCCACGTAGATCAGGCGCAGGGTTTCGGCCGCGGTGTCGATGGCCAGCTGTTGCTTGATGGCGCCGCCCGCGTCCACCGACTTGTCGAAGTCGGGGCGGAAGTCGACCACCGGTTGGTCGTGATCGCCGTGGTACTCCTTGCCGTCCAGGCCGCTGGGAACGCCGGCCGGGCGCCCGTCCCACAGCGCCGGGCAAAACACGATCGGGTACTCCAGCCCCTTGGCCTTGTGCACGGTGACGATCTGCACCAGGTTGCGGTCGGATTCCAGCCGCAGCTGCGTGGCGTCGTCGCGCCGGCCTTGCGAGCGCTGGTGGTGCAGCCAGCGCAGCAGCGCTTCGGGCGAGGCGTGGCCGCTGGCGCCTTGCGAGGCCTCGTGCAGGCATTCGCACAGGTGCAGCACGTTGGTCATGCGGCGCTCGCCATCGGCTCGCGCCAGCAGCCGTTCGCTCACCCCCTCGTCGCCCATCCAGCGCCGCAGCATCACGCCCACGCCGCGCTTGAGCCAGCGCTCGCGGTGCTCGGTGCAGCGGTTGATGAGCGCGAGCAGCTCCAGCTCGTTGCCCGAGATCGCCTCGATGGCCGCCGCGTCACACCCCAGCAGCTCGGTGGCCAGGGCCGCGCGCAGCAGCCGCTCGCGGGTGGGCTCGAGGATGGCGGCCAGCACGCGCTCGAGTTCTTCGGCATCGGTGCTGGCAAACACGCTGGCTTGCGACAGCTCCACGCTGGCCACGCCCAGCGCCGCCAGCGCGCGGCGCATCTCGCTGCCGTGGGCGTGGCTGCGCACCAGCACCGCGATGTCACCGGCCGAAAGCGCCCGGCCGCCCAGGGTGATGTGCCCTTGCTGCGCCGCGCCGATCAGCCGGGCGATCTCGCCGGCGCAAGCCGCCATCGCGGCGCACCGGGCTTGCGGCTTCGGACACGGATCGCCGGCCTCGTTTTGCGGTAGCGACCACAGTTGCAGCGGCGCGCGCGGCTCGGTGGCATCGATCAGCGCCTGGCGCTTCTTGGCACCGTAATCCACCGGTTGGTAGTCGAGCCCAACGCGCATGAAGGCGCGGTCGTTGCGAGCGAACAGCGCGTTCAGCCCGCGCAGCAGCGGGGCGGTTGAGCGCTGGTTTTCGCTCAACGTGTAGAGCGCCGCCGCACCCGCGCGCGCTTGCAGGTAGGTCGGCAGGTCGGCGTTGCGAAAGCTGTAGATCGCCTGCTTGGGGTCGCCCACCAGAAACAGCGGCGAGCTGCCGTCGTCGTAGAGCGTCTTGAACACCGCGAACTGCAGCGGGTCGGTGTCTTGAAACTCGTCGATCAGCGCGGCCGGGAAACGCGCTTTGAGCGTCGCGGCCAGCCACGGGCTGTCGAGCGACGTCAGCCGCTCGTGCAGGTTGTAGAGCATGTCGTCGAAGGCCACCACGCGCCGCTCGCGCTTGAGCTGGCGCAGCGCGGCGGGGCCGTCGGTGAGCAGCGTGCGCAGCAGGCGCAGGCGGTCGAGATCGAGTGCCACGTCGGCGCCTTGGCGCAGCTCGATCAGCTGCTCGGCGAGCGCGAAGAACGGGTGGTGCGTGGCGAGCACATGCTTGCCCGTGGGCTTCAGCCGGCGCTGGCTGAGCAGGTTCAGCTTGTCGAGGTCGGCGGGTGCCGCGAGCGGGTCGGCGCTGGCCAGCGCTTGGTCCCAGCTGGCCGCTGCCGTTGCGACAGCCGTGGGCGTGAAGTGACCCTTGTGCATGAACGGCCGTGCGGCGTCGATCCAGCCCAGGATCGTCTCGCGC
>CAIVGK010000112.1 GCA_903905475.1 uncultured Burkholderiales bacterium | reverse complement strand
CACCGCTCGACGCGCAGCGCTTGCAGCGACGCGAGCGGCGTGCCGCGCTGCGCTCGGCGGGCGAGTTGCTGGACGCGACCAAGCCGGCCACCGCGCAGCCACAGCCCAGCGCCAAGGCCTCGGCAGCGGTGCGCCGCGCGCTGGCCCACATCGCCGAGCGCGCCGGTTTGCCGGCCGATCAGGTGTTCGTGGCGTACGCGGTCGACTCGCCTGCGGGGGCACCACTGCGGCCCGGGCGCGGCAAGGCGACGCCATCGCCCACGCGCTACCACCTGGCGGTCTCGACCCCCGGGGGCGCCACCCGGCCTTCGGGCGCTGCGCCCTCGGCGGTGGCGGCGCTGGCGCGCGAGGTGGGTGGGCGCATCGTCGGCTACCGGGTCTATGTGCAGCGCTGAATGACGCCGGTGCCGCAGCGTGTCGAGGGGCTGCGCGGCCACGTGCGGCGCGGACCGCTGGGCGCGGGGAGCAAGAGCGAGCGCGAGGCGGTCTGGCTCGACACCGTGTGCGGCCGCCACGTGCTGCGTCGCAAGGACGGCCCGACCTTCGGCGACACCTCGCTCGAGGCCTGGGTGGGCCGCGAGGTGGCGTGCAGCGGGTTCATCGTCGACCACGTGCTGCTGGCCGAGCGCATCGAGGCGGTCGACGGCGCGGTCTGACGTGTCATTCGGGGCTGCCTCAGCCGCCCGAGTCGCTCACCGGTTGAGCCAGCGCCGCGTGGCGAACGACAGCGCATCGACCAGCGCCACCAGCGCCATCATGGCGCCCAGCACGGTGCAGCTCTCGTGCATCTGGAACAAGCTCAGGTGGTAGTACAGCATCTGCCCCAGCCCGCCGGCACCCACCACCCCCAGCACGGCGGCCGCGCGGATGTTGTTCTCCCAGCGGTACAGCGTGTAGGCGATGACCTGCGGCCAGATCTGCGGCAGCGTGGCAAACAAGAACACGCGCAGCGCGCCCACGCCGCGCACGCGCAGCGCGAAGGCGGGCTCGGGCGCGGCGTTCTCTAGGCTCTCGGCAAACAGCCGCCCGAGCACGCCGGTGGTGTGCAGCGCCAGCGCCAGCGTGCCGGCAAACGGCCCCAGCCCGGCAGCGATCAGCAGCAGCGCGGCCCACACCAGTTCGGGCACCGAACGCAGCCCATTGAGCACCCCGCGCGTGGCCCCACGCAGCGCCGTGGTGGCCAGCGCAGAGCCGGCGCCTTCATGGCGGCGCGCACTCGCCGGCAGCGCCAGCAACAGACCGCCCAGCGCCGCGAGCCAGGTGCCCAGCAGCGACATCGCGAGCGTTTCCAGCGTGCCGTCGAGCGTGCGCCGCAGGAACGCGGCCGAGGTCTCGGGCGGGAAAAATCCTGCGGCGAACCGGCCCATCTTGCCCAGCGCATCGGGCGACAGGAAGTCGCCCCAGCGCAGCTCCAGCGTGGCAAAGCTCAGCACCACCAGCGCGACGATGCCCAGAGCCACCCCGCGCGCAGCGTGGCGCGCCGGCGGCGGCGCGAGGGGCGATGTGGAGGGCACGGGCGCGCTCATGCCATGGCCCGGCGCAGCACCGCGCTGATGCGGTCGGACGCGGCCACCAGCGCGATGAACACCAGCAAGATGGTGCAGACCTCGCCGCCCGAAAACATCTTGGCCGCGCTGTCGAGCATCTGGCCCAGGCCACCCGCGCCCACGAAGCCCAGCACCACCGAAGCGCGGATCGCGCATTCCCAGCGGTACACGGTGTAGCTGACCAGTTCGGCCGCGCACTGCGGCAGCGCGCCGAACAGCAGCGCTTGCAGCCGGCCCGCGCCGTTGCGCAGCAGTGCTTGCGTGGGCGCGGGGTCGCTGGCCTCGAGGATTTCGGCGTAGACCTTGCCCAGCATGCCGCCGTAGGCGATGCCGATGGCCAGCACACCGGCGGTCGGCCCGAGGCCCACCACGCGCACGAACAGCAGCGCCCACACCAGCTCGGGCACCGAGCGCAGCACCACCATCGTGGCGCGCAGCACGCTGCGCAGCGCGAACGGTGCGGTGGCCATCGGCTGCGCCAGTGCGCTGATCGACAGCCGCGCGCTCGCGCCCAGCGCCAGCGGCACCGCGATCAGGCCGGCCAGCGTGAGGCCGGCGGTGGCAATCGCCACGGTGCGCCAGGTTTCATGCAGCAGCAGCCAGAGGAAGTCGGCGTCGCTGCGCGGCGGCAGGAAGCTCGCCATGAAGCGCAGCGTCGAGCGCACGCTGCGCGCGTCGAACAGCACGGCCGGGTTGAATTCGGTGAGCACCGCCAGCGGCCACAGCAGCACCGCGATCAGCAGCACGGTGGCCCAGCGCGAATGCAGCGCCGGGTCGCGCTGCGGTGTGGTGGACAGCGGGGTCACGCGATCAGCGGCAAATCAGCGGCGCGGCCGCGCGCTCGCTCGGCACGGCCGCCGGCGGGGTCGGCCCGGGCGCGACGTCTTCGAGCGCCGCGCGTGATCCGTAGAGCGCAGCGACTTGCGCATCGGTGAAGTCGGCGGCCGGCCCGTCGTAGACGATCTGGCCGGCGCGCAGCGCGACGATGCGCGCAAAGCAGCGCCGCGCGACGTCGACCTGGTGCAGCGTGCACACCAGCGTGCGCTGGGCGCTGCGCGCGGCAGCGGTCAGCCGCTCGATGACCTGTTCGGCGCGCGCCGGGTCGAGCGCCGACAGCGGCTCGTCGATCAGCCACAGCTCGGCATCGGCGACCAGCGCGCGCGCCAGACCGACGCGCTGGCGCTCGCCGCCCGACAGCCGGTCGACGCGCTCCCACAGCTTGTCGCCCAGATCGAGCGCGGCCAGCGCGGCTTGCGCCAGATCGGCTTCGCGCGGGTGCCACAGCGCGCGCACGCTGGCGAGCAGCGATTG
>CAIVGK010000111.1 GCA_903905475.1 uncultured Burkholderiales bacterium | reverse complement strand
GCGCACCGCTGGGCGGATCGGGCAGCGGCGGGTCGACCGGCGTGCCGGTGTAGCCGAACAGGAGCGTGACCGCACCGCCCGGCTGCGGGCCCAGCGGTAGCGAGAAACGCAGATCGGTCACACCACCGCCAGCACTTTGTCGGCCACGACCGCGTTGTAGAGCCGGGTGTGGTCATCAGTCAGCACGATGTACTCGGCCAGGGCGAGGTTGGCGAACTCAAACGTGCCGTCCTCGTTGCTCCAGACCTCGCGCACCAGGCGGCCCGTGCGCTCATGCAGCAGGCGCACCCGGCGGCGCACGGGCACGGCCGGCGTGCCGTCGATGGCCACAGTACCTGCCACGCGGTAAGCCCCGCCGTCCACGGCGTCCAGGCGTGCGACGGTGCCCATGCCGCGGTAGACCAGCCCCGTCGGCGGCCAGGAGGTGAGGATGTGCGACTCGCCGCCGTCCAGGCGTGCTGGCGGGACGGCATCGCTGACCCCGGTGATCGTGGCCGTGCCATCGTTGCCCAGGCCCGACAGATCGGTAGCTGGCGGCCCGTAGCTCCAGGCCGTGCCGTCATCTGACCACTGCACCCAGCAACCAGCCGGGCCGTACGTTGTGCCGGGGAACCCCGAGCCCGACCCTGAGATCGCGGCGTTGCGCACGAACACCTCGACCACGTTGACGGGCGTGCCGAAGTCGTAGGTCAGGCGTACGTTGGGGCTGGCCGCCCCGTAGTACCACAGGGTGGCGTTGTTGTCGTCGAACGCATTGGCCGGGACTTGCCCTCCCGTGCTCAGACCGCCGGCAGTCCCGCCCGTGCACAGGTCTGCGCCGCCCGTGCTGGCGCGCATCTCGACCTCGGCCAGGCTGATGCCATTGCCGCTGCCGGCGCGCGGCGTGAACAGCAGACCCCAATAGCGGTGGGCGGCCATGAATTACCTCCAGGGGCCAGTGACGTCGATGGCGCAGGCGCCCGTCTGCGAGGGATTGCTGGGCACGACCAGACCGACCAGCAGCATGTCCCGCGAGGTGCCGGTCACACTAGGGAGCACGGTGCCGTGCAGGCCCTTGTCGCCCAGGCGACCCATCGGCACCGCGATGCCCGGGAAGTACCCCCGGATCGGGTTGCCAAAGGTCGACGAGAGCTCCGACAGGAACACGGGCGCCGCGAAAGCAATGCCGTTGTCGGTGGGGCTGGGGAACGCGGGGATGGTCTGACTGCCGCCGCCCATCACGTTGGAGCTATTCCCGACCCCCACGACCCCAGCCAGCACGGCGGTGCCGATCTGCGAGTAGGGCCGGGAGAGCACCATCGCGGTAGAGCCAGGGGCGGTGTTCAGCGGGTTCACTTGCGTGAACGGGCTCTGGTTGTCGGTCGAGTTCGAAGCGACCATCACCGACCCGTAGGTGTCGCCCGAGCGGTAGCTGACAGGGTCGCCAAACCCGGCAACGTGCAGGCCGCCGCTGCTGGCAAAGCTGGTGCCGATGGACTCGGTGAACAGGTAGAAGAACTTGCTGTCGCCCACCACCAGCCACTTCTTGGCGGTGGTGTTGTTCGCGCCCTTGCTGATGTACTGGCCGCCGCTCAGTTGCGCCGCAGTGGGCGCGAGGCCGGTGTAGGTGCTGATGTCAGTGAACGCCTCGATCATCACGGCACGGGCAAACGTGGGGCCTGCCACGCCAGCGTTGGAGTCGTCCACCCGGAGCATCTGCGGCGTGGCGGTCACATCACTGCGCTTGTAGATCGAGGCATTGCTGGCGTTGGCCTCTCGCGTCCAGCCCAGCGGGGAACGCTTGGAGGTGATCGAGCCCGAGATGGCGCCATCGGACACGCCCGGGGCGGGGAAGGTAAACGACCCCGAGCCGGTGACGGTAATCTTCTTGCGACCGTTGACGCTGCCCGTGGCTGCGCCGGCAATGTCGAGCATGCGCCCGTTGCTGTACCCGTGCCCTGCCAGCGTCACATAGGCCACGTTGCTGGTGACCGTGATCGTCAGGCCCGACTTGGGGTTGAACCCGGTCACCAGGCATGCGTACAGGATCGCGTCGAGCGAGCCGGCCGCGTTGTTGAGAACGGGCGCATTCGCCTCGTCGCTGTCGTACCAAACAATGTCGTTGGCCATGTGTTCCTCGCTTTAGACGTTCACATCGCCACGCACGGCGATGGTCAGTGAATCGGGCGTGCTGCTGGGCGCGCTGGGCAGGACGGCACGGGCCGCCCACACAGGAGCGTTGGCACCCGTGGTGTTGAAGCGCAGCACGTTGCCGGCCGCCCAGCCTGAGCCCCAGCCCATTTCGGACAGGGTGAAGTACGGCTGGCCGGTGGCAGGGTTCGTGGGCGACAGGGTGGTGGAGACCGAGCCGGTGGCGATCTGGCCCACGCTCTCGCCCACCACGCGGTAGGTGCTGCTGGTCAGGAAAATGATCGCCCACCGCTCGCTGATGGCGCCCGCGTTGTTGACCACGATGGGGTTGGCCAGTTGCTGGTACTGCGGGGCGATGGCGCTGCCGATGCGTGCGTCCGCCCAGGCCGAAGTCCACGACTCCTGGCTGAACGCTGCGCCCACGTTGGCCTGCAGATCGCCCAGCAGCAGCATGCTCGACACCAGCGTGCCAGCGGGGAACGCTTTGGTCAGCGCACGATTGAACGTGAGCCGCGTGAGCGTGGTCTGCGGCGCGGTGGCCGAACCAGGCGCCGCGTAGGTGCCGCTGGACACCAGCGAGACAGGCGAATGGCTTGCGATGAACGCCGAGATGAACGTGCTGTCGCTGATGTACTCCCCGAACCGGGCCGTGCCTGCGGCGAGGTCAAGGTCGAACCAGGGGATCGGCACCGACATGACGCTTTGCGTGGCCGCGGTAATGTCCTGACCCGTCTTGCTGATGACTCGCAGCGTGCCGACATTCGGGCGGCCTGCGTACATCGTCAACCCATCACTGAGGGTGAACGGCGCGGTGGCAGTGGACGACCCGGAACTGGACGAGCCGCCTGGACGTTCGCCATACCCGGTGCGCGAGCAGGCCACTACCTCCTCGATGCTGTGGCGCATCGTGACAGGCTGGGCCCAGCCGGTGATGCTGACCACGGTGACGACGCCCGTGGCGAGGTTGACCGTCCAGCCCGAGAGGATGCTGGCGCCGTTGTTGTCGATCAGACGCACATCGGACAGGCCGGTGCGCCCCGCACTGAGGGTGTTGCCGTTGGCATAGGTGGCGGCGGCCACATCGGCGCTGTGGCGCAGCACCAGGCCGTCGCCAGCGCGGAACGCAATGGCCCGGCCCGCCGGCCGCACGGCGGTGGCGTCAATCCCGATCTGCGAGGGCGAGCCCGCCGAGGCGCCGAGTTGCTTGGGAACCACCGGCACCAGCAGGCTGTCCACATCGCAGTAGGTGGCGCCAATGGACAGCGTGCCGGTCACGGGTCGCGTGGTCGACAGGCGCGGCGACGAGGTGCTGGGCACGCCCCAGCGAGCCACCGTGGTGAGCGTGGACGCCGAGGTCAGTTCCAGCGCCCCGTCATAGGTCACCGAGTAGATGGTGTCCCCCGCATCGCTGCTGGGGAATCCCGAGGTGTCACCAGTCACCAGCGTGGCGGCGGTGATGAGCACGGGCGTCGAGACGCCACCGTCCGCTTGGCTGCAATAGACGACAGCCCCCACTGCGGGCGGCGTCACGCCCGAGGGGCACTTGATGCGCTGGAGCGCGACGGGCGACGTTGACCAGAGCCAGCCGCCGGACGGGGACGGTTCCCAATGCGACACCTGCAGGCGAGCCAGGAGATCCTCACGATCCTCGGTGGCGCTGGTGCCCAGCACGGCCCAGGCGCCCACGTTAGTGTCGTCGGGCATGTCGTCGAGGATCACGTGCGATCCGAGCAGCGAGTCGGTGCCCGTGTTGAGCACGGCGGGGAACACCTTGCGCAGCGCCAGGCGGCCAAACGCGCGGTCGGTGCTGGACACATCGGGGAACACGTTGTTCTCCGCGCCGTCCTGCACGGCGGTGCCGGTCATCGGGCCGCCGCCATCGGCGTCGTCGTTCATGCGGGCGCTGGCCAGCAGCTTGATATCCGCGGTGGTG
>CAIVGK010000110.1 GCA_903905475.1 uncultured Burkholderiales bacterium | reverse complement strand
GTGATCAACGCTGCCTTCGATCTGTTCGACAAGCTCGGCGCGAACGATGAGCAGCTCGACTTCCCGGTGGTCTATGCCTCGGGCATCAACGGCTGGTCGTCGCTGGTCGAAGGCGCGCCGGGTGAGCAGTGGGGCCCTGACATGTCGGCGCTGTTCGACACCATCTTGCGCTGCGTGCCTGCGCAAAGCGGTGATGCGGCCGCGCCGCTGCAGTTGCAGATCTCGGCGCTTGATTACTCCACCTTTGTCGGTCGCATCGGCGTGGGCCGCATCAGCCAGGGCACGATCAAGCCAGGTATGAACGTGGCCGTGATGGAAGGCCCGGATGGCAAGACCGTCAACGGCCGCATCAACCAGGTGTTGACGTTCCAGGGTCTGGACCGTGTGCAGGTCACCGAGGCCGGCCCGGGCAACATCGTGCTGATCAACGGCATCGACGAGATCGGCATCGGCGTCACCGTCACCGACCCGGCCAACCCTGCGCCGCTGCCGATGCTCAAGGTCGATGAGCCCACGCTGACGATGAACTTCTGCGTCAACACCAGCCCGCTGGCCGGGCGCGAAGGCAAGTACGTGACCAGCCGCCAGATCTGGGACCGGCTGCAAAAGGAACTTCAATCCAACGTCGCGCTGCGCGTGAGCGAGACCGACGAGGAGGGCATCTTCGAGGTGATGGGCCGCGGTGAACTGCACCTGACCATCCTGCTGGAAAACATGCGCCGCGAAGGCTACGAGCTGGCCGTGAGCAAGCCGCGCGTGGTGTTCCGCGATGTGAATGGCGAAAAGCACGAGCCGATCGAACTGGTCACCGCCGACGTGGAAGAGATCCATCAGGGCGGCGTGATGCAAGCCCTCGGCGAACGCAAGGGCGAACTGGTGAACATGGAACCCGATGGCCGCGGTCGCGTTCGTCTGGAGTACCGCATTCCGGCGCGTGGCCTGATTGGTTTCACCAACGAGTTCTTGAACCTCACGCGCGGCTCAGGCCTCATCAGCAACATCTTTGATGGCTACGAGGCGCACAAGGGCGACATCGCCGGTCGCAAGAACGGCGTGCTGATCAGCATGGACGCCGGTGAGATCTTCACCTACGCGCTGGGCAAGCTCGACGACCGCGGCCGCATGTTCGTCAAGCCGAACGATCCGGTGTACGAGGGCATGATCGTGGGCATCCACAGCCGCGACAACGACCTGGTGGTCAACGCCACGCGCACCAAGCAGCTGACCAACTTCCGCGTCAGCGGCAAGGAAGATGCGATCAAGATCACGCCACCGATCGACCTGACGCTCGAGTACGGCGTGGAGTTCATCGCTGACGACGAACTGGTCGAGATCACGCCGAAGTCGATCCGCGTGCGCAAGCGCCACCTGCGTGAAAGCGACCGCAAGAAGGCGTCGCGCTAACGGCTGATTCGTCAGCCGCGGTGTGGTGCGAGCGGCCTACTCGGCCGGGATCGCCACACCGTCGGTGGTTGCCATCTCGCGGGATTTGAGGCCCCAGCTCCACAGGGCCTCGAAGGGCAGCGGCAACACCAAGAACCAGTGCTCCAGCACCGCCAGCGTCAGCAAGGTGGCGGCAAAGGTGAGCGCGGTGGTGTCGAACGCGCTGCTGTCGACGGCCCCGGCGGCCTGCCAGATCAGCACGGCCACGATGGTCGATGCGATCACTGAAACCGGAAACAACCCGTTCATCGCCCGCCGGGTGAAGTACGTCTGCAAGTACTTCAGGTGCGCCGGCAAGAAGCCCTCGTTCAGGTTGCGCACGCCCAGAAACACATTGAGCTTGGCGCTTTGCCGCATGACCCACAGGATCATGAAGGTCCACAGGCCCGTCGGGTTGTCGCCGCCCCAGGTGACGGCCAGCACCGCACCGCCCAGCACCACCAGCGCCAGTTCATGGTGCAGCACCGCCATCAAGGCATGGCCCGCGCGACCCCAGCCCGATGAGGCCACGGGGCAAGGCGTGCGACGCGGCCCGGTGACGTAGCCCAGCAAGAACGCCACTTCCTGCCAGGCCCACACCAGCACGCCGCAGGTGAATGCCAGGTACGCACCGGCAATGCGCGTGTCGTCACGCGTGGCGGCCAGGCCGATCAGCGCGGCCACCAGCACGACGGTCGTGCCCAGCATCGTCCACTTGAACGTCCAGCTCGGCATGCCGTTGAGAAACAGGATGACCCCCGTGCTGAACCACCACACAAACAGCGTGTAGAGCAGTGGCAGCGCGTACTGGGTCATGGTGTTTGTGCGGTGGACGGAGCCGGTGGTTTTACCTCACCAGGCCGGTGCCACCCGGATGTCGACCGGCAGTGCGTTGGCCTGCGCAGGCAGGCAGAACAGCCGTGCGAAGGTGGCGCCCGCGGCCAGCCGCAGGCCGAGCTTCTTGATGCCATTGAGCACGCCGCCTTGCGCGGTGGCCGCATCCATCGCGTTCGAGATCTTGCGCAGCCTCTCGAGCCCGGCGCGAAAGCGCGGGTCGTCGATGTTGAGCGTCAGCGGGAACACCTGCTTGGTGATCTCGGAGGTGATGCGAAACACCTGGTAGTCGTATTCGGTGGGGTTCAGACCCATGGCCGCGTGCATCTCGGGGCGCTGGTGGTCGCGCACGTACATGGTGGCGTACACCGCCAGCACGAAAAAGCGGATCCACAGCTTGTTGACGCCGGTGAGCAGCGTGGGGTCGGCGCGCATCAACAGGGCAAACGCCTCGCCGTGGCGGAATTCGTCGTTGCACCAGCGTTCGAACCACTTGAAGATGGGGTGGAAGCACAGCTCGGGGTGCCGCTCGACCTGGCGGTAGATCGCGATGTAGCGCGCGTAGCCGATCTTCTCGGACAGGTAGGTCGCGTAGAAGATGAACTTCGGACGGAAGTAGGTGTACTTCTTGGCCTTGACCAGAAAGCCCAGATCGACGCCGATGCCGAAGTCCTTCAGCCACTGGTTGATGAAGCCGGCGTGGCGACTCTCGTCACGTGCCATCAGTGACATCAGCTCCTTGACGTCAGGATTGGTGACGCGCTTTTTCATCTCGGTGTAGAGCACACAGCCCGAAAACTCGGAGGTCACCGAACTGATCATGAACTCGGTGAATTCCTTGTGCAGCGCCGGCGGCATCTGCGAGTAGTCGGCCATCATGTCGGCCGGGCGCTGGAAGTGATCGACGTTGGAGTCGGAGCGGAACTCGGCCATCAGCGTGTCCCACTGGGCACGCACGGGCGTGACGTCGATGCGGTCCATCGCGTCGTAGTCGGTCGTGTAGAACCGCGGCGTGAGCATCGTGTTCTGCAGTGCGGTGGTGGTCGCTTCGTTCGGTGCGCGTTGGGCGATCGTGGTCATGAATGGCTCCGTGTCGAATAAGGAGTTGGGTGTCAGCGCCGTGCCGGGCTGTCGTTCAGGAAGCGGACGAACACGGCGGCGTTGGTCGGCCCGAACGAGCCCAGATCCACGCGCGCACCGGTGGTGGGGTCCAGCAGCGTGAGGCGCCCGTCGGCGTGGCCCATCAGCTGGAAGGGTTGATCCGAGCCCATGCCGTTGCGCTTGCGCTCGCGGGCCAGGCCACGCAGCGAGCCGCGGAAAAAACCGTTCTCGCCGGTCATGTTGTGGATCACGGACTGCGTGGTGGCGTCGATCACGTCGACGCTGCCATCGGTGCGGTCTTCAAAGCGCAGTTCGCGCATTTGCATCACGGGAGCGTCGGGCGTGCGGATGTCGGTGCCCGACAGGCGCACCGCAGCCACGCTCAGCACCGTGGCGAGCAACACGCCGCCGATGGCGATCAGTGCGCGGCGGGGCAGTACGGGGTCGACCAAGGTGGCTTCCATGGTCAGGCGCTTTGCGTCAGGGCGGAGTCCCAGCGGCTTGACGCCACGGGCGCTGCTTGGGCCACGCCTGGACGCAGCGAGCCTGAAGGCTGAGCAGGCTCAGGACTGTGCGCGGCAGTGCCGAGGGCTGCACCGGTGGACGCGTTCCAGGCCCGGGCCAGCAGCTGTCCGACAGCTTGAACGTCAGGCACGCAGCGCAGCATGGGCTCGGGTCGGCTGAGCCGCCAGGGTCGCGCATGCGGCCACAGGTGGAAATAGGCGATCCGGTCGGTGCCAGCCAGCGCCAGCGTGATGTCGCCGATGCCGTGGCCCGCGTCACGGAAGCCGGCGGTGGCAATGCGACCGAACGGCAGGTTGAAGGTCACGCCCAGCACGATGCCGATGCGCATGACCACCCGCTTGTCGGTGATGGTGTACACGGTGGTTCGCGCCGACATGACGGCCAGTCCCAGCGCCGTGCCGATCGCCAACCCCGCCAGCGGGGCCACCAGCAGCACCGCCTTGAGGGCATCGATGGCGGTGCCGCCATCGAACAGCACCAGCGCTGCGCGAATGGCCAAGATGGCCGCGAAGTAGATCGTCAGCTTGCGAACGAAAAACACCCGACGGGCGAGGTCGCGCCAATCGGGCGAGCCTTGCCAAAGCACCCGCTCATGGGTGGGCAGGGCTTCTGGAAGGCCGTACGCCGGCTCGAGCTCGTGCTCGTGCTCGTGGCCGTCGTAGTGGACCTTCATACCAGCGACTCCTGTCGCGACGGCTCGGCGTAAAGCGTGCCGGCACCGTAATAGGCCATCACCTTTTCTTCTTCGAGCATGGTGATCTGCAGCGGGCTGCGGGTGACGGGCACGCGGGCGAACTGGTGGCTCAGGATCGAGCGAACCTTGACGCCGTTCGGGCTGATGCGGCAGAAGTTGATGGGCAGCAAGACGATGCGCTGGACGCCGTCGGTGGTCACGGCCACCTCGAGGTAGCGGAACATCATTTCCATCTTGTCGATCCACAGATCGACCACCGTGCCGCCGACTTCGCCATCGGCGCCGAAGACCTCCAGCCCACGCGGGTCGGTGTCGTTGGCGGCAACGCCAAACCCTTCAGCCACGCGCAACGGAACGATCTTCGCTTCGCCGTGCCACATGGCATCGGGCACGTCAGCGCGGTCGGCATAGGCACCAGGGCCCACGCCGTCGAGCATCGGGTTGCCCGTGGGCACCAGCGGCGCACCGGCGTAGCGGTGCAACGGCTGGGCGTGCAGCGTTTGCGGCGACACCAAGTCGTTCGGGAAGGAGACGGCTTCGCCGTGCTCGAGCTTGAAGGTCTTCGGCGTGGGCTTCATGATGAAACCCGGGCTGTACTCGGTGGCCCCGCAGGGGTGCACCGTTTCCAGCGGAAAGCCTTCGCGTTTGCTCTCCATCTGGAGGTAGTACACCAGACCGAAGAAGAAAATCCAGAAGATGTACAGAACGATCTGTGCGACGTCGATATAGCCGGTGATGGCTCCAGTGCCCATGGTGTGGTCTCCTCTTTTTCTGACAGATATTTCAGCCGGGGAATTCGGCCAGCCCAAACTTGGCGCGCGGAGTTTCTTTTTCCGCCGCAAAACGAACCAGCGGGCCGATGACGACCAGCGTGGCAAACAACAAACCGATTTCGAGCTGATAGACCACGCTGTAGCCGATGGATGCATCGGTCAGCACGGGGCCCAGCGTGCCGTGGGTGGCGAGATTCGAGACGAGGTCGCGCAAGGCGCCACCCAGGGCCACGGCCAAGCCGCCCGCGGTGGCCTGAACTGCGCCCCAGGCGCCCAGCGCCAGACCGATCTGGCCCGGCTGCTCCAAGCCCATCGCCACGGTCAGCGTGCTCACGGCAAACAGGCCGCCGCCCAGTCCGATCAGGGTGGCTCCCGCGCGAAACAGCAGGGGCGAGCCCAGCGGCGCGGCGAAGATCACGGCTGAAAAGGCCACCAGACCGATCAGCAGGCCGAGTGCGGCCAGGCGGTGCGCGTCCATGCCGCGACCGAGCCACCGCGCGGCCAGCGCGAAGGCCGCCAGTGCGCCACCGGCCAGCAGCGCGGTCAGCCACGTGGTGGAGCCCACGCTCAAGCCGAGGACCTCGCCGCCGTACGGCTCGAGGATGATGTCTTGCATGTTGAACGCCGCCGTGCCCAGCGCCACGGCCAGCAAGAAGCGCGCGGTTCGCCCCTGGCCGGCAAAGGCCTTCCAGCTCGAGCCGAAATCGGGCCTCTCCAGGCTCGCTGCGGTGCCGGCCGGGTTGCGCACTTCCTGCTTCCACAGCGCCACCAGGTTCAGCACCAGCGTGACTGCGGCAGCACCTTGCACCACCTTGATCAGGCGCACCTGGTTGAAGTCGGCCAGCAAGTAGCCAAAGATCAGGCTGCTGGCGACCATGCCGAGCAGCAGCATCACGTACATCAGCGCGACCACGCGCGGGCGTGCCTTTTCGGGGGCGATGTCGGTGGCCAGCGCCAGCCCGGCGGTCTGGGTGATCTGCGAGCCGGCGCCGACCAGCAAGAAAGCCAGCGCCGAGCTGCTTTGGCCCAGCCAAGGGCCGAAGTTCGAATCGCCCGACAGCAAAATCAGCGCGAACGGCATGATGGCGAAGCCGCCGAACTGCAGCCACGAGCCCATCCAGATGTAGGGCACGCGCTTCCAGCCGAGCACCGAGCGGTGGGTGTCGGACTTGAACCCCACCAGTGCGCGAAACGGTGCGAAGACCAGCGGCAGCGCCACCATCAGCGAGACGATCCAGGCGGCCATGCCCATCTCGACGATCATCACGCGGTTCAAGGTTCCCACCAGCAGCACGGTGGCCATGCCCACCGTGACCTGAAACAAGGACAGGCGCAGCAGCCGGCTCAGCGGCAGGTCATCGGTGGCCGCATCCGCGAAAGGCAGAAATTCGGGCGCGACATTCCTCCATTGCTGGGCACGGATCCTGAACAGGCCGAAGAACTTCATTTGCGCAGCAGCTCCAGCGCCTGCGATGTGTAAAAGCCGCTCGCGATGCGCTCGGTGCGCCCGCGCTGCCAGTCCTGCAGCGCGGGGTCGGCGCCCAGCAGGCGGTGCAGCGTGGCTTCGGCCACCGGCTCGATCCACGGCGCGCGGTCCTTGCGCGGGAACAGCCGTCCCACGGCACGCATGGCGATCAGTGCCGGATTGCTCGGCGCGTAGGTGAACAGCAAGCCACGGCGTGTGCGCTTGGCGAGCCCCGCCACGACCTGCACCGCATCGGGCGTCTGGTAGTGGATCAACGAATCCATGCCGACCACATAGTCGAACTCGCCGAGGGCCGGATCGAGCATGTCGCCGGCGCGGAAATCGATGCGACCCGCGCTGTGTTCGGTGGTCAATTCGGCGGGCTGGCGATCGCGGGCCAGATCGATCAGCGTGGGCGACAGGTCAATGGCCAGCACCTGCGCGCCGCGCCGCGCCGCCTCGACCGCCAGGGCGCCGGTGCCGCAGCCGGCATCGAGCAGCCGCATGCCGGTCATGTCGGCGGGCAGCCAGCCCAGCAGGGTGGCGCGCATGCGGTCACGGCCGGCACGCACCGTGGCGCGAATGCGGCCGACAGGCGCGTCAGAGGTCAGGCGCGCCCAGGCCTGCACCGCGGTGCGATCGAAGTAGTCCTCGATCTTGCTGCGGCGTTCGGTGTAGCTCGTGGGATCCATGCGGTCGTCCGTCAAGTGATGGCGCGGGATCAGTCGAAACCCAGCAGGTCGAAGATGTCGCGGTCTTTCATGGGCACGGCGTTCATCGGCTCGGTGCCCAGCCACAGCGAAGCGGCCAGACGCATGTATTCCTTTTGCACCGCCTCGAGCTCGGGCGAGTACTCCATCTCGAACAGCGTCGATTTCTTGAGCCGGCTGCGACGGATCACGTCGAGGTCGGGGAAGTGCGCGGCGAGCTTCAGGCCGATCTTCGCGTTGTATTTGTCGATCTGATCGGTCTCGCGGCTGCGGTTGGCGATCACGCCGCCGAGCCGCACGTTGTAGTTCTTGGCCTTGGCGCCGATCGCCTGCACGATGCGGTTCATCGCGAAGATCGAGTCGAAGTCGTTGGCGGTGACGATCAGCGCGCGGTCGGCGTGCTGCAACGGCGCTGCAAAGCCGCCGCACACCACATCGCCCAGCACGTCGAAGATGACCACGTCGGTGTCTTCGAGCAGGTGGTGCTCCTTGAGCAGCTTCACGGTCTGACCCACCACGTAGCCGCCGCAGCCGGTGCCCGCCGGCGGGCCACCGGCTTCAACGCACATCACGCCGTTGTAGCCCGGGAACACGAAGTCCTCGACGCGCAGTTCCTCGGCGTGGAAGTCCACCGTCTCGAGCACGTCGATCACGGTGGGCAGCATCTTCTTGGTCAACGTGAAGGTCGAGTCGTGCTTCGGGTCGCAGCCGATCTGCAGCACGCGCTTGCCGAGCTTGGAGAACGCGGCCGACAGGTTGCTCGACGTGGTGCTCTTGCCGATGCCGCCCTTGCCGTAGATCGCGAACACCTTGGCGGTGCCGATCTTCAGGTTGGGGTCGAGTTCGACCTGGACGCTGCCCTCGCCGTCGAGACGCAGGTTCTTGCGTACGCCAGGGTTCTTGATGTCCGGAACCGGAATGGTGGTGGTGCTCATGCGGGTGCTCCTTCGTAAATGCCTTCGAGACGGTCTTCGAGTTCTTCGCCTGCGCGGCGCAGGGCTTCAAGCGTTTGGGCGTCGGGTTGCCAGTAATTGCGCTCCGACGCTTCGATCAGTCGGTTGGCGACACGGGCCGATGCGGTGGGGTTCAGCTTGGCGAGACGCTCGCGCATCTCGGGATCCAGCATGAAGGTCTCGGTCAGCTGCTTGTAGACCCAGGGCTGGACCTGGCCGGTGGTGGCCGACCAGCCCATCGTGTTGGTGACGTGAGCTTCGATCTGGCGCACGCCTTCGTAGCCGTGCTCGAGCATGCCCTCGTACCACTTGGGGTTGAGCATGCGCGTGCGGGTTTCCAGTGCGACCTGCTCGCGCAGCGTGCGCACGGCGCCGTCGCCCTTGGTCTGGTCGCCGATGTACACCGGTGGCGTCTTGCCGCCGCTGGCCGCCTTGACCGCCTGCGTGATGCCGCCGAGCGTGTCGAAGTAGTTGTCGACCGTGGTCACGCCGAGTTCGACCGAATCGAGGTTCTGGTAGGTGAGTTGCACATCGGCCAGCATGCTTTGCATCAACGCGGATTGCTGCACCGCGCGGCCCGTGCGCCCGTAGGCAAAGCCCTTGCGGCGCGAGTAGGTCTCGGCCAGTTCGCCCTCATCCGACCAGCGGCTGCTCTCGATCAGGTTGTTGACGTTGGAGCCGTAGGCGCCTTCGGCGTTGCCATACACGCGCAAGGCGGCGATCTCGAGCGTGCAGCCGTGTTCCTGCTGGTAAGCCAGGGCATGCCGGCGGATGTGGTTGAGCTCGAGCGGCTCGTCTTCGGCGGACGCGGCCAGGAAGGCCGCTTCGGCCAGCAGCTTGATCTGCAGCGGCATCAGGTCGCGGAAGATGCCCGACAGCGTGATCACCACGTCGACCCGCGCACGACCCAGTTCGGCCAGCGGGATGAGTGTGGCGCCTGCGATGCGGCCGTAGCTGTCAAAGCGCGGCAGTGCGCCCATCAGCGCGAGTGCCTGGGCGATGGGCGAGCCTTCGTTCTTGAGGTTGTCGCTGCCCCACAGCACCATGGCGATCGACTCGGGCAGCGGGTTGCCGTCGGCGATGTGGCGCTCGAGCAGCAGCTGGGCCTGCTTGGCGCCATCCTTGACGGCGAAGCTGCTGGGAATGCGGAACGGATCGAAGCCGTGGATGTTGCGTCCGGTGGGCAGCACGGCCGGCGTGCGCAGGATGTCGCCGCCAGGCGCCGGGCGGATGAAACGACCGTCGAGCGCGTGCAGCAGGCCGGCGACTTCGGTTTCCTCGGTCAGGAGCGTGTCGATGCGGGCGAGTTCGCGCATCAGCTCGAGCGTGGCGTCGTCGTGCGCGAGACCGGTGGTGTCGAGTGCGCGCTCGATGCTGTCGCCGGCCACCAGGGCTTCGACCGTGCCGCGCTCCAGGCGCATGCCGTGCGACGCATCGGCGATCGACATCAGCATGTCCACGCGCTCGGTGGGACTGGCCGCGCGCCCGGCCACGTGCAGGCCGTGCGGAATCAGCGTGTATTCCAGCTCGAGCACCTGTTCGGCCAGGCGGGCCACGCAGGCGTCGATGGTGTGGGCTGACTCGGAGGCTGGCGCGAGCACCCAGGCCGGCTCGGCGTCGGTCAGGTCGAGCGCGGCGGCTTGCGACTGGATCAGCGCCGCGAGGTCTGCACGGTCAGAAGCGCCGGGTTCCATGCCGCGCCAGCGCTCGATCGAACCCTTCAACTCATTGAGCCCGCGGTACAGACCGGCCTGGCTGACCGGTGGCGTCAGGTAGCTGACCAGCGTGGCACCCGAGCGGCGCTTGGCGATCGCACCTTCGGACGGGTTGTTCGAGGCGTAGAGGTAGATGTTGGGCAGGTCGTCGATCAGGCGATCGGGCCAGCACGCGCCACTCATGCCGCTTTGCTTGCCCGGCATGAACTCGAGCGCGCCGTGGGTGCCGAAGTGCAGCACCGCGTGCGCCTTGAAATCCTCGCGCAGGTAGCGGTAGAAGGCCGAGAACGCGTGCGTCGGCGTGTGGCCCTTTTCGAACAGCAGCCGCATCGGGTCGCCTTCGTAGCCAAAGCCGGGCTGCACGGTGACCAGCACGTTGCCGAACTGTTTGCCGAGCACGAAGATCGAGCTGCCGTTGTTGAGCTGACGCCCCGGTGCCGGGCCCCATTGGGCCTCGATTTCAGCCAGCCAACGCTCGCGACGCACGTGGTCGCTGGTGGCAATCAGGTCGTGCACGTTGGCGTCCGCGCCGTACTGGGCAGCGTTGCCCTGGAGGATGCCGTCGCGCAGCGCATCGACGCTGTCGGGCAGGTCGACGCTGTAGCCCTGGGCCTTCATGGCGACCAGCGTGTGGAACATCGACTCGAACACCGACAAGTACGCGGCGGTGCCGATGTTGCCGGCGTTGGGCGGGAAGTTGAAGATGACGATGGCCACCTTGCGCGCTGCGCGTTCGCTGCGGCGCAGCGCCACCAGCTTGGCGATGCGCGCGGCCAGCATCAGGGCGCGCTCGGGGCACGAGTGCATGTCCTGCGCGGTGTCGGTGGCCCTGAAGGTGCAGGCGTGGTGACAGCCGGTGCAGGTCACGCCTGCGGCGCCGGGGCGCCCGCCGAACACCATCGGTCCGGTGGCGCCGTCGAGTTCGGGGATCGCCACCATGATGGTGCTCTCGACCGGCAGCAAGCCGCGGTCCGAGCCGCCCCACTGGTCGAGGGTCTGAAACTCGACCGGGTTGGCCGCGAGGTACGGCACATCGAGCCGCGCCAGCACATCGGCAGCCGCCTTGGAGTCGTTGTAGGCCGGGCCACCGACCAGCGAAAAACCGGTGAGCGAGACCACCGCATCGACGACGACGTGGCCGTCCTTGACGAAGAACGCCTCGATGGCGGGGCGCGAATCGAGCCCGGCCGCGAAGGCGGGGATCACGCGCAGGCCGCGCGACTCCAGCGCCGCGATCACGCCGTCATAGTGGCCGGCGTTGTTCGACAGCAGGTACGAGCGCAGCATCAGCACGCCGACCGTGCCAGCCGTGCCGCCGGCCGCCGGCTTGGGCAGTGCGGCCGCTTCGGTGGCAAAGCGGGAGGCCAGACGCGGGTGATAGACGCCGACCTCGGGGTACTCGATCGGCGCTGGAATCTTGGCGAGTCCGCGCAGCACGCGGCGCGCGCCGTCGGCACCGCGGTCCACCACGTGGCGCACCAGGTTGAGCACGTTCTCGTCGGAGCCGCCCATCCAGTACTGCATCGTCATGAAATAGGCGCGCACGTCCTGGGCGGTGCCGGGAATGAAGCGCAGCATCTGCGGAATGCGGCGCAGCATCTTCATTTGCGCCGCGCCGCCGGTGGCGCTCTTTTCCTTGTTACCGCGCAGCTTCTTCAGCAGCGCCATCGGCCCGCTGGCGGGCTTTTCCATGTCGAAGTTGCCCACACGCGTGAGCTTGACCACCTCGCTGGCCGACATCATGCAGATCATGGCGTCGCAATGGGGGCGACGCGCCCGCAGGTCTTCCATCACCGGCAGGAAGTGGTCCTCGAGAAACAGCATGCCCACCACGATGATGTCGGCCTGCGCGATGTCGGCCTTGCAGCGCGCCAAGGCGGTGGGACTGGCGGCGTATTCGGATGCCGCGTGCAACGACAACTGCAGCCCCGGCAATTCGCGCGACAAGGGGCCGCGGGCACGGCCGGTGGCGCTGGCCAGATGGGTGTCCATCGTGACCACGACCACACGCACCGGCGTGTGTGCCGCTGCGGTGCGAGCCTCAGCTGCCGAAGTGGGCTTTTGCGTCATAGAGGGTCTCGACAGTGATCAGCGGCACGCTTCGTTCCTGGGCATAGCGCTCGGTGTTGCGCTTGGCCTTGCCACGAACGAAGAACGGGATCTTGCGCAACTCTTTTTCGGCCTCGGGTGCCCAGGTGGCGACCGTGGCGGTGGCGGGCTCGGTGCTGGCGGGTGCGAGGGCCTCGTTGGCCTGAGCCGGTTCGCTCGCCGTCGCGCTGGCCGGGGCGGCTGGCGCTGCCGACTCCCGGTTGGCGCGGGCATCGCCGTGGCCGCCCAGGTGCGATGGGGCGGCGTCCTCATGGAACTCGAAGTCGCCACGGAACATGCCGATGAGGTGTTCTTCCAAGCCCATCATGAGCGGGTGCACCCAGGTGTCGAACAGCACGCATGCGCCTTCGAATCCCATCTGCGGCGAGTAGCGAGCGGGGAAATCCTGCACATGCACTGGCGCTGAAATCACCGCGCAGGGGATGCCCAGACGCTTGGCGATGTGACGCTCCATCTGGGTGCCCAGCACCAGTTCGGGCCGCAGCTCGGAGATCCGGGCCTCGATTTCGAGGTAGTCGTCGCTGATCAGCGCTTCGACGTCATACAGCTTGGCAGCCTCACGCACCTCGCGGGCGAACTCGCGGGCGTAGGTGCCGATGCCCACCACCTTGAAGCCCATTTCCTCGCTCGCGACGCGGGCAGCCGCCACCGCATGGGTGGCGTCGCCGAACACGAACACGCGCTTGTTGGTGAGGTAGGTCGAGTCCACCGATTTGGCGTACCAGGTGGCGCGCGAGTCGGCGCTGGCGAGCACCGTGGTGGCGTCGATGTCGGCCAGTTGAGCCACTTCACGGATGAAGTCGCGCGTGGCGCCGGCGCCGATCGGGATCGTCTTGGTCGCGGGCTGGCCGAAAGTGCGGTTCAGCCACGACGCCGTGAGGGCGGCGATTTCGGGATAGAGCACCACGTTGAAGTCTGCTTCGCCCAGGCGAGCCAGATCAGCCGGTGTGGCGCCGAGCGGGGCGACCACGTTGATGTCGATGCCCATTTGCAGCAGCAAGGCGGTGATCTCGCGCAGGTCATCGCGGTGCCGGAAACCCAGCGCCGAGGGGCCCAGGATGTTGCAGCGAGGCCGTGCGCCAGCCACCCGCTGCGCCTTCGGAGTGCCCGGCACCGGCGCATTGGGCCCGGCCAGCGCGCGCACCATCTGGTAGAAAGTTTCCGAGGCGCCCCAGTTTTCCTTGCGCTGGTAAGAGGGCAGCTCGAGGGCGATCACGGGCACCGGCAGATCCAGTGCCTTGCACAGGCCGCCCGGATCGTCCTGAATCAGTTCGGCCGTGCACGAGGCGCCGACCATCATGGCTGCGGGCTTGAAGCGCTCGTAGGCTTCACGCGCCGCCGTCTTGAACAGCTCGGCCGTGTCGCCACCCAGATCGCGGGCCTGGAAGGTGGTGTAGGTCACCGGCGGGCGCTTGGGCAAGCGCTCGATCATGGTGAACAGCAGGTCGGCGTAGGTGTCGCCCTGAGGCGCGTGCAAGACGTAATGCACCCCTTCCATGGCGGTGGCGATGCGCATCGCGCCAACGTGGGGCGGGCCTTCGTAGGTCCAGAGCGTCAACTGCATGGTCTGCTGCTTTCCGGCCTGCGTCAGGCGACGAGCTTCATGCGACGAACGAGCGGCCGGGCGAACAGCTCCGCCAGATCGGCGGCCTGTTCGTAGCCGTGGATGGGGGTGAAGACGAGCTCGATCGCCCACTTGGTGGTCATGCCTTCGGCCTCGAGCGGGTTGGCCAGACCGAGACCGCACACCACGATGTCAGGTCTGACTTCGCGGCAGCGATCGAGCTGGTTTTCGACGTGCTGGCCTTCTGACAGCAACGTGCCGGCGGGCAGCATGTCGAGCTCTTCGGCCAGGTGCTGGCGGTGCAGGTACGGCGTGCCGACCTCGACGAGGTGCATGCCCAGTTCGCGAGCCAGAAAGCGAGCGATCGGGATCTCGAGCTGCGAGTCGGGAAAGAAGAACACCCGCTTGCCCGCCAGTTGCAGCCGGTGCCGGGCGAGGGCGTTGGTGGCGCGCTCGCGGCCGGCGGCCGTCACCTGGTCGAAGGTGGCGGCATCCACGCCGAAGGCCTGTGCCGCGGCGCGCAGCCAGGCGGTGGTGCCTTCGACGCCCAGCGGGAACGGAGCGGCCAAGCGCTCGGCGCCGCGGCCTTCGAGCGCGCGCGCGGTGTCGGCCAGAAAGGGCTGGGCGAGCAGGAACTTCGTGTTCGGGCCGACTTCGGGCAGGTCGTCAGCGCGGCGCGGTGGAAAGAATCGCACAGCGGGCTTGTCGGTGCCAAAGCCCAGTTGGGCGAACAGCCGGGAGAACTGGTCTTCCACCACGTCGGCCAGCGTACCCACCACCATCAGCGACGCCGGTGCGGTGGCGCTGAAGGCCGGCAGGCTGGGCACCAGCGAGGCCAGGCAGGCGTCCTCACCTTGGGTGAAGGTGGTTTCGATGCCGCTGCCCGAATAGTTGAGCACCCGCACGTCGGGTGAAAAGCGGCCCGACAACCGCGAGGCCGCGCGCGACAGGTCGAGCTTGATGACTTCCGACGGGCACGATCCCACCAGGAACAGCAGCTTGATCTCGGGGCGGCGCTCGAGCAAGCGCGTCACCACGCGGTCGAGTTCGTCATTGCAGTCGGCCAGCCCGGCCAGATCGCGCTCGTCGATGATGGCTGTGGCGAATCGCGGCTCGGCGAAGATCATGACGCCGGCGGCCGACTGGATCAGGTGAGCGCAAGTGCGCGAGCCGACCACCAGAAAAAATGCATCCTGGATCTTGCGGTGCAACCAGATGATGCCGGTCAGTCCGCAAAACACTTCGCGCTGGCCGCGTTCGCGCAGCACCGGTGCCTCGCCGCAGCCGGACGCCGCTTCACGAATGGGGATGACGGCGCTCATGTGGCCAACCCGCCTTGCAGGGCCACGGCATCGCGCTGTGCCATGTCGAGCCGGGCCATGCGCAGCTTCCAGATGAACTGTGCAGCGTTGATGGCATAGGTCGCGTAGGCCGCCAGCGCCAGGTACATCTGCTCGAGCGGCGTCAGCGCACCGGTGTAAAGCGCCAGCAGGTACGCGGTGTGCAGCGTCAGCACGAGCATGCTGAACACGTCTTCCCAGAAGAAGGCCGGGGCGAACAGGTAGCAGTCGAAGACCACCTTTTCCCAGATGCAGCCGGTGATCATGATGGTGTAAAGCGTCAGGGTCTTGATGACCACCGAGGCGGTGGCGGCGGCGAGGCCTTCGCCAGTGGCGATGAAACGCAGCACGAGGCACACACTCACCAGAAACACCAGAAACTGCACCGGTGCCAGGATGCCCTGAACCAGTGTCCAGACTGTCGAGTCGCGGCGAACGCGCTCCTGCGGCGTGTACAGGGGGCGTCTCGCATTCAACTGGGGCCCGCGTTCGTACATCTACATCCTCGAAAGAAATTGCGACCTGCTTCGAATGAATTTAGACGGACACCTGGCACTTGTCAATCCAGATTGACGTAAATTCATATTGACACTATTGGATTCGAGATTGATCATCGGACCCATGGCTGAAAGCCCCTGAATGGGCGGTTCGGTCCAACCAGTTGGTGCATCCCGGGGTGGGAGCGCCTTCACAACACGGGTGCCAGGTTTTGCAATGTCATCGCCACTCGAGCCCGACATGCCAGCCGCACGCAGCAACGCGGGCGAGCCAGCTCACCAGCCTGGGGATTCGCGCGCGGCGAAGCCAGGGCGGGCGGCGGCTCCTGCGCGGCGCCCCGCTTCGTGGTCTTCCGGGGCGGGACATGCAAGGCTTGGTACCGGCATGGGTAGTTGCGGGGTGGACACGGCGGGCGGGCTCGTGCATCCTGCGCCACCCGACGAGCTGGACGAAAGTGTCACCTTGGCGCGTCGGGCGGCGTGTCAATCCGACGGCCGCGGCACCTGGCTGGTTCAGTCGGGTGCAGTGCAGCCCCAGCAACCACTCTCGCATAGCAGTTCGCGTGTGCGCCCCGCCTGGAGTCACCCCATGTCCCGCTTCACCCCCGGTGCATTGCCTTCAAATACTGAAGATGCATCCTCGGACGGCAACGTCAGCGAGTGCTGGCAGCAGTCGCATCGGCTGCCCTTCAACACCGACTCGCCCACCTGGATACAGGAGCGGATGGCCCGCCCTGCGGCCGAAGAACGGATGACCCAGCTTGTGAAAACACTCGAAGCTGAAGTCATTCCCCGGTTGGTCGAAGCCCATCGCACGCTGTCGGCAGGTGCTTCGGCGCTTCCCGGCGTTGAGCGCGTGTCGATGGCCGAGGTCGATGCGTTCGTGCAACTC
>CAIVGK010000109.1 GCA_903905475.1 uncultured Burkholderiales bacterium | reverse complement strand
CTTCGAGCTCGAGCAGCTCGCCGAACAGATGGCCGCGGCCGACGAACGCAGCGAGGTGCTCGCCGCGCAGGCTGAAGACCAGGCCGACCGGCTGCCCGGGCTCGAAGACGCGCTGCGCAGCGCGCAAGTCGCCACCGGCGCGCAGCGCTCGGCGGTGGCGGGCGTGCAGCAGCAAATCCAGCTGCTCGCCAGCGACAGCCGCAACCTCGAAGACCAGCGCCGCCAGCACACCGCCCGCCGCGACAAGCTCGCCAGTGAAAAAGGCCAGCTCGCCGCGCCCGACCTCGAGCGGCTCGAGCAGCTGCGCGAGCAGTCGGCCAGCGCCGACGAAGCGCGCGCGCTGGCCGACGAGCGGCTGGCCGAACTCGGTGAGCAAGTGCCCGCGCTCGATGAGGCGCGCCGTGCCGCGCAGAGCGAACTCAATGCGCAGGCCGGCCGTCAGGCCGACCTGCGCGCGCGGCTCGACGCCTTGCGCGCCTTGCAGGAAAAAGTGCAAACCGAAGGCAAGCTGCGTCCGTGGCTGGCCCGCCACGGGCTCGACAGCCTGGCCGCCTTGTGGACGCGCCTCCACATCGAACCCGGCTGGGAGACCGCCCTCGAAGCCGCGCTGCGCGATCGCCTGCATGCGCTCGAAGTCGGCCGGCTCGACACGCTGCTGGCGTTTGCCGCCGATGCGCCGCCGGCCAAGCTGGTGTTCTACACACCGCCCGCCGCATCAGCCGCCGCGGCGCAGCCGGCGACGGCCGGCCTGTCGAACCTGGCCGAGCGGCTGCGCATCGGTGACGCCGGCCTGGCCGCGCTGCTGGCCGACTGGCTGGCCGGCGTGCGCACCGCCGACAGCCTGGGCGACGCGCTGGCCGCGCGATCGCGGCTGGCCGCCGGCGAGCTGGTGATCACCCGCGAAGGCCATGCGGTGAGCGCGCACGCGGTGGCGTTCTACGCGCCCGACTCCGAGCAGTCGGGGCTGCTTGCACGCGCTCAGGACATCGAAAACCTCGACCGCCAGCTGCGCGCGCAAACCCTGATCGCCGAAGACGCCCGCGGCGCTCAGGTGCGCGCCGAGGCAGCCTACAGCGCGGCATCGGCGCAGCTGGCCAGTGCCCGGCGCGAGGCGACCGAATCGCAAGGCCAGGCGCACCGGCTGCAAGTCGAGCTGCTGCGCCTGCAGCAGCAAGACGCGCAGACCACCGCACGCGCGGCCCAGCTGGGCGAGGAACTCGCCGAGGTCGATGCCCGGCTGGAAGAACTCGACGAGCGCCGCGCCATCGGCGAAGCACGCTTCGAGGAACTCGACATCGAACTGGCCACCCAGCAAGAGCGCCACGCCGAACTCGACGACGCGGTGATCGCCGCCGAGCGCTCGCTGGCCGACGCCCGTGAGCAGCTGCGCACGCTTGAGCGCGAGGCGCAGGAGTCGCAGTTCGCGCTGCGTTCGTTGACCGCGCGCCGTGGCGAGCTGCAGCGCAGCATCGAGACCGCCGTGCAGCAAGTCGCGGCCAACGCCGTCACCCAGGCGCAGCTTGACGAAGAACTGCTGCGCTTCAACGATGCGTCGGCGCAAAGCGGGTTGCAAGACGCGCTGGCGCTCAAGCTCGAGCGCGAGTCGGCGCTGGGTGCGCGGCGCAGCGATTACGACGACCTCACCGCGCGGCTGCGTCGCGCCGACGAGCAGCGGCTGGTGCACGAGCAAAGCCTGCAGCCGCTGCGCGATCGCATCACCGCGCTGCAGCTCGAAGCGCAGGCCGCCCAACTGGGCGGTGCGCAGTACCTCGAGCAGCTGGTGGCCGCGGAGGTCGACTTCGAGGCGCTGTCGCAAGGCATCGAACAAGGCGGCGTGCGCCTGGCCGGGCTGCAAGCCGAGATCGACCGCATCAACCGCGAGATCGCCGCGCTCGGGGCGGTCAACCTGGCCGCGCTCGACGAGCTCACCACCTCGCGCGAACGCAAGTCGTTCCTCGATGCGCAAAACGCCGATCTGATGGACGCCATCGCCACGCTCGAAGGCGCCATCCACAAGATCGACCTCGAAACGCGCGACCTGCTGGGCCACACCTTCAACCAGGTCAACGAGCATTTCGGGCGCATGTTCCCGACCCTGTTCGGCGGCGGCCAGGCCCGGCTGGTGATGACCGGCGACGAGATCCTCGATGCCGGCGTGCAGGTCATGGCGCAGCCGCCTGGCAAGAAGAACAGCACCATCCACTTGCTGTCGGGCGGCGAGAAGGCGCTCACCGCGATCGCGCTGGTGTTCGCCATCTTCCAGCTCAATCCGGCGCCGTTTTGTCTGCTCGACGAGGTCGATGCGCCGCTCGACGACGCCAACACCGAGCGCTACGCGCGGCTCGTGCAGGAAATGTCCAAGAGCACGCAGTTCCTGTTCATCAGCCACAACAAGATCGCCATGGAAATGGCCGTGCAACTCATCGGGGTGACCATGCAGGAACAAGGGGTCTCGCGCATCGTGGCGGTCGACATGGCCGCAGCCGTCAACCTGGCGGAGACCGCATGAGCAGCAACCTCACCCTCGCGCTGGCGGTGATGGGCGGCGTGGCGCTCGTTGCCGTGATCGCCCATGGGGCGTGGCAGGCCCGCCGGGCCAGCCCGAAGAAGGCCGAATCGACCGATGCGCGCGCCGAGCACCGCGATCCGGTGATGGGCGACGTGGCGCATGCCGAGGCCGACGACACCGTGCCCGGCGAGCCACCGAACTTCGAAGACCCCGAGGGCCGCAGCACGCCGGGCCTGGGCGAGGGCGCTGTCCCGCTCGACAGCGCGGTGGCCGGGCGCTCGCTGCGCCGGCGCGTGCTGCCGCGCGTCGATGCGCTGATCGATGTGGTGGTGCCGCTCACGCTGGAGTCGCCGCTCAGCGGCGAGGCGGTGCTGTCGCACCTGCCGGGCAGCCGACGCGCGGGCAGCAAGCCGTTCTTCATCGAAGGGCTGAACACCGACGACGGCGAATGGGAGTCGCCTGCAGCGGGGCAGCGCTACGGCGAGCTGCAGGCCGGCTTGCAGCTGGCCAACCGCAGCGGCGCGCTCAACGAAATCGAATACTCCGAGTTCGTGCAAAAGCTGCAGGACTTCGCCGAGGCGGTGGGCGCCATGGCCGACTTCCCCGACATGCTCGATGTGGCCGGGCGTGCCCGCGAACTCGACGCCTTTGCCGGCGACCACGACGCGCAGATGGTGCTGCAGCTGCGCGCGCGCTCCACGGCCTGGAGCGTGGGCTACGTGGTGCAGCAAGCGTCGCACCACGGCTTCGTGCCGGGTGTGTTGCCGGGCCGGCTGGTGCTGCCGTCGGACGAAGACGATGCGCCGCCGGTGCTCACCCTCAACTTCGACCCGCAGGCCGCGCTGTCCGACGACCCCAACCAGGCTGCGCTGCGCGAGCTGACGCTGGGCTTCGACGTGGCGCAGACCGATGCGGCCAAGGCACCCTTCGCGGCCTGGCAGGCCAGTGCGCTGGGCCTGGCACGCGACCTCGACGCCAGCCTGGTCGATGACCGCGGCCAGCCGCTCACGCTCGAGGGCTTCGCCTTCATCGATGGCGAGCTGGTGCGGCTGCACGAAGCGCTGCAAAGCCGCGATCTGGCGGCCGGCTCGGCCGCGGCGCGCCGGCTGTTCAGCTGAGTGGCGCCATCGCCGAGGGGTCCGGCCCGATGAGCGCGCCCGACATCACCCAGCGCGCCGCCGAGTTGCGCGCGCTGCTGCAGCGCCACGCGCACAGCTACTACGTGCTCGACGCGCCGGCCATTCCCGACGCCGAGTACGACCGGCTGTACCAGGAGCTCGAGGCGATCGAGGCGGCGCAGCCCGCGCTGCGCACGCCCGATTCGCCCACGCAGCGCGTGATCGGCGGCGTGCTCGACGGCTTCGTGCCGGTGCGCCACGCGGTGGCCATGCTGTCGATTCGCACCGAGACCGACACCGAAGCCAGCGGCGCCATCGCGTTTGACGCGCGGGTGCGCCGCGAACTCGCGCTCACCGAGGTCGACCCGCCGGTCGAATACGCCGCCGAGCTGAAGTTCGACGGCCTGGCGATGAACCTGCGCTACGAGCAAGGCGTGCTGGTGCAAGCCGCCACCCGCGGTGACGGTGAGACGGGCGAGGACGTCACGCAAAACATCCGCACCATCGCGCAGATCCCGCGCCGGCTGCGCGGGGTGGAGGCCGAGGTGCTCGAGGTGCGCGGCGAGGTCTACATCCGCCGCGACGATTTCGAAGCCCTCAACGAGCGCCAGCGCGAACTCATCGCCCAAGGCGCGAAGAACGAGAAAACGTTCGTCAACCCGCGCAATGCGGCGGCCGGCGCGGTGCGCCAGCTCGACCCGGCGATCGCCGCGCGTCGCCCGCTGAGCTTTTTTGCCTATGGCCTGGGCGAGGTGCGAGGCTGGGGTACCGACAACGCCGCGTTGCCGGCCACCCACAGCGCGCTGCTCGATGCGCTGGCGGCCATGGGCTTGCCGGTGTGCGACGAGCGCGCGGTGGTGCCAGGGGCCGACGGGCTGGTCGCCTTTCATGCGGCGGTGGGTGCCAAGCGCGATGGCTTGCCGTTCGACATCGACGGCGTGGTCTACAAGGTCAACGACCGCGCGCTGCAGCAGCGGCTGGGCTTCGTGACGCGCGAGCCGCGCTGGGCGGTGGCGCACAAGTACCCGGCGCAAGAGCAGATGACACGGCTGCTGGGCATCGACATCCAGGTCGGACGCACCGGCAAGCTCACGCCGGTGGCCAAGCTCGAGCCGGTGTTCGTGGGCGGCACCACGGTGAGCAACGCCACGCTGCACAACGAAGACGAGGTGCGCCGCCGCGACGTGCGCGTGGGCGACACCGTGATCGTGCGGCGCGCCGGCGACGTGATCCCGCAGGTGGTCGGCGTGGTGCATGAATCCGCGCCGGCGGCCGACGCCGCGGCACGTGGCGAGCCGTTCGATCTGTACCAGCGGCTGGGCGGCCAGTGCCCGGTGTGCGGCAGCCCGATCGCCCGCGAGGAAGGCGAGGTCGACTGGCGCTGTACCGGCGGCCTGACCTGCCCGGCGCAGCGCAAGGAAGCCATCCTGCACTTTGCCGGACGCCGCGCGATGGACGTCGAAGGCCTGGGCGACAAGCTGGTCGACCAGCTCGTCGAAGCCGGCCTGATCCGCACGCTGCCCGAGCTGTACACGCTGGGGCTGGCCAAGCTGAGCGCGCTCGAGCGCATGGGCGAAAAGAGCGCGGCCAACCTGCTGGCCGGGCTGGAGGCGAGCCGGCGCACCACGCTGCCGCGCTTCTTGTTCGCGCTGGGCATCCGCCATGTGGGCGAGACCACCGCCAAGGACCTGGCGCGCCACTTCGGCTCGATGGACCGCCTCATGGACGCCAGCGAGGCGCAGCTGCTCGAGGTCAAGGACGTCGGCCCGGTGGTCGCGCACAGCGTGCGCAGCTTCTTCGATCAGCCGCACCACCGCGAGATCGTCGAGCAGCTGCGCGCCGCGGGCATCACCTGGGAAGAAGGCAGCGGCACGCAGCCGGTGGGCATCGCCGGCGTGGCCGGACTGACCTTCGTGCTCACCGGCACCTTGCCCACGATGAGCCGCGATGCCGCGCGCGACCTGATCGAAGCGGCCGGCGGCAAGGTGGCCGGCTCGGTGTCGAAAAAGACGCACTTCGTGGTCGCCGGCGCCGAGGCCGGCAGCAAGCTCGACAAGGCGCAAGAACTCGGCGTGCCGGTGCTCGACGAAGCCGCGCTGCTGGCGATGCTGGGCGCCGGCGTGGCGATCCCGAACGACCGACCGGCGGAGCCGGCATGAGCGTGCGCGAGATCCTCAAGATGGGCGATGCCCGGCTGCTGCGCGTGGCCCGGCCGGTCACCGCGTTTGGCACCCGCGAGCTCGAGCGCCTGGTGGTCGACATGTTCGACACCATGCGCGTCGCCCACGGCGCCGGGCTGGCCGCGCCGCAGATCGGGGTCGATCTGGCGCTGGTGGTGTTCGGCTTCGACCACACCGAGCGCTACCCCGACGCCGACGCGGTGCCGCTCACGGTGCTGATCAACCCGCAGATCACGCCGCTTGACGACGCCGAGGAAGACGGCTGGGAGGGCTGCCTGTCGGTGCCCGGCTTGCGCGGCGTGGTGCCGCGGTTTGCGCGCATCCGCTACGAGGGGTTCGACGCGAGCGGCCAGCGCATCGAGCGCGAGGCCGAGGGCTTTCACGCCCGGCTGGTGCAGCACGAATGCGATCACCTGATCGGCAAGCTCTACCCGATGCGCGTGCGCGACTTGCGGCAGTTCGGCTACACGAGCGTGCTGTTTCCCGATCTCGACGACCGCAGCGACGATTGATGCCGGCGGCGGGGCCCGCCACGGCGGCGCAGCGTCTGGCCGTGGCATCAACGCATGGCGTGTCAGCGGCACGGGCCCCGAAGGCGTTGTCTGTGCAAGCGCGCCTTGCGTGTCATCAATGCCACGGGGTCTCAGGTCGGTTCGACTGCCCCTCGGGAAGGTTCATCTGCCATGAAGTCCTGTCTG
>CAIVGK010000108.1 GCA_903905475.1 uncultured Burkholderiales bacterium | reverse complement strand
GGCCGGATCTGGGATTTCTCACGAGGCGCAGCAAGACGTGCGCCTGCTAGGATCTTGCATGACCTCACACATCATCATCGCCACGCGCGAAAGTCGGCTCGCACTCTGGCAGGCCGAACATGTTCGCGACCTGCTGCAAGACCGCTTCGGTCTGCACGTTCAACTGCTCGGCATGACCACGCGAGGCGACGAGATTCTCGACCGCACGCTGTCCAAGGTCGGCGGCAAGGGCCTGTTCGTCAAGGAGCTGGAAACCGCCCTCGAAGAAGGCCGCGCGCAACTCGCCGTGCATTCGCTCAAGGACGTGCCGATGGACCTGCCGGCCGGCTTCGAGCTGGCCGCCGTGATGGAGCGCGAAGACCCGCGCGATGCCTTCGTGTCGAATGATTTCGCCTCGCTGGCCGATCTGCCGAAAGGCGCGCGCGTGGGCACCTCGAGCCTGCGCCGGGTGGTCCAGCTGCGTGCGCTGCGCTCTGACCTGCTGATCGAGCCGCTGCGCGGCAACCTCGACACCCGGCTGCGCAAGCTCGACGAAGGCCAGTACCACGCCATCGTGCTGGCGGCCGCAGGCCTCAAGCGGCTCGGCCTGGCCGCGCGCATCCGCAGCGAGTTCCCGACCGATCAAATGCTGCCGTGCGCCGGCCAGGGCGCGCTCGGTCTCGAGGTGCGCAGCGACGCGACCGAACTGCGCCGCACGCTGGCCTCGCTGATCCACACCCCCACCTTTTTGGCCGTGCACGCCGAGCGCGCGGTGTCGCGCGCGCTGGGCGGCAGCTGCAGCATGCCGCTGGCCGCGCACGCGGTGTGGCAAGGCAGCGAGCTGAGCCTGCGCGCAGCAGTCGGCCACCCTGAAGACGCCGCCGCACCGCTGCTGTGGGCCGACGTGCGTGGCGCGGTCACCAACGAGGCCGAGGCGCGTGCGCTGGGCGAACGCGCGGCCGCCACCTTGCGCGACGCGGGCGCGGCCGCCTACCTGTCCTGCGTGTGATCGCTGCGGGCACGTCGCCCGCCTCACCGCGGCCCGCGCAGGCCCCAAGGAGCTGATCCATGCGCGTCATCGTCACCCGACCTGCCGCGCAGGCTGCCTCTTGGGTCGAAGCGCTCGCCGCCCACGGCGTCGACGCGGTCGCGCTGCCGTTGATTCGCATCTGCGCGCCGCTCGATGGCCAACCCGTTGCCACCACCTGGCGGCAACTCGGCGTCAACCGGCTGGTCTTTTTCGTGAGCGCCAATGCAGTGGCTCACTTCTTTGCGATGCGCCCGGCCGACGCGCGCTGGCCCGACGGCGTGATGGCGGGATCGACCGGGCCCGGCACCACCGCGGCGCTGCGGGCTGGTGGCCTGACTGCGGCGCAGATCGTCGAGCCAGCGGCCGACAGCGCCCAGTTCGATTCCGAATCGCTGTGGCAGCAGCGGCTGCGCCAGCTCGACTGGCATGGCGCGACGGTGCAGATCGTGCGTGGCGACGGTGGGCGCGAATGGCTGGCCGACACCTTGCGCGGGCACGGCGCCACGGTGAACCTCATCGCGGCCTACCGGCGCACCGAACCCGACTGGGACGCACCCGCGCTCACCCGACTGACCCTGGCGCTGGCGCAACCCGACGAGCACCTGTGGGTGTTCAGCAGCTCCGAGTCGATCGACCACCTGATGCGCCATCTGCGGCAGTCGAACCCGGCGATGCCACTGCCCGCCGGAGCGCGTGCGCTGGCCACCCATCCGCGCATCGCCAGCGCCGCGCAGCACGCTGGTTTTGCGTCGGTCAGGCTGGTGCGGCCCGGCGTGGCCGACGTGGTGGCCTCCCTACAATCTGACCCATCGTGAACGACACCTCCAGCGCAGCACAACCCCCCGAGCCAGCGCCAGCGCTGCCCCATGCAGCCACGCCCAACACACCGGCCATCCCGGCATCGGGCCTCGGCGACGTGCGCGGCTGGTACGCACTGGCCGCCGTGCTGGCGGTGGTGGCCGGCGTCAGCCTCACCATCGCCTGGCGAACGAGCCAGCGCGTCAGCGTCATCGAAAAAGAGCTGGTTCAGCGCATCGAGGAATCCCGCTCGCAAGCCGCCGAGGCCCGCTTGCTGGCCAAGCAGTCGCAAGACAACGTGCTCGCCGCGTCGGCCAAGGTGGCGCTGCTCGAAGCCCGGGTGGCCGAAGTCGCGATCCAGCGCAGCCAGCTCGAGGACCTGATGCGCTCGCTGTCGCGTTCGCGCGACGAGAACCTGCTCGTCGACATTGACACCGGCCTGCGCGTGGCCATCCAGCAGACCGCCATCACCGGCAGCGCCGAGCCGCTGGTGGCGATGCTCAAGCAGGCCGACGAACGGCTGGCCCGCTACGACCAGCCCCGGCTCGAAGGCGTGCGCCGCGCCATTGCGCGCGATCTCGACCGCGTCAAATCGGTGGGCGCGCCCGACATCCCCAGCCTGAGCATCAAGCTCGACGAGGCGGTGCGCCTGATCGACGAGCTGCCGCTGCTGTCCAACGCCGAGCCGCGCTCCACACCGTCAGCGCAGCCCGCGCCGAGCGTGCTGCCAACCTGGTGGCCCGCCTGGAATGCCAGCTGGACGGCGATTTCCGAACGCGTGTGGCTGGAAGTGAAATCGCTCATCCGCGTGACGCGCATCGATCACCCCGAGGCCATCTTGCTGGCCCCCGACAACGCCTTCTTCGTGCGCGAGAACGTCAAGCTGCGGCTGCTCAATGCGCGGCTGGCCTTGCTGAGCCGCCAGTTCGACACCGCGCAACGCGACCTGCAGGTCGTGCAGACGGCGCTTGATCGCTACTTCGACCGCAGCTCACGGCGCACCGTGCTGGCGACCGACCTGGTGCGTCAGGTGGCCTCGCTGGCACGACAGGTCGCGATGCCCAAGCCAGACAACACGCTGGTGGCGCTGGCGGCCGCCTCGGCCGGTCGCTGATCGGTCACGGGCCACGATGCGCACGGTCATCTGGTTCATCTTGCTGTTCGGTGCGGCCGTGGTGGCGTCATCGACACTGGGGGCCAACGATGGCCTGGTGAGCATCTACGGGGGGACCTGGCGCTTCGACATGTCGCTCAACTTGTTCTTGCTGCTGCTGCTGGGCAGCTGCTTTGCACTGGTGTCGATGATCGATGCGGTCAATGCCCTGACGGGTCTGCCTGAACGCGCCCGCCTGTGGCGCGTGGCACGGCGGGATCGCAGCGCCCAGGCCGCGCTGCGCGAGGCCCTGGCCCAGTACTTCTGCGGGCGATTCAGTCGCTCGAAGGCCGCGGCCCAGCGCGCGCTCGCCATCCAGGACGGCACGCCCGAGTTGCAGCAAGACGCCGAGTTCAGCGCGCTCGGGCTGCTGCTCGCCGCGGGCAGCGCCCACCGGCTGCAAGACCGCAGCACCCGCGACGAACTGCTGGCGCGGGTCTTCCAGCGCGTCCAAGGCAACTCGGCGGCGCGCTCGGCCGAAGAAGGCGCTCGCTTGCTGGCCGCCGAATGGGCCATCGACGACCGCGATGCGCCGCGCAGCCTGACGCTGCTGGGCGACCTGCCGGCCGGGGTGGCGCGTCGCACGCAGGCGCTGCGCTTGAAGCTGCAAGCCTCACGGCTGGCGAGGCAGCCCCACGAAGGCCTGAAGACCGCCCGCCTGCTCATCAAGCACCAGGGCCTGTCCAGGGGCGCCGGGCTCGGACTGCTGCGCTCGCTGGCCATGGAGTGTCTGGAGACCGCTCACGACATCGACCAGTTGCGTCGCACCTGGGCCGCACTCGACCCTGCCGATCGGCGTGACGCCTTCGTGGCCTCACGCGCTGCGGTGCGCGCGGCGCAACTCGGCTCGGCGGACGACGCCCGCACCTGG
>CAIVGK010000107.1 GCA_903905475.1 uncultured Burkholderiales bacterium | reverse complement strand
CAAGGCGCTGGCCGCCAAGGGCTCGCGCGTCATGACCCGCGCCGACAACCTCTACCTGTGGGACAGCGAGGGCCACAAGATCTTCGACGCCATGTCCGGCCTGTGGTGCGTCAACGTGGGCTACGGCCAGCAAGCGCTGGTCGATGCGGCCACCGCGCAGATGACCACCCTGCCCTTTTACAACTCGTTTTTCCAGACCGCCACGCCGCCGGCGATCGAGCTGGCCGAGTTGCTCGCCGAGGTCACCCCGCCGCAGTTCCAGCATGTGTTCTTTTCGGGCTCGGGTTCCGAGGGCAATGACACCGTGGTGCGCATGGTGCGCCGCTACTGGGACGTGCTCGGCCAGCCCCAGCGCAGCGTGATCATCAGCCGTCACAACGCGTATCACGGCTCCACCATGGCCGGCGCGTCGCTCGGCGGCATGGCTGACATGCACGCGCAAGGCGGCTTGCCGATTCCGGGCATCGTGCACATCGAGCAGCCGTTCTGGTTCGCGCTCGGCCGCGGTGCCAACCCGCAGCCGCTGTCGCCCGAGGACGAGCAAGCCAGCCGCGACCGCTTCGGCCTCGAAGCCGCCGGCTGGCTCGAGGCCAAGATCCTCGAGATCGGTGCCGACAAGGTGGCGGCCTTCATCGGCGAGCCGGTGCAAGGCGCCGGCGGCGTCATCGTGCCGCCAGCCACCTACTGGCCCGAAATCCAGCGCATCTGCGACAAGTACGGCATCTTGCTGGTGTCCGATGAAGTCATCTGCGGCTTCGGGCGCACCGGCCACTGGTTCGGCTGCGAAACGCTGGGCTTTCGCCCCGACCTGATGACCTTCGCCAAGGGCGTGACCTCGGGCTACATCCCGCTGGGCGGCGTGATGGTGGGCGAGCGCGTGGCGCGCGTGCTCATCGAGCAGGGCGGCGAGTTCAACCACGGCTACACCTACAGCGGCCACCCGGTGGCCTGCGCGGTGGGGCTGGCCAACGTGAGGCTGATCCAGCGCGAGCGCCTGGTCGAGCGGGTGCGCGATGACACCGGCCCGTACCTCGCCGAACAGTTCCGCGCGATCGCCGCGCATCCGCTGGTGGGCGAGGCGCAGTCCATCGGGCTGATGGGCGCGCTGCAACTCGTCAAGGACAAGGCCACCGGCGCATGCTTCGACGCCAGCCTGTCGGTGGGCATGCTGTGCCGCGGCCACTGCTTTGGCAACGGCCTCATCATGCGCGCCGTGGGCGACCGCATGATCATCGCCCCGCCGCTGGTCATCACCCGCGAGCAGATCGATGAACTGATGGGCCTGATCCGTGACTGCTTCGACCTGACGCTGGCCGATGTGCGCCAGCGCGGCTGGATTTGACTGTTTTTCCGCAACGCCGACTGGAGACCTCGCCATGACTCGATCGACCCTGACACCGATGTTCAAGTGCGCGGCCCTGTGCGCCGCCGCCCTGCTGTGGGCCAGCCCCGCCAGCGCGCAGCAAGAGGAAAAGGTCCTCAACGTCTACAACTGGTCGGACTACATCGCGCCGGACACGCTGGCCAACTTCGAGAAGGAAACCGGCATCAAGGTGCGTTACGACAATTTCGACAACAACGAAATCGTCCACGCCAAGCTGGTGGCGGGCAAGACCGGCTACGACATCGTGGTGCCGTCGTCCAACTGGGCCAAGCTGCAAGCCGACGGCGGCTTGCTGCAAAAGCTCGACAAGTCGCAGCTGCCCAACCTCAAGAACCTCGACCCGGTGGTGCAGGCCCAGTTGGCCCGGCTCGATCCGGGCAACGACTTCATGGTCGACTGGCTGTGGGGCTACACCACGGTGGGCATCAACGTCGACAAGGTCAAGGCGGCCCTGGGCGGCGCGCCCCTGCCCGACAACGCGTGGGATCTGGTCTTCAAGCCCGAATACATCTCCAAGCTGAAATCGTGCGGCGTGTCGTTCCTCGATTCGGCCTCTGAAGTGGTGCCCGCTGCGCTGCACCACCTGGGCAAGCCGGCGTACAGCAAGAACTCGGGCGACTACGCGCAAGCCGCCGCGCTGCTCAAGACCATCCGCCCGGGCGTCACGCTGTTCAGCTCGTCGGGCTACATCAACGACATGGCCAACGGCAGCATCTGCCTGGCGCTGGGTTGGTCGGGCGACATCAACATCGCGCGCCAGCGGGCCATCGAAGGCAAGACCGGCCAGAACATTCAAGCGCTGATCCCGAAGACCGGCGGCGTGCTGTTCTTCGACGTGATGACCATTCCCGCCGATGCGCCGCACCCTGGCAACGCGCACAAGTTCATCGACTTCATCTTGCGCGCCGAGGTGCACGCCAGCATCACCAACAAGGTGTTCTACGCCAACCCGAACAAGGCCTCGCGTGCGTTCGTCAAGCCCGAGGTGGCCAACAACCCCACGGTGTTCCTGTCGGACGCCGACATGAAGTTGATGGCGCCGCCCGATTCGCTGAGCAACGACTTGCGCCGTTTGATGACGCGCACCTTCACGTCCTTCAAGACGGGTCTTTGAGCCCGCGTCCGGCAGCGTCATGAGCACATCCGACACGCGCGTCGCCCCGGCGCTGACCGATACCGCGCAGTTCCTGCACATCCGCGATGTGGTCAAGGACTTCGACGGCTACAAGGCGGTCAACCACGTCAGCCTGGACATCGCCAAGGGCGAGATCTTCGCGCTGCTCGGATCGTCGGGTTGCGGCAAGTCGACGCTGCTGCGCATGCTCGCGGGCTTCGAGACGCCGACCTCGGGTCGCATCGTGCTCAACGGGCAGGATCTGTCGTCGATGCCGCCCTACGAGCGGCCGATGAACATGATGTTCCAGAGCTACGCGCTGTTTCCGCACCTGAGCGTGTGGGAGAACATCGCCTTCGGCCTGCGCCGCGCCCGGTTGCCTCGCGACGAGATTGCCGCCCAGGTCGAGGCCATGCTCAAGCTGGTGCAACTGGGCAAGTTCGCGCAGCGCAAGCCGCACCAGCTCTCGGGCGGCCAGCAGCAGCGCGTGGCGCTGGCGCGCAGCCTGGCCAAGAAGCCGCAGCTGTTGCTGCTCGATGAGCCGCTGGGCGCGCTCGACAAGAAGCTGCGCGAAGAAACCCAGATCGAGCTGGTCAACATCATCGAGAACGTCGGCGTGACCTGCGTGATGGTGACCCACGACCAGGAAGAAGCCATGACCATGGCCTCGCGCATCGCCGTGATGAGCGAAGGCCGCTTCTTGCAGGTGGGTGCGCCGAGCGACATCTACGAGACCCCCGCCACGCGGTTCGTGGCCGACTTCATCGGCAACGTCAACCTGATGGACGGCACGCTCACCGTCGATCAGCCCGATCATGTGGTGATCGACTGCGCCGATTGCCAGCACTACGTCGGCCACGGCATCACCGGCACCGAAGGCATGGCGGTGACCGTGGCGCTGCGCCCCGAAAAGATCCGCATCGGCCGCAAGCCGCTGCCGCCCGCCGACGGCGAACCCGAAGGCGGTCTCAACCGCGTGCAAGGCACCGTCAAGGACCTGTCGTACTTCGGCAGTTTCACCGTGTACCACCTGGCGCTGGCCAGCGGCATGGTGCTCAAGGTCAGCGCCAGCAACACCGAACGCCACCGTGAAGACCAGCTCACCTGGGGCGACACCGCCTGGGCCAGCTGGGCGCCCGACGCACACGTGGTGCTCACCGCATGAAGCAGCGGCTCGCGCGCTGGTTGGGTGGCCGCTCGGCGGTCATTGGCATCCCGTACGCGTGGCTGCTGGTGTTCTTCTTGTTCCCGTTCCTGATCGTGATGAAGATCAGCGTGTCCGAGATGGAAACGGTGACCTTCAAGGACCTGATCACGGTGGCCGACGGCGCGGTGTCGCTCACGCTGAAGTTCAGCAACTACGTCTTCATCACCGAAGACGACCTGTACTTCAAGACCTACCTGTCGAGCCTGAAGTACGCCGGCTGCACCACGTTTTTTTGCCTGCTGATCGGCTACCCGTTCGCCTACTTCATGGCGCGCGCCAAGCCCACGGCGCAGCCGGCCTTGCTGATGCTGGTGATGCTGCCGTTCTGGACGTCGTTCCTGCTGCGCGTGTACGCCTGGAAGGGGCTGCTCAGCGAAAACGGCTGGGCCTATGACCTGCTGGTGGGCAGCGGGCTCGATCAGGTGATGGCCTCGATGGGCCTGGTGCCTGCACCGGGGCAGCTGATGAACTCGCCGTTCTCGCTGGTGCTGGGCATGACCTACACCTACTTGCCGTTCATGATCTTGCCGCTGTACGCCAACCTGTCGAAGATGGACATGCGGCTGCTCGAGGCGGCCACCGATCTGGGCGCCACGCCGTTCGTGGCGTTCTGGAAGATCACCGTGCCGCTGTCCAAGGCCGGGATCATTGCCGGCTCGATGCTGGTGTTCATCCCGTGCGTGGGCGAGTTCGTGATTCCCGAGCTGCTCGGCGGGCCGCAAACGCTGATGATCGGCCGCGTGCTGTGGGACGAGTTCTTCAGCAACAACGACTGGCCGATGGCCTCATCCGTGGCGGTCGTGATGGTGCTGCTGATCCTGGTGCCGCTGGCCGTGTTCAGCAAGTACCAGGCCGAAGCCAACGAGGTGCGCAAATGACCGGCTCGGTGCTGCACCGCTGGTTCGGCAAGGGCTGGCTCGCCATGGGCTTTGTCTTCTTGTACCTGCCGATCGTGGCGCTGGTGCTGTACTCGTTCAACGACTCGCCGGTGCCCAACGCCTGGCGCGGCTTCACGCTGAAGTGGTACGTCGCGCTGGCCGCGGACGACGAAATGATCACCGCCTTCGCGCTGTCGATGCGCATCGCGTTTTTCACCGCGTGCTCATCGGTGCTGCTGGGCACGCTGGCCGCCTTTGCGCTGGTGAAGTACCGCCGCTTCACCGGCCGCACGCTGTTTTCGGGCATGGTCAACGCGCCACTGGTGATGCCCGAAGTGATCATCGGCTTGTCTTTGCTGCTCATGCTGGTGTCGGTGCAGCGCGCGCTGGGCTTTCCCGAGCGCGGCACGCTGACCATCTGGATGGGCCATTTGCTGCTGGGCATGGCCTACGCCACGGTGGTCATCCAGGCCCGGCTGCAAGAACTCAACCCGCAGCTCGAAGAGGCCGCCATGGACCTCGGCGCGCGGCCGTGGCAGGTCTTCACGCTGGTCACGCTGCCGATGATTTCGCAGTCGCTGATGTCGGCCTGGCTGCTCACCTTCACGCTGTCGCTCGACGACGTGGTGCTGTCGGCTTTTTTGTCGGGCCCTGGCTCGACGACGATGCCGCTGGTGATCTTTTCGCGCGCCCGCCTGGGCCTCAACCCGACCGTGAACGCCGTCGCCACGGTGATCGTCGTGGTGGTGGCCATCGGCGTGGTGCTCGCCAGCTACTTGATCGCCCGCGCCGAGCGCAACCGCTCGCTCGAAATGGCACAGGCCAACCGCGCCTAGGCGCACTCTCACGCTCAACCGAATCACTTCAAAGGAACCCACCATGACGATCTGGCGATCTGCCTGTCTTGCCCTGGCCGTTGCGGCAATCTTTCCCCTGCCGGCTGCCGCGCAATCGAACGCCGAGTTGCTCAAGGAACTGCGCGCGCTGCGTGACCGCGTCACGCAACTCGAGGACAAACTCAAGACCGCCGAAGCGGCCAAGCCGGCGAGCGCACCGGTGGCGACTGCGCCCGGGTGGGCCGCCGCGCCGGTGCCAGCTGGCATGACGGACGACCAGGCCCGCGAACTCGGCCGCCTGGCCGTCAAGGTCGACGCGCTCGAAGACCAGCGCGACAGCTCGCCCTTCAAGGGCCTGGTGATCAGCGGCAGCATCGATCCGGTGTTCATCTACAACCGCGCTCAGGATCGCGCGGGCTTCCAGTTGCTCGACAACGTGGGCAACGACAACGGCGGCTACGCCTACGACAACTCCTTCTTCGGCAACGCCACGATCGACTTCCAGAAGGAATTCGAAGGCGGCACCCAGCTGCGCCTGACGCTGATGCCCGACCGCGGCACCGGCGCGAGCATCGGTGGCTCGATCATTCACGAGGCCAGCGCCTCGATCCCGCTGACCGACGAGAACACCCGATTGCTCGTGGGCCAGATTCCCGACTGGTCCGGCTACGAGCTGCTGCCGTCTGTCGAGAACAAGCTGATCACGCACAACTTGCTGTTCGACCTGATCGCGCCGTTCACCTACACCGGCGCCGGCCTGGAAGTCACGCGCGGCGACTGGGTCGTCAAGGGCGTGCTCGCCAACATGAACTCGACCAAGCGTGCCTCCGGTGACAAGACGCCCGTGCTGGCCTATCGGGCCGATTACACGATCAGCGAATACGCGGGCGTCGGGTTCTCCGGCGTGCATGGCAAGGCCTACAACCCGAACGATGTGTCCGATACGGGGCTGAACCTGTTCGAGGTCGATGGCTTCTTCATCCGTGGCGACTGGACGCTGCAAGGGCAGGCGAGCTACGGAAGGCAGACCGACGCCGCCATTGGGCGCAACGCCAACGACGGGCTTCAGGACGCCCAGTGGTGGGGACTTTCCGCCTTGGCGGCCTACAAGTTCGACCCCCGTCTTGAAGGCGTGATCCGGGCCGACTACATCAACAACCGCAAGAACGGCGGTGGCTTGCTGGGCTTCGGCGCCGATTCCATCAACGGCATCGGCCCCGGTTTCGATGGCCGCGATGTCGACGGCAATCTGATCGTGAGGGACGGCCAACACGGCGCCAACCGCTACGCGCTGAGCATGGGCGGCAACTACCGCTTCAACGAATACACGCTGTTCAAGCTCGAGTACCGCTTCGACTTCGCCGACCGCCGGGTCTTCGAGTACGTCGACAAGGGCACTTTCAAGAAGAACAACCAGCTGTTCGGCGCCTCGGTCGTCGTGACGTTCTGACGATGACTCGCCCTGCTGCGCGCGACTGGCGCGCGCTGGCCGCCGAGTGCCGCCCCGACGGGCGGCTGCTCATCGACGGGCGGCGCTGTGACAGCGCTGCGGGCGAGACCTTCGGCTGCGTCTCGCCGATCGACGGACGCACCATCGCGCAGGTGGCGCGGGGCCAGGCGGCAGACATCGATGCGGCCGTGGCTTCGGCGCGCCGCGCTTTCGATGACGGGCGCTGGGCGCACAAGCCACCGGCCGTGCGCAAGAAGATCCTGGTGCGCTTTGCCGAGAAGGTCCTTGCCGCCAAGGACGAGTTGGCGCTGCTCGAAACGCTCGACATGGGCAAACCCATCGGCGACAGCCTGAGCGTCGATGTGCCAGCCAGCGCGCGCTGCATCGCCTGGTACGGCGAAGCCATCGACAAGATCTACGACGAGATCGCCCCCACGGCACGCAGCGCGCTGGCGCTCATCACCCGTGAGCCCATGGGCGTGGTCGGCGCCATCGTGCCGTGGAACTACCCGCTGCTGATGACCGCCTGGAAGCTCGGCCCTGCGCTGGCCGCGGGCAACAGCGTGGTGCTCAAACCCAGCGAAAAAGCGCCGCTCAGCGTGCTGCGGCTGGCCGAACTGGCGATCGAAGCCGGCCTGCCCGAAGGCGTGTTCAACGTGGTTCCCGGCTACGGTCACGAGGCCGGCGAGGCGCTGGCGCTGCACATGGACGTGGACGCCATCGGCTTCACCGGCAGCACCCGGGTGGGCCGCAAGATGCTCGAGTACGCGGGCCGCAGCAACCTCAAGCGCGTCTACAACGAGTTGGGCGGCAAGTCGGCCTTCTTGGTGTTCGACGACTGCAACGACATCGCGCGCGCCGCGCGCACCGCCGCCGGCAGCCTGTTCTTCAACCAGGGCGAAAGCTGCAATGCGCCCACCCGCATGCTGGTGCACGAGCGCGTGGCCGATGAGTTCCTGGCGGTGGTGAAGGCGCAGGCCCCGAAGTACCAGCCGGGCGATCCGCTCGACCCCGACACCGCCATGGGCGCGCTGGTCGACGATGCGCAGCTGAAAAGCGTGCTGGGCTACATCGACAGCGGCTCCAGCGAAGGCGCGCGGCTGGTGGCTGGCGGGCACCAGGTGCGGTCCGAGACCGGTGGCTACTACGTCGAGCCCACGGTGTTCGAAGGCGTGACCCACCAGATGCGCATCGCCCGCGAGGAGATCTTCGGGCCGGTGATGTCGGTGATGCGCTTCAGCACCGAAGCCGAGGCGGTGGCCATCGCCAACGATTCGCCCTACGGCTTGCAAGCCAGCGTGTGGACCCACCAGATCGACCGCGCGCACCGCGTGGCGCGCAACCTGCGCGCGGGCACGGTGCACGTGAACCAGTACGACGAAGACGACATCACCGTGCCCTT
>CAIVGK010000106.1 GCA_903905475.1 uncultured Burkholderiales bacterium | reverse complement strand
GCGGGACATGCGCGCCCACGATATCGACATGCTGACGCTCGGCCAGTACCTCGCGCCCAGCGGCCACCACCTGCCGGTGCGCCGGTATGTGCACCCGGACACGTTCCGCATGTTCGAGGCCGAGGCGCTGAAGATGGGCTTCACCCACGCGGCGGTCGGTGCGATGGTGCGCAGCAGTTATCACGCCGATCAGCAAGCCCATGCCGCGGGCGTGGCCGACACGCTCTAGCGCTGGCGCGGCGCGCTTGTCCCTGCTCTGGCGCATCACCCAACGCCCGTCAAATCAGGAGGTGCCCATGCAGCGCAGAGTTTTTTCAGTCGTGATGGCGTCAGCGGTTTGCAGCCCAGGCATGGGTCTCGGTGCGGCGCGCGCCGCCGCGGGTCTCAGTGAGCTTGATGCGGCGGCCGGCATCCGAGAGGCGCTGGTGCGTGGCGCCGACTCGGCGGTCGGCCTGCTGGGCAGGAAAGACGGATTCATGGGCAACCCGCGAGTCAAAATTCCGTTGCCGGGTTTCCTCAAGGACGTGGCCAAGTTGCTCAAGGCCACCGGTCAGGGCAAGTCGGTGGACGAACTGGTAACGGCCATGAACCGTGCTGCGGAGGCGGCCGTGCCCGAGGCCAAGTCGCTGTTGCTGAGCGCCGTCAAGAACATGAGCGTCGAGGATGGGCGACAGATCCTTTCCGGCGGTGATCGCTCGGTGAGCGACTTCTTCGCGAAGAAAACGCGCGAGCCGCTGGGCGCGAAGTTTCTGCCCATCGTGACCCGGGCGACGCAGAAGGTGTCGCTGGCCGACAAGTACAACGCGGTTGCCGGTCAGGCCGCAGACCTGGGGTTGCTGGACAAGAAGGACGCCGATATCCAGAAATACGTCACCGGCAAGGCACTGGATGGCCTGTATCTGATGATTGGCGAGGAGGAGCGCAAGATCCGCAAGGATCCTGTCGGCACGGGCAGTGCAATTCTCAAGAACGTGTTTGGCTCACTGAAATAGGACTGCGGTGCCTTGGTTGGCGCGGCTTGCAAAGGGCTTTTCTCATGATTCGAACGACAGGTGCTGCGGCCCGACACACCTCCTTTGGGGCCGCCGTGATGTGTGCCGTGATGTTGGTCGGTTGTTCGCCCGCCTTGGACTGGCGAGAAATCAATCCCGCGGACAGCGGCGCCAGCGCCTTGTTTCCATGCCGGCCGGAAAACCGTGTGAGGCAGGTCAACCTGAGCGGCGTGGCGATGGAGATGCACCTGGCTTCGTGCACCGCGGCGGGGTCCAATTACGCATTGAGTCACGTGGACGTCGTGGACCCACTGAAGGTCGCGCCTGTGCTGCAGGAACTGCAACGGCTCGCGGCAAACAACGTCGGCGGCGCGCCAAGCGCCTCCGGCCCCTACAACGTGCCGGGGATGGCGCCAAGCGAATGGGCGATGCGGCTTGTCGTCAAGGGGTCGCGCGGTGACGGCGCGTCGATCGAGGCCGATGCGGTGTTTTTTGCGCGCGGATCGGTGGTCTACCAGGCCACGGCGGTGGGCAGTCGCCTCGACAAGGAGGCGACGGACACGTTCTTCGCCTCGCTGAAGGTGCGCTGAATCCCGACCTTGGCGGCTCGAACCGGCTCAGCCGGCGAGTTTTTGCCGGTGGTTGAGTTTTTGCAACGCTGGGCACATCTGTCAACCCGGCGGCAGATGCGCCCGCTGAACTGTCGATAATGATCCCCCATGCTTGGAATGTTGATCATTGCGCACGCGCCGCTGGCTTCAGCCTTGAAGTCGGTCGCGCAGCACACTTTCCCCGATTGCGCCGTCACGGTGGAGGCGCTGGACGTTTCGCCGCAGGCGTCCGTGGAGCAGATGGAGTCGCTTGGCCGCGAGTTGCTGGCGCGGATCTCCGCCCGGGAGGTGCTGATACTCACCGATGTGTTCGGTGCCACCCCGTGCAACATTGCCCAGCGACTCGCGGGGCAATGCGACAGCAAAACGATCAAGGTGGTGGCTGGCGTGAGCGTTCCGATGCTTTGGCGTGCCCTGTGCTACGCCCCGGAAGGGCTCGATACGGTCGTCGAGCGCGCGGTTGCCGGTGCATCGCAGGGCGTGATCCAAGTTTCCTTTTCACGTCCACAGAACCAGACGTCCAAGTTGGGTGCCCATGATTCAAACCAGCATCACCATCAGCAATAAGCTGGGGCTACACGCGAGAGCGTCGGCCAAGTTCACCAAGCTGGCGGGTGGATTTCGAAGCGAGGTGTTCATGACCCGCGGAGATCGGCGGGTCAACGCCAAAAGCATCATGGGCGTCATGATGCTGGCCGCCGGAAACGGCACCGAAGTGCAACTCGAAGTTGAGGGCGAAGATGAGCAAGCGGCCATGGGCGCGCTCCTCGCGTTGATCAACGACAAGTTCGGCGAGGGCGAGTAGCCCGGGCATTCGAATCGAGCCGGGCCGAAGGGCTTGCGGCGGGGTGACTGCCTGCCAGGGCGCCGAGGGGCTCACTGGTCCAGAAAGTGTTTCCGGTAGCGTGCTGGCATTTCGTCAAGCCGCATCATCATGGGCAGGTCCGCGGTGTTGAAATCCGGATCCCAGGCGGGTGGCCCGAGGACCTTGGCCCCGCAACGCAAATAGCCCTTGATCAGCGCCGGCACTTCTGCCGGGGCCGCGCTGTCGAGCTCCTCGACCGGCAGGGCCAGCCGGGGCGGCACCTGCCATCCGATGGGCGCCAGGTGGGTTGACCGCAGCTGCGTCCAGAGGCTTGCAGCCAGGTGTCCACCATCTCTCATGCTGACGCTTGCGCACCCGATCATGATGTCGAGTCGATTGCGCTGCATGAAGCCCGCCAAGGCTCCCCACAGCGCGAGGATCACGCCGCCCGACCGCCAGTCGGGGTGCACGCAAGTACGACCTAATTCGACCATCCTCGGGCGAAGTGCGCGCAGTCTGGTCAGGTCGAATTCCGTCTCGGAATACAGGCCGCCGATGCGCTTGGCGGCTGCCGGCGTGAGCACCCGATAAGTTCCGACGACCGGGCCAAGTTCGGTGGAGTCCGAAGCCCTGCTGCGCACCAGGAGGTGCTCGCAGTAGGGATCGAAGATGTCGACGTCGTGTCCAGCGGGCGAGCCGCAGGGAACGGACAGACGCGCTCCCAGCTCCTCCACGAACACATGGTATCGAAGTCGTTGGGCCTCGCGTATGTCGCCCTCATCGCGTGCCCATGCCACGTCGAAACCGAGCGGCGGCTGCGGGGCGGGCGGGCACTGTGGCGCGCTCAGCTTTGCCATCAAGGCGGAGCGAACGTTGGACGGCAGCACAACGGATCTGGAGCCGCCTGCTGCGGCGGACTGGGTCTCGAAGGTCATGTCGTCACTGTGCCGGCCGTTGATGACGGTATGGTGAAGTTCGCATGACGAGCAGATGACGATGGGCTTGAGCCGTGGCCGCCGTTGCCCCGGCGGTGACAACCCCATGCGCGTCGTGGGAGGTCCGCTGCTAGCATGACTCGATGAGTTTCCAAGTCTTCGGTTTGCCTGTGTCGCGTGGCATTGCCATCGGGCGCGCGGTGCTGGTTTCCTCCAGTCGCGTCGACGTCGATCACTACTTTGTCGCCGAGGCCGAGGTCGAGATCGCGCGCTTAAGGGAGTCTCGCGACGTCGTCGCGGCCGAGCTGAGCTGTTTGCAGCGGGATCTTCCGGCGGACGCGCCTTCCGAGTTGTCGGCGCTGCTGGATGTGCACTTGATGCTGCTGCACGATGATGCATTGATTGTCGCGACGGAGCAGTGGATCCGTGAGCGGCACTACAACGCAGAGTGGGCGTTGTCTGCGCAACTTGAAGTGCTGGCTCGCCAGTTCGACGAGATGGAAGACGATTACCTGCGCGAGCGCAAGGCTGACGTCGAGCAGGTCGTCGAGCGCATGTTGCGAGCCATGGCTCGTGGTGCCTCGCCAGTCATCGCGGACAGCGAAGACTCGCCTCGGGTACTGGCTGCCGATGCCGAGCCTCTCGTGCTGGTGGCGAACGACATTGCGCCGGCGGACATGCTGCACTTCAAGCGCAGCGTCTTCACCGGATTTGTCACCGATGTCGGGGGCAAGACCTCACACACGGCCATCGTCGCCCGCAGCCTGGACATCCCCGCGGTGGTCGGGGCACGCGAGGGCAGCCGTGTGATTCGGCAGGACGACCTCCTGGTGATCGATGGCGACGCGGGCTTGGTCATCGTCAACCCCTCCGACATCGTTCTCGAGGAGTACCGGTTCCGCCAGCGTCAAGGTGAACTCGAGCGAGAGAAGCTGACCCGGCTGCGCCACACGCCCGCTGTGACCATGGATGGCGAGCGCATCGAACTGCTCGCCAACATCGAGTTGCCAGCCGACGCCAAGGCTGCGGTTGCATGCGGCGCCGTTGGCGTGGGCTTGTTTCGCACCGAGTTCCTGTTCATGAACCGCGCCGGCGAGTTGCCAACCGAGGACGAGCAGTTCGAAGCCTATCGCGCTGTGGTCGTGGCCATGAGCGGGTCGCCGGTCACGATCCGAACCGTCGATATCGGGGCCGACAAGCCGCTGGACCGAATGACTGCCGGCGAACTGAGGCACGAGCATGGATTGAACCCAGCCTTGGGTCTGCGCGCCATTCGTTGGAGTTTGTCGGAACCCGCAATGTTTCGACAGCAAGTCCGGGCGATCCTCAGGGCGAGCGCCTTCGGCAGGGTCCGATTGCTGATTCCCATGCTCACGCATGTGAGCGAAGCGGCGCAGGTCATCGAGGCAATCGAGCGTGCGAAGCAGCAACTCGTGGATGCGGGAAGGCCGTTCGGCGCCATTGAGTTGGGTGCGATGGTCGAGGTGCCCGCTGCCGCGCTGGTGCTGCCCAGCTTTCTGCGTCTGTTCGACTTCGTGTCCATCGGAACGAATGACTTGATCCAGTACACCCTGGCGCTTGACCGCGGAGATGAATCGGTCGCGCACCTTTACGACCCCTGGCACCCGGCCATACTGATGCTGGTCGAAGGCGTCATACGCCAGGCGCGCGCCGCGGGCAAAGCCGTCAGCGTGTGCGGCGAAATGGCTGGTGACCCAGCGTTCACCGAGCTATTGATCTCCATGGGCCTGCGAAGCTTCTCGATGCATCCGTCACAGATCGCCTCCATCAAGCAAAACGTCTTGCGCACCGACAGCCGACGACTAGCGCCTCTCGTGCGCACCGTCTTCGGTTCGGAAGACGTCTGGGCTGGGTGCGAGGAGCTTCGGGACGCGGTGGGAGCCGGCGGGACCATGAAGGCTTAGAGGCCTCGGCCCGGTGGAAAGGACAAAAATCTTCCCCGGTCCTATCGAACCTGCGCTATAGTCGTGGGCTTCGCTGACAACAGCGAGCGGTGCAGGTGGGTCGGGTGGTTGGTTTAAGCGGCTGTTCTGATTTTCAAGAATAGCTTGACCCGGTTCTCAAAAGCGATGTATAATCGCTCTCCCGCTTGATGTAGCGGACAGATTTTCGGTCTGCCGAAAGTTTAAAGTTCTTTAAAAATCAACAGCCGATAAGCGTGGGCGTTTGAAGGCGAGTGCCAAGATGATGTGGGCAATTTATTGCTTACGGATTCGAGGTCTCATGGACCTTAAACGCTCACTGAATTGAAATTCATGCAAGTGAAGTTCACTTCAATTCTTTGAGTAATTTATCAAGATCGAACTGAAGAGTTTGATCCTGGCTCAGATTGAACGCTGGCGGCATGCCTTACACATGCAAGTCGAACGGCAGCACGGGAGCAATCCTGGTGGCGAGTGG
>CAIVGK010000105.1 GCA_903905475.1 uncultured Burkholderiales bacterium | reverse complement strand
GGGTATTGGCATCCCCACCCTGGTGGCCAACTTTGTGCCCGCCGATAAAGAGGTGTGGTTGCAGTCGGAAAATGGAATGCTGGGTATTGGCCCGTTCCCTACTGAAGACGAAGTGGATGCCGACCTGATCAACGCGGGCAAGCAGACGGTGACTACGCAAAAGGGCTCCAGCATTTTTGGTAGTCATGAAAGCTTTGCGATGATCCGTGGCGGCAAGATCAATCTGTCCATCCTGGGTGCGATGCAGGTCAGCGAGCAGGGTGATCTGGCCAACTGGATGATCCCCGGCAAGATGGTCAAAGGCATGGGCGGCGCGATGGACCTGGTGGCCGGTGTGGCCCGCGTCATCGTGCTGATGGAGCACGTCGCCAAGAAGAAGGACGGCACCATCGACCTGAAGATCCTCCCGAACTGCACCTTGCCGTTGACCGGCGTGGGCGTGGTCAACCGCATCATCACCGACCTCGCGGTGATGGACGTCACCCCGCAAGGCCTGAAGGTGGTCGAGCTCGCTGACGGCGTGACCCGCGAAGAGCTGCAGTCGAAGACGGGCGTGCCGTTGCAGTGATCTGAGCGGCCTGGCCTCGAAGTCAAAAGGCGCGTCGATGACGCGCCTTTTTCGTTTCAGCGTGCCGCCTTGAGCGCTTTGGCCGCCTCGGTGACCAGCTCGGGGCCCTTGTAGATGAAGCCGGTGTAGATCTGCACCAGATCGGCGCCGGCCGCTACCTTGGCGCAGGCGTCGGCACCGCTCATCACGCCGCCCACGCCGATGATCGGAAAGCCCGCGCCCAGCTCGGCGCGCAGCTGCCGGATGACCGCGTTGCTGGCCTCGAAGACGGGTGCGCCCGACAGGCCGCCGGCTTGTTCGGCGTGCGGCAGGTGCTTGACCGCCTCGCGCGAGATGGTGGTGTTGGTGGCCACCACGCCGCTGATGCCGTGGCGCTTGAGCGCGCCGGCGATCACGCGGACCTGCTCTTCAGTCAGGTCGGGTGCGATCTTCACGAACAGCGGCACCTTGCGGCCATGCTGGCGCGCCAACACCGCGTCGCGCGCGGCCAGAGCGGTGAGCAGCGCCTCGAGCGCCTCGTCGGACTGCAGCGCACGCAGGTTTTGCGTGTTGGGCGAGGAGATGTTGACCGTCACGTAGTCGGCATGCGGGTACACACCGTCGAGGCCGATGAGGTAGTCGTCGACCGCGCGCTCGATGGGCGTGGCGGCGTTCTTGCCGATGTTCAGGCCGAGGATGCCGCCTTGCTCGCGAAAGTGCGCGCGCTGCACGTTGGCGATGAACGCGGCCAGGCCGTCGTTGTTGAAGCCCAGTCGGTTGATCAGCGCGTGGGCTTCGGTCAGCCGCCACATGCGCGGCTTCGGGTTGCCCGGCTGCGGCAGCGGCGTGACGGTACCGACCTCGACGAAGCCAAACCCCAGCGAGCCCAGCGCGTCGATGCAGCGGCCGTTCTTGTCGAGCCCGGCGGCCAGACCCACGCGGTTGGGGAAACGCAGACCGGCGAGGCTCACCGGGTCGTCGACGCGCGTCTGGCTGATGGCGCACGCCAGCGGCGAGTGCTGCACCCGCGCCAGCGTGTCCATCGTCAGATCGTGCGCCTGCTCGGGGTCGAGGGCGAACAGCAGGTGACGCGTCAGTGAGTAGGGAATGAGGGCCATGGACGTTGCGCGTGGTGGGGGCGCTTGATAATTCGACGATTGTCTCAAACGAGTTTTTCGATGACCCAGGATGAACTGAAGGTGATGGTCGCTCAGGCGGCGCTGGCGCATGTCGTGGCGGGCAGCGTGGTGGGCGTGGGCACCGGCTCGACGGTCAACTGCTTCATCGACGCGCTGGCCACGATGCGCGATCAGATCGCCGGTGCGGTGTCGAGCAGCGAAGCCAGCACCCAGCGGCTGCGCGCGCACGGCATCACGGTGCTCGACAGCCATCTGGTCGAGCGCGTTCCGGTCTACATCGACGGCGCCGACGAGATCGATCCGCACGGTCACATGATCAAGGGCGGCGGGGCCGCGTTGACGCGCGAGAAGATCGTGGCCGATCTGGCCGATCGCTTCGTGTGCATCGCCGATGAATCCAAGCGCGTGGCCACGCTCGGGCGCTTTCCGCTGCCGGTCGAGGTGATCCCGATGGCCGCCGCCCAGATCGCGCGGCGCTTCGCCGCGCTGGGCGGCCGTCCCGTGCTGCGCGCCGGCGTGGTCACCGACAACGGCTGCCAGATCATCGATGTGCACGGCCTGTCGATTGCCGATCCGGCAGCGATGGAGTGCGACATCAACCAATGGCCCGGCGTGGTCACGGTGGGCATCTTTGCCCGCAACAAGGCCAGCGTGTGCCTGTTCGGAACGCCCCGCGGCGTGGAGACCGTTCGCTTCGACGCTGCCTCCTGAAACATCAGCGCGCTGTCAAAACAGCGTAACCTCTCGACCTGTCATTTTTTACGTGGATACCTGCCCATGGCCAAGCCCAACTACTCGTTCGAAAAGCGTCAGCGCGAACTGGCCAAGAAGAAAAAGAAAGAAGAGAAGTTGAAGGACAAGACCGAGCGCAAGAGCGGCGGTGAAGGCGAGCCCGAGTCGGGTGCCGACGAGTCCACCGGTGAGGCTGCTGCTCCCGAAGCAGGTCAGCCCACGCCTTGATCTGAGGCCGCCACACAGCAACGTGAGGTGACAGGCTCGATCAAGCGCCGCGGCGTGATCGTCGGCTGACGAAGCGTGCGGCGTCGACGCAGTTGCGCAAGCTCGCCTCGATGGGCAGCGGCGCGCCGCTGATCGATGCCGCCACCAGCTGTGCCGCCAGCGCCGCCCAGGTGATGCCCCGGGAGCCGAAGGCGGTGCAGGCATGCAAGCCCGCCAGCCGGGGCACGTGGCGGGGCTGCTCCAGACCCTCCATGAGGGCGGCCGCAGCCAGATCGGGCACCGGCCCCAGCAGCGGCAGCCGATCGTCGGTGCTCCAGCGCCAGCCCGTGCGCCCGCGCAGGCCTTCGGTGTTCGAGCCCAGGTCCACGCCGGTCAATCTCGACAGCTGCGCCAGGTTGTGCCGGTGGTCGCTGTCGCGCACGGCGGGATCGTCGTCATCGGTTTGCGAGGTGGCGCCGAAGATCACCTCGTCGCCCAAGTCCGGCAGCAGGTAGCCCGCGCCGGTCACCGGTACGCGGGGCAGGCGCACTCCCGCCATGCTCTCCAGGCGGCCGATGCTGATCTGCCCGCGCACCGCTCGCATCGGCCACGCCTCGGGGTCGGATGGCGGCATCCAGGGTCGCAGCAGCCGCAGCGCATCGCCCGCATTGGCGAGCACCACGTGTTCGGCTTCGGCCAGCGTGGCACCGCGATCGTCGAGCAGTTGCCAGCCGTGGGGGCCTCGGGCGAGCGAGTCGACCTGCACCTCGGCGCGCAGCGTGGTGCGCTCGCCGGCGCGTTCAAGGAACGACCTCGCCAGAGCGCCGGGTTGCACCCAGCCGCCGCCCGGATACCACCAGGCCGGGTGCGGCACCGGCCAGCCGCAGCACGCCGATGCCTCTTGCGCCGACAGCACCTGCACATAGCTGGGCGGCAGTTGCAGGCGGGCGAGCCGTTCACGCATGGCGGTCACGTCCATCGGCGCGGTTTCGAGCCGCAACAAGCCCGAGGCGCAGCCTTTGACGCCGTGCTCGGTCAGCGCGATCGACACCGCGCGTTGCGCCTCGAGCGCCGCAGCGCGGTTGAAACGGGCGTGCGCCCCATCCTCGGGATTGACGATGCCGTGGAACAGCCCGCCGGGGTTGCCCGAGGTTTCCAGGGCGGGCCCATGGCGGCGCTCGAAAACGGTGCTGCGCAGGCCCTGTTCGGCCAGCGCCCACGCCATCGCGCAGCCGGCGAGGCCGCCGCCGATCACCAGCACAGGGGATGGATCGCCAGCCGGTGGGGCTGGAATGCTGCGGGTGGGTGAGCGGCGCGGCACGAAGCCAGGCGCATAGCGCCACGGCATGCCGGTGTCGGCGCGCGAATCGGACGCCGGCGGTGAGGGCGTGAACCCCGCCGAGCGCAGCGCGCGATGCGTTTGGGTCTCGCTGGCGGCGGGCGGACCGGCGAACGCCAGCGTCGCCTCAGGAGCTGCACGCCGCGCCAGCGCCTTGGCCAGGCGCTGATCGATGGCCTGGGCCGAGTCGGGGCACGTTGCGCCACGGTCGAGAAGGCGACTTTCGTCGTGCGTCGGCTGCGCACCCGCACCGAGCCAGAACGCGTCCACCGGGCTGACCAGCTCGCGCAGCGCCGCGTCCAACGGCAGCGGCACCAGCAGCCATTGCACGCGTCCGCCCTCGAAGGCCAGACGGTGGAAGTTGGGCGTCAGGGGCGGCCAGACGCGGGCGAGTTCGGCGGCGAGC
>CAIVGK010000104.1 GCA_903905475.1 uncultured Burkholderiales bacterium | reverse complement strand
TGGTCTTGCAGGTTTGCGCCGCTGAGCCAGGTCGACCCCAGCAGCACCGAGCCGCTTGAGCCGTGGCTGACGATGTGGATCGCCTGCAGTTCCGAGTGCCCAGCCGCGATGGCGCGGATCTGCTCAAGGCCATCCTGAGTCGCATCCAGCGAGTACCAAAGACTGTCAGCCGGCAAAGCGGCCACCAGGACTTCGATGTCGGCAACTCGGGAGTCGATGAAATAGAGGCTGGCGGTCATGGGCTGGTGGGTGCGGGACGATTGCGTGTTGGCGTTTTTAGGGGTGGCTTGGTGGTCAGCCGTTTTTGGTGTGGGTGAGCCAGCTGAGCAACACCGCCCAACCTTCGTCCCAATCCTTGACAAAAAGTGGCGCTATCCCTGCGGGGCGAGTGGCCCAAAAACCAGCTTTCGGATCGCTTTCAATCACGACGATCACGGTCTCTGGACGGCTGCGCTCCTGGACCGATGCGAGGTTGCGCGCGCGCTGGTTCATGAGCCACCACCAGCCCCACTCAGATTCGGAGAGACCAACGCCAAAAAAGATCAGGGGCGCCAGCAGAAGTTGGCCGATGAGGAGCGTGTCTACACGTTCCACTTCCTCATTGATCAGGTGCTGCCTGACAGCGGCCAAGGTAGCCTCGGTCCAATCGGAGCCATGGCGGTGGCGCTGCTCGAACGCTTTGAATAAGCGGAACGCTTCGTTCCATTGGTTTGGCAGGAAGCCGTAGTCGCGCAGACCAAGCCGAATCGACGCCCGCCGCCGAATGCAGCCGTGCGGGAACCAGTAGGTGCGGTCGGCCGACTCAAGGCGGTAGCCAAGCCGCTGTGCATCCTTTGCTGGCCAGCTGGCAGATTTGATGTTTTCGTCACCGGTGATCAACGTGTCGAAGTTGAGGGAAACGATGTGCTGCCCCGCTGCGGCGCGAAACTCCTTGAGTTTTCGCTGATCCACTTGGGCGACGGACATCGCCTGATTGAGTTCTTCCACAACACAACGACGCAGTGCCGCCTCTGCTTGATGCGACTGTTTCAGGTTGTCGGGTTTGCCTGGCAGGCGCAACTTGGCGCGGACCATCTCATCCCACAGCAGCGTGGGCCGGCTCGCCAAGGATGGGTCCCATGCTGAAAACAGCTTTTCAGAAAACGCCACTTTGCGCAGCAACGAGTCCCACTCGACCAAGGGGCGCAGCACTTCGCTGTGCAGTTGAAGCGGGTGGTCCGCTGGGCCAGGCAGCGGCTGCAAGATTTGACGCAGGAATCCGGTGCCCAGCACGGTGACCGGCTCGAGTTGGGCGAGTTTGTTGGCCTCGGGGCGACAGTCGGCTTGCTGAGTCATTGCAGGCATCGCCGGTGGCAAAGAGGCATCACGGATGGTGCGCAATGTATGGACGGCCCAAGACCTCGAGCCCGCTGTAGCCGGCCAACGCCGAGCGCATCTGAGCTATGCCGTCGCGGTTGGCGTCGAGCAGCACCCATTCAGCATCTGGCCCCAGCCCGGCGATGAGGGTCTGATAGTCGGCAACGCGGCTATCGATGAAGACGAGAGTGCGCGTCATGGCCTGGTCTCTGGTACGCAGGCGAGGTTCGCCAAGAGCATGGCCCGAGCAAATCGGCCACCTTTGCATATTACTGCCCAGCAACGCACTTGTACCCCCCCGACTAGGGGGTTCTCAGCCTTGGCTTTTAAGGTGCCGAATGTCGCGGCTGGTCTTCCAGGTCGCCAGAAACCAGGGCGGACCGGATCTCGGTCGGCGCGCCGGGCCGGCCGGACCATCGTTTTTCGGGCCTGGCTCTTGAAACCCGGCAGTTCGCCCCCTGATTGCGAGGAGGAGGAAAAGAGCAAACATGACCCCACCAGAGTCCCATCAAGAACAAACCGCTCAGACCGAGCAGGCCGCAGCGGGCGCCGAGGCGCAAGATCCGGCGGCCAAGCTCGCTGAGCTGGAAGCCCGCCACGCTGAGGTGTCTGACGCCTACCTGCGGGCCAAGGCCGAGACCGAAAACATCCGCAGGCGCTCGGAAGACGAGATTTCGAAGGCGCGCAAGTTCGCCATCGAAGGCTTTGCAGACAGCTTGCTGCCGGTCAAAGACAGCCTGGAAGCGGCGATTGCCCTGCCGGGCGCCACGCCCGAGCAGTTGCTCGAAGGCGTGCACGCCACGCTGCGGCAGTTGTCGGCCGCGCTGGAACGCAACCGCGTGATCGAAATCAACCCGGCCGCCGGCGTGGGGTTCGACCCGCACCAGCACCAGGCCATCAGCGTGGTGCCGGCCGAGCAAGAGGCCAACACCGTGGTGGCCGTGCTGCAAAAGGGCTACCTGATTTCAGACCGCGTGCTGCGTCCGGCGCTGGTCACGGTGACCGCACCCAAGTAGCCAACCCACCCCGGCGGGTGGCCGAGTGCGCACGGGCTGCCCCTTGAAAAACCTCGAGATGTCCAAACCTCGAGCCCCATACAGATTCAGATTTCAGGAGATTTCGACATGGCAAAAATCATCGGCATTGACCTCGGCACCACCAACTCGTGCGTGTCGATCATGGAAGGCAACACCACCCGCGTGATCGAAAACAGCGAGGGTGCACGCACCACGCCGTCGATCGTGGCCTATCAGGAAAACGGCGAGATCCTCGTCGGCGCCTCGGCCAAGCGCCAGGCGGTGACCAACCCGCGCAACACGCTGTACGCGGTCAAGCGCCTGATCGGTCGCAAGTTCACCGAAAAAGAAGTGCAAAAGGACATCGACCTGATGCCCTACACGATCGCCGCGGCCGACAACGGCGACGCCTGGGTTGAAGTGCGCGGCCAGAAGATCGCGCCGCAGCAAGTCAGCGCCGAGATCTTGCGCAAGATGAAGAAGACCGCCGAGGACTACCTGGGCGAGACCATCACCGAAGCGGTGATCACCGTGCCGGCGTACTTCAACGACGCACAGCGCCAAGCCACCAAGGACGCCGGTCGCATTGCCGGTCTGGACGTCAAGCGCATCATCAACGAGCCGACCGCCGCCGCGCTGGCCTTCGGCC
>CAIVGK010000103.1 GCA_903905475.1 uncultured Burkholderiales bacterium | reverse complement strand
GCCTGCGCCACCACGCGCGACTTGTAGCCTTCGGCTTCCTCACGCAGCCGCGCTGCGGTGCCCTGGGCTTTCGGGATCACGTCGTTGGCGTAGGCCTGGCCCTCGTTCTTCAGGCGCTCGCGGTCGGCACCGGCCTTGAAGGCATCGTCGAAGGACGCCTGAACCTGATCGGGCGCCTGAACGTTTTGCACGTTCACGTTGACCAGCAAGATGCCGGTGTTGAGGCGGTCGACCTGCGCCTGAATCGACTTGACCAGCTCGTTGGCGATGGCATCTCGCTGCTCGTAGAGCACGGAGTCCATCGTGCTCTTGCCGACGATCTCCCGCACAGCCGACTCGGCGGCCTGCACCACGGCGTCGTCAGGGTTGCGGTTTTCGAACAGGTAGGCACGCGCGTCTTTCAGCCGGTACTGGACAGTGAAGCGAATGTCGACAATGTTCTCGTCTTGCGTGAGCATGGACGAGTCCCGCAGCCCGGTGCTTTGAACCACCGAATTGCGCCCCACCTCGACCGACCGGAGTTGCGTCACCGCCACCGTTTCGCTGGCCTGGAAGGGATACGGCATGCGCCACTGGAAGCCGGCATCCGCGGTGTGGCTGAACTTGCCGAACGAAGTGACCACCGCCTGCTGGCCTTCTTGCACGATGAAAAACCCGCTGCCCAGCCACAGCAGCAAGAGCACCCCCGCGATCAGCCCGGCACCGATACCCGCGCCCTTCATGTCGGGCGGAGAGTTGCCGTTGCCGCCGTCGCCGGAGCCTTGTGGGCGCGGGGCACCCGGCTTGCCTGAGAACACGCCGCTGAGCTTCTTGTTGAAGTCGCGCCAGAGCTCATCAAGGTCGGGCGGGCCCTCGCCCTTGCTCCACAGCGGACCCAACACGGCCTTGGCAGCGCGCAGGAAGTTTGATCCCGGACGGGATTGACCCGGATCTTCGGTAAAACGGCTGGTCTTCATGCGGTGAGGGAATGAATCCCGTTGGATGATGGGAATGTCTCGGGCCTGTCGTCATCACAAGATGAAGACTGGCCCGGTATCGGAGTTGCCGTCCAGAGGGCCGGGTCGGCGGGCGCTAGCACGCTGGCATCTGCCATCAGTTGGCGCAGCGCATCAATGCCTTGCCCATCAGCCGCGCTGATGAAAACGCGAGGCACGCTGCGGCCGTCATTGAGCATGATCGCATCCACGCTGGCGCGCGGCATCTGATCTGGCTCAAGCCGATCGATCTTGTTGAACACCAACAGTTGCGCAATGTCGCCCGCACCAATGCTCTCGAGCACGCGCTGAACCTCGGCCATCTGCTCGTCGCGGTTGGGACTGGAGGCATCGACAACGTGCAGCAGCAGATCGGCCTGCGCGGCCTCCTGCAGCGTGGCTTCGAAGGCCTCGACCAGCTTGTGGGGGAGATCGCGAATGAAGCCCACGGTGTCCGAGAGCGCCACGTTGCGACCGGTTTGCGCGATGTGCATCTGCCGAGTGGTGGTGTCGAGTGTGGCGAACAGCTGGTCGGCCGCATAGGCTTTTGCCTTGACCAGCACATTGAACAGCGTCGATTTGCCGGCGTTCGTATAGCCGACCAGCGAAACACGAAACGTCTGGCTGCGCTCGCGCGAACGACGCTGGGTGTTGCGCTGGCGCTTGACCTTGACCAGACGCTCTTTCACCGACTTGATGCGCTCGCCGATCATGCGGCGGTCGAGTTCGATCTGCGCTTCGCCCGGACCGCCACGGTTGCCGATGCCGCCACGCTGACGCTCCAGGTGGCTCCATCGACGCACCAAACGGGTTGACAGGTACTGCAACCGCGCCAGCTCCACCTGCAACTTGCCTTCATGGCTTTGCGCGCGGTCGGCAAAGATCTCGAGGATCAGCATGGTGCGATCGGCCACGGCCACGCCCAGATGGCGCTCGAGGTTGCGCTGTTGCGCTGCGCCCAGGGCCTGATCGAACAGCACCACCTCGGCGCGGTGCATGCCCACCAGCAGCTTGATCTCGTCGGCCTTCCCGCTGCCGACGAACAGGGCCGGATCGGGACTCTTGCGACGCGCGATGACACGTGCCACAGGCAGGTCACCCGCCGACTCGGCGAGCAGCGCAAGTTCATCGAGCGACTCGTCAAACGCGGGGGCACGGCCAATTTCCACGCCCACCAAGATGGCGCGCGCAGGACCTGACGGATCAAGGGATGCGAGGTCTGAATTCAAGGCCGGGCCCGTGCATCAGGGGCTGAAACGGCCAATTCGCTCAACTCAACTCCGGCGCTTCCGCCGCGCTGAAGTTAACCGCACGGCCCGGCACCACCGTGGAGATGGCGTGCTTGTAGACCATCTGGGTCACGGTGTTGCGAAGCAGGACCACGTACTGGTCAAACGACTCGATGTGCCCCTGCAGCTTGATGCCATTGACCAGATAAATGGACACTGGAACGTGCTCTTTGCGGAGCAGGTTCAAGAACGGATCCTGCAGGAGTTGGCCTTTGTTGTTCACGATATCCTCCGTGTTCGAAACTACTGGACGAGAAACATAACACAGCGTTTCATGGCGGCTGCGGCCGCACTGAAATGCCCTCAGTCCTTGCCATCAAATGGGTTTTTCCCGGATCGCATCTCGATGCGCAGCGGCGTTCCGGTGAGCTTGAAGTGGTCGCGAATGCGCCCCTCCAGGAACCGCTTGTAGGTCTCGCTCACGTGTTCCAGAGAGTTGCCGTGGATCACGACGATGGGCGGATTCATCCCGCCTTGGTGCGCGTAGCGCATCTTGGGCCGGAACATCCCCGCACGCTTGGGTGCCTGATGCTCCAGGGCATCCAGCAGCAAACGGGTGAGTACCGGTGTTGGCATCTTGCGCATCGCCGATGCGTGAGCGTCGGCGATGGCCTTCCACACCGGCGCCAGGCCCTGGCGCTTGATGGCGGAGATGTTCATCACCGGCGCGAACTTCAAGAATGCCAACCGCTGCTCGATCGATCGCTGCAGCAACTGCTTCTGGTAGTCGTCGACCGCATCCCACTTGTTGACCGCAATGACCACCGCGCGGCCGCTCTCGAGGATGTAGCCGGCGATGTGCGCGTCCTGCTCGCTGACGCCCAGGGTGGCATCGAGCAGCAAGAGCACCACGTTCGCGTCGGCGATGGCCTGCAGTGTCTTGACCACCGAGAACTTCTCGATCGCCTCGAATACCTTGCCCTTGCGGCGCAGACCGGCGGTATCGATCAGCTCGAACTTCTGCCCATTGCGCTCGAACGGCACCGTGATGGCGTCGCGTGTCGTGCCGGGCATGTCGAAGGCGACCAGTCGCTCCTCACCCAACCAGGTGTTGATGAGCGTGGACTTGCCCACGTTCGGCCGACCCGCCACGGCCAGTCGTATGGGCGCGTTCTCTTCGGGCTCGGGCTCCTCTTCGGGATAGTCAAAGCCCGCCAGCACCGCATCGGTGAGGCTGCGAATGCCTTGCCCGTGTGCCGACGAGATGGGATGAGGCTCGCCCATGCCCAACTCGAAAAACTCGCCGAGCAGCGGCGACTCGACCATGCCCTCGGCCTTGTTGGCCGCCAGCAGGACCGTCTTGCCCACGGTGCGCAAGTACTTGGCGATGTCGTGGTCCTGCGCCGACAGCCCGGCGCGAATATCCACCACGAAGATCACCGCATCGGCCTCGGCCACGGCCTGGCGCGTTTGCTTGGCCATTTCCTTGACGATGCCGCTGTCGCAGGTCGGCTCGAAGCCGCCCGTATCGATGACGATGAACTCGCGGTCCGCGATGCGACCGTCACCGTAGTGGCGGTCACGGGTCAGGCCGGAGAAGTCAGCAACGATGGCGTCGCGACTCTTCGTCATCCGGTTGAACAGGGTTGACTTGCCGACGTTCGGTCGGCCAACGATGGCAATGACTGGTTTCATGAGAGCGAGCTGAGCGGCAGCCCCGCGAGCCGCATCAAGGACGCAATGCGAACAAGCCGCCGTCTCTCGTGACTGCCAGCAGGGTCATGCCCGAGGTGACCGGCGTGGCGGCCAGCGGACTGCCATCGGTGGGCACGAGCAACTGCGTCGCACCCTTGTCGACGGACAGGAAAATCAGGTTGCCCACCAGATCACCGAACACCACCACGGGGCCGAGGTTCACGGGCGCGGACAGTTCACGGTGCAAGAAGGCTTCGGTGGTCCAGGCGACTTCGCCGGAATTCATTTTCCAGGCGGTCACCCGATCAGAAGCGTCGGCGGCCACCACGTACTGGGCATCCGCAGCGACGCCGTTGCGGCCACCCACATTGCGGCTCCACAGCAGCGTGCCGAGCTGCGCGTTGACGCAGCCCACCGCAGCCTGGAAAGAGCGCGCGCAAATGAAGTCACCCACCCGGGCGGCAGGTCCCACCAGATCGGCCAAGCGCTCGACTTCGTTGGTGCCACGCGGTGTGGCCAGCGCCACGTCCCAGCGAACCGCGCCAGTGGAAGGATCAAGGCCTGCGAGTTTGGCGCCCTGCCCCACCAGCAAGGTGTCCTTGAAGGGCGCGATCACCCCGTTTTGCGCCAGGCTCAAGGAGTCCCCGGGACGCTTGACCGACCACAGACTGGCCCCGTCCTGCGCATCAAACGCCATCACAGTGCGGTCGATACCGGCCACGAAAACGCGCCCCCCGGCCACCAATGGTGCGGTGACCACCTTGGAGCTGACGGGCATCTTCCACAACACCTTGCCCGCTTCGAGCACCACCAGATTGCCTTCTCGAGTGACCACGGCGGCCAACCGGCCGTCGCTACCGACACCGGCCGACAGCGTGGCACCCGCGCTGCCCTTCCACACCACGCGGCCGCTCTCGGCTTCGACAGCCATCACTGTGCCGTCCGAGGAAGCCACCGTGAAGCGTCCCGCATTGACGGCCACCGTCAGCGGGAATTCAACGCTGGACAGCCGCGTACTCCAGACGAGGCGCCCGGTGATCTGCGGCTTGATTTCGACCAACGGCTTGGGCTTGGGCTTGTCGGGGCCCATGGAGCACGCGCCCAGCAAGGCGAGCATCGCAACCAGCAAGATGGCACTGAAGCGCTTCATTTCGACGCTCCTGCGCTGGCGGCACTGGCAGCCTCGGGCGGCGAGCCCAGCGACGTCAGCTTGGCTTCAATCAGCCGTCGGTATTCAATCTTTGGATCCATTGCCTGCCATGCCTTTTTGTAGGCGGTTTTCGCCTCATCGGTCTTGCCCTGGGCGAACAGCACGTCGCCGCGCCTGTCTTGCACCAGCGTGTCGAACCCTTCCGCGGTGGCGGAGTCGAGTTGTTTCAATGCCTCTTCGTACTGCTTGGCGTCAAGGAGAAGGCCTGCCAGGCGCAGCTTGGCGATGGTCTGGTACTCGGTCTCCGCAGCGTTCGCGCCCACCCACTCGAGCGCGGCCTTGGCCGCATCCGTTTGGCCGGCCTCGGCCTGAACGCGAGCGCTCAACAGGCCTCCTTGCTGGGCAAACGAGGTGCGACCGTAGCGGTCTTTCAGATCGCTGAAGATGCGTCCAGCCTTGTCGGCGTCGCGAGCCTGCGCAGCACGGTCGAGTTCGTCGAACATGGCACCGGCCTTGGCCGCCTGATCGCGCTGCCACCAGTTCCAGCCATTCCAGGCCGAAAAGCATGCCAGCACCGCAATCAGCAGCCCGACGATCAGGTTGCCAAAGCGCTTCCAAAAGCGCTTGACGGCGTCGAGCTGTTCTTGTTCTTCAAGATCGAGGTGCGTGGCCATGTCTGAGGTCGGGTCCGGGTAACGGGGAATTATGCGTTGCGCAGTCGCGACGCCCAGTCATTTGCCTCGGCAAGCGAATAGGCCTGCTGAGGCTCGTCGGCGTTGCGCAGGGGCTTGACCGACACCTCGCCACGTGCCACTTCATCGTCGCCGAAGATCAGTGCGTAGTCGGCTCCGCTGGCATCGGCGCGCTTGAACTGCGATTTCATGCTGCCCAGCCCGTCGCGCCCTGCGGCGTGCATCAACACCGACACGCCCGAGGCGCGCAGCGCGTCGATGGTGCGCAGCGCGATCGGCATCGATGCGGCCGACGTCACCACGGCGTAGGCTTCAGGCCTGACAACCGGTGCAGTAACACCGGCTTCCTGCAGCAGCAGCAGCAGTCGCTCGATGCCCAGGCCCCAGCCCACTGCCGGTGCCGGCTTGCCGCCGAGTTGCTCGATCAGCGTGTCGTAGCGGCCACCGCCGCAAATGGTGCCCTGCGAACCCAGTCGCTCGGTGACCCACTCGAACACCGTGAGGTTGTAGTAGTCCATACCGCGCACCAACCGCGGGTTGACGCGGTAGGGCTGGCCCACAGCGTCCAGGGAGGCGCGCACCGCATCGAAGTGCGCCAGCGATTCGGCGCCCAGGAACGACATCAGCTGCGGCGCGCTTTCGACCACGGCCTGCATCGCCGGATTCTTGGTGTCGAGGATGCGCAGCGGATTGCTGTGCAAGCGCCGCTTGGCATCATCGTCCAGCAGCTCGGCATGGGCATCGAAGTGCGCGATCAAGGCGTCACGGTGCGCTCGCCGCTCGTCGGGCTGGCCCAGACTGTTGAGCTCGAGGCGCACATCGCGGCCGTCGACCAACCCCAGTTCGCGCCACAACATGCGGCACATCAGGATCAGCTCGGCATCGACGTCGGGACCGGCGTAGCCCAGCGCCTCGGCGCCCACCTGATGGAACTGCCGATAGCGGCCCTTTTGCGGACGCTCGTGGCGAAACATCGGTCCGATGTAGTACAGCCGCTTGCCGCCATCACGCAGCAGCGAATGCTCGGTGACCGCACGCACCACGCCCGCGGTGTTCTCGGGGCGCAGCGTGAGCCGGTCGCCGTTCATGGAGTCCTCGAACGAGTACATCTCTTTTTCGACGATGTCGGTGACTTCGCCCAGCCCGCGCACGAACAGCGCCGTGGGCTCGACGATGGGCGTGCGCACGCCCACATAGCCGTGGCGCGTCATCAGCGAGCGCACGCAGCCTTCGAGCCAATCCCAGGTCGCCGACTCGGGCGGCAAGATGTCGTTCATGCCTTTGACGGCCTTGATGGTTTCGCTCATTGCTTTCTCGTTGATTCACCCTGCCACGGCTGCCCGGGGGGGCGTGGCATCAAAGCCAGTGGCGACCCGACTTGAAGGCCGGATCCGCCCTTCGCCGCCGGCGCGGTCTCAGGCTGATGCTTCGGTCGACGTCCCGTATCGTTTTTCGATGTAGCGCTCGACCAGCGCATGGAATTCCTCGGCGATGCGCTCGCCGCGCAGCGTCAGGGCCTTCTCGCCGTCGATGAACACCGGAGCGGCCGGCGCCTCACCGGTGCCTGGCAGGCTGATGCCGATGTCGGCATGCTTGCTTTCGCCCGGCCCGTTGACGATGCAGCCCATCACCGCGACCTTCATGCTCTCGACGCCCGGATAGCGCGCGCGCCACACCGGCATTTGCGCGCGCAGGTGGTCGTCGATCTGCTTGGCGAGTTCCTGGAACGTGGTGCTGGTGGTGCGGCCACAGCCAGGGCAGGCTGTGACGCTGGGGTTGAACGAGCGCAAGCCCAGTGACTGCAGCACCTCAAGCGCCACCACCACCTCTTGCGTGCGCGCTTCACCGGGCTGCGGTGTGAGCGACACGCGGATGGTGTCGCCGATGCCGTCTTGCAACAGCAACGCCAGCGCCGCGGCCGAAGCCACCGTGCCCTTGGTGCCCATGCCGGCTTCGGTGAGCCCCAGGTGCAGCGCGTAATCGCAACGCCTGGCCAGCGCACGGTAGACGCTGACCAGATCCTGCACGCCCGACATCTTGCAAGACAGGATGATTTGATCGCCGCGCAAACCCAGCGCTTCGGCACGCCGTGCCGACGTGATGGCCGAGGTGATCAGCGCGCGGTACATGATCTGCTGAGCCTCGTGCGGCTCGGGGAGCTTGGCGTTGTCGTCCATCATCTGCGCGAGCAGGTCGGAGTCGAGGCTGCCCCAGTTGACGCCGATGCGAACCGCCTTGTCATGGCGCGCGGCGATCTCGATCATCTGCGCGAACTGGCGGTCGCCCTTGTCGCCCTTGCCCACGTTGCCGGGGTTGATGCGGTACTTTGACAACGCCTCGGCGCAGGCCGGATGCTCGCTGAGCAAGCGGTGGCCGTTGTAGTGAAAGTCGCCCACCAAAGGCACATCGATGCCCATGCGGTCGAGCTGATCGCGGATGTGCGGCACCGCCGCGGCGGCCTCCGGCGTGTTGACGGTGATGCGCACCAGTTCGGACCCCGCCACCGCCAATTCCTTGACCTGGATCGCGGTGCCGATCACGTCGACAGTGTCGGTGTTGGTCATTGACTGAACACGCACCGGTGCAGCGCCGCCGATCGTGACCACGCGAGAACCCCAGCGAACCTCCGCTTGACGGGTGCGCTTGGGAGCGGGCCGCGCCGGCTCGATGAAATCGTCGAGGCCTGCGGGAGCGGCTGGGAATGCCTGCGGGGTGGCGTGCGGTTTCATCTGCTTGCCCTCTATTTGAGTTCGAGACGTGCCACGTTATCGCGCGTTGACGCGGCCAGATCGACAGCGACACCGCGATAGGTCAGCTGTGTCGCCACGGCATTGCCCACCTTGATGCGCAAAGGCAGGGTTCCGTCAAGCACCACCGTTTCACCGGGCAGCAACATGCGCGAAAACAGAATCTGGGATCGCGCATCGACCACCTCGACCCAGGACTGCTCGCTGGCCTTCAACTGCAGCGGGCCGACAGCGGCGCCCGTTGGGGCGGTCTCGACCACGAAGGGCGCATCGGGCGCCGAGTGAACTGTTTCGACCACCGTGCCGGCTGCGCCAGCTTCGGTCACCGCGCTCGCTGACCCATCGACCGAGGTCACCGCCGCAGAGGCTGGCCAGGCGCTGGGTTCGGCAAGCGCAACACCCGAGGCAGCCGCGGCGGCCTGTGGCGCGTCAGCCCCCTGGATGAAACCCTGCGCGCTGTCGATCCAGTCGGACGGCATCAGGTACACGAACACCGCCGCCAAGGCGATCAGCACCGAAGCCCAAACTGCCGGAGACATCAGCCACGACGAGCTCGCCGGCTCATGACGACCCGGGCGGTCACGAAACGGCAACTTGATGCCCTCGTCCACCGCCTCGAGCCGGTAACTAGGCGCCTGCGGCAGCGCGGCCAGAACCGGGGCCGGGTCGATCTTGAGGCTGCGGCACATCGTTTGCGCCAACGCTCGCGCGAAGGTCGCATCCGGCAGTTCGGACAGCTGATCGGCTTCGAGAAATTCCAGTTTGCGCGGCGAGATCTTGATCGATGCGGCGAGCGCTCCGATGTGCAGACCTCGGGCTTGCCGGGCCTCGCGCAGCATGGTTCCTGCGCTTTTCGGGGCTGAGCTGGCGGCGGGATCGTGGTCACTCATTGAATCGACCCTCTGCGAGCGAATGGGCCTCGGGCGACTGCGGGAAGCGGTTTCGCAACTGCTCGCCCAGATCGGCCACCGCGTTGCGATTGCCGATTTTGCTTTCGATACGCACCGCCAGCCACAGCGTTTGCGCGCTGATCAGATCTGCCGAGGAATTGACACGCCGGATGTAGAAACGCGCCCGTTCGAGGTCGCCCTTGCGATAGAGGACCTCGCTCAGGTTGACCGCGATGGCGGGGCTGGCAGGGTCGAGGCCGTAGGCGCGAACCAGCGTTCGCTCGGCCTCGTCGAGCTTGCCGCTGCGCGCCTGACACACGCCCTGCGTGAGCAGCGTTCGGGGGGTGTCCTGATACCGAGGCGATTTCAGCGTTTGCGCGAAAAGAGCCTCCGCTTCGCCGAACCGGGACTGCTGACACAGGTACCAGCCGAAGTTCTGCATGGCGTCGGTGTCCTGCGGATCGAGCTGCAGCGCACGGCGGAAACTTTCCTCGGCCAGCTTGTGGTCGCCCAGACTGCCGTAGATCAGCCCGCGCAGGTTGTAGGCCGCCGCCACCGTCGGGTCGGCGGCGATCGAACGCTTGACCTCGTCCAGTGCCGTCGCCATTTGCCCGCGACCGAAGTACGCAGAGGCCAACTCAAGGCGCACCCGACCCCGCTTGGCCGCCTCGGGTTCATCCGAAGCGGTGGTGCGGTCTCTCGAGACATCGGCCGACGGCAACCCCGGAGCGCCTTCAGTGGTGCGGTGCACGCACCCCGTCAACCCGAGCAGCCCCGCCATCAGCAAAGCGGCGACCGACCACCGAAGCGCGCAGCGCCCATCGGCCGAAGTGCGTTTTCCCATCGTCATGCCTGACCTCCGTGAGCCGCCACTGAACTGGCGTGCAATGTCGGCGAACCCACCGGCAGGATCGGGATCTGAGCACGCCCCACGAGCCGCTGCTGCAAGCGGGTGCGGTCCTGCACCTCGCCGGCCAGCTGGCCGCAAGCCGCGTCGATGTCATCGCCGCGGGTCTTGCGGACCGTGGTGACGATGCCCGCATCCTGCAACACCCGCGCGAACTGCGTCACCCGCTCGCGCGGACTGCGCAGCAACCCCGAAGCCGGGAATGGATTGAAGGGAATCAGGTTGAACTTGCACGACAGCGGCTGGCTGGCAGCACCTTGAACCAGATCGACCAGTTGCGCAGCGTGCTCGGGCGAGTCGTTGACGCCATCGAGCATGCAGTACTCGAAGGTGATGAAGTCGCGCGGCGCCGACTCGAGATAACGCGAACAGGCCGCCAGCAATTCGGCCAGCGGGTACTTGCGGTTCAGCGGCACCAGATCGTCGCGCAGCGCGTCATGCGGCGCGTGCAGTGACACGGCAAGCGCCACCGGGCAATCGACGCGCAGGCGGTCCATCATGGGCACCACGCCCGAGGTCGATACGGTGACTCGCCGCCGCGACAGGCCGTAGCCATGGTCATCGAGCATGACACGCAATGCGGGCAGCAACGCCGCGTAGTTCTGCAGCGGCTCGCCCATGCCCATCATCACCACGTTGGTGATCGCTCGGGTGCCTTCGGGCAGTTGAAGACGCCTTCGCAGATGGTGCTCGGCATGCCACAGCTGCCCGACGATTTCGGCGGTGCTCAGGTTGCGGCTGAAGCCCTGATGCCCGGTAGAGCAAAACCGGCAACCGACGGCGCAACCGGCCTGTGACGACACGCACAGCGTGCCGCGATCGTCCTCGGGAATGAAGACCGTCTCGACGGCGTCGCCGCCGCCCACATCGAACAGCCACTTGATCGTGCCGTCGGCCGATGCCTGCTCACTGAGTACCGCAGGAACCCGAACCTCCGCCACCCCGGCCAGCCGCTGCCGAAGCGACTTGGCGAGATCGGACATCTCGGAGAAATCGGACGCGCCGCGCTGATGGATCCAGCGAAACAACTGCGTCGCGCGGAACCGCTTCTCGCCGAGTTGTTCGCAGTACGCCGTCAGGCCGGCCAGATCGAAGTCGAGCAGGTTGACGGCGGTCATGGCGGGCCCGATTGGCCGATGGATTGACGACTCAGCGGGAGTAGACGTTCGCGCCGGCGAAGAAGAAAGCGATCTCCTGGGCTGCTGTTTCAGCGGCGTCCGAGCCGTGAACCGCGTTGGCGTCGATGCTGTCAGCGAAGTCAGCACGGATCGTGCCCTTGTCGGCCTTTTTCGGATCCGTGGCGCCCATCAGGTCGCGGTTCTTGGCGATGGCGTTGTCGCCCTCGAGCGCCTGGATCATGACCGGTCCAGACACCATGAAATCGACCAGATCCTTGAAGAAAGGACGCGCCTTGTGCACCGCGTAGAAGGCCTCGGCCTCGCCGCGCGACAGGTGAGCCATGCGAGCTGCGATCACCTTCAGGCCGGCCGCTTCAAAGCGGGAGTAAATCTGGCCAATGACGTTCTTGGCGACTGCGTCGGGCTTGATGATGGAGAGCGTGCGTTCGATGGCCATGGGGTTTATTCCTGTTGGGAGATGTCTGAGAAAAGCCTTGAATTCTACTGTGGGGACCCGCCTGATCAGCGTCCTCGGCGACCACCGCCGCCGCCGCCACCGCCACCGCTATTGCCGCCTCCCCCAAAACCACCTCCGCGGCTGCCGCCACGGCCTCCACCGCCCCCACCGCCGCCCTGACCCCCTTGGCCGCCTTGTCCACTGCCGCCTCGCTGGCCCTTGCGGTGGAACGCCTCACCGCCGATGTAACCGACCGAGGTCTGCATCGGGTCAGGCTGGCGCGGACCGTCGCCCTTCTTGGGGCCGGGTGGCGGCGCACTGCCGCCAGCACCGAAACCGCCGCCACCACTGCGAAAGCCACGGCCGCCGGCCGGACTGCGGGGGTTTTGAACAAAGCGCTTGTCGAAGGTCTGCTCCAGCGGATTCGGAATGCGCGATGGATCAAAGTCGTCATCGAGGTCATCGTTGCGCGGCGGGCGATCCTCGGCGAACTGATCGGCACGCGGTGGCGCGTCGGGCATCGGGGGCCGCGGGCCGCGCGGCTCCTGACGTGGGCGTTCCCGCTCAGGTGCACCTGGGCGCGGTGGGCGCTCATTGCGTCGCTCGGCCTGCGGCGGCTTTTCGCGGCCTCGTTGTGGCCGAGGTGCGTTGTCGCGCGGGGTTTCGCGCGGGTTGCCTCGAGCGTCACGTGGCGCACCTTCGGCCTCGCCGCCAGCCAGGCGACGAATGGCACGGACATCGCCGTCCTCCAGATCGACCCAGACACCACGCTTGAGCCCGCGCGGCAGCACGACACAGCCGTAGCGAATTCGGATCAGGCGACTCACCGTGAGGTCGACAGCCTCGAACAGCTTGCGAACTTCGCGGTTGCGCCCTTCAGTGATGACCACGCGATACCAGTGGTTCAAGCCCTCGCCGCCGCCGTTCTCGATCGAGCGGAAGCTGGCCGGCTGGCCTTCGATGGTGACGCCTTCGAGCAGCATCGCCTTCGATTCAGCGTCCAGCGTGCCGAGCACGCGCACCGCGTACTCACGTTCCACGCCGAAGCGCGGGTGCATCAGTCGGTTGGCGAGTTCGCCCGAGTTGGTGAACAGCAACAGGCCTTCGGTGTTGATGTCGAGGCGGCCTACCGATTGCCACTTGCCGTGGGGCAATCTCGGCAGACGGCGAAACACCGTCGGACGGTGCTCCGGATCGTCGTTGGTCACCACTTCGCCGGTGGGCTTGTGGTACGCAATGATGCGCGGCGG
>CAIVGK010000102.1 GCA_903905475.1 uncultured Burkholderiales bacterium | reverse complement strand
GACAACGAGTGCGCGGTGGTGTCTTCGCCGGCCATCAGCAAGGTGATGACGTTGGCAAAGATCGTCTCGTCGGTGATGCCCGAGTCGGGCTCGTTGCTGGCGATCAGCATGGCCTCGAGCAGGTTGCGCGGGCGATCACTGGGTTGCGCGTGCAAGCGCGCTCGGGTGCGCTCGATCAGGCCGTCGACGTGCGCACGCACGGATTGCATCGAGCGGTCGAAGTGGCGGTCGCGCGGCAGCCGGACGTAGCGCCACCACGGCACCGGCGCGCTGATGCGCGACATCAGCATCGGAAAGATCAGCGCGAGCTGGTCCTGGATCACGTTGCCCGACTGCTCGAGCGTGTTGGGGTCTTCGCCAAACGCCAGCGCGGTGGTCACGTCCACCGTGTAGCGCACCAGATCGACCGCCATGTCGACCGTCTCGCCGGCGTCGGCGGCGCGTTGCCAGCGCTGGCGCAGCCGCTCGGTGATGGCGTGCAGGGCCGGGTAGAAGGCGCGGAAATTGGTGGCGGCGAGTGCTTGCATCACCAGCTTGCGCTGCGGGCGCCAGGCCTCGCCCTCGATGGAAAACAGCCCGTTGGCGTGCTGCTCGGCGATCACCGATTCGATCGGCGAGTAGCGCCGGTAGCCCTCAGGCCGGTCGCGCAGCACGGTTTGCAGCAGCTCGGGGTCTGAGCACACCAGCACGCGTTTCGTGCCCAGGTCGAGCGTGTACATCGGCCCCAGTTCGCGGGCCCATTGCTCGAGCGTGAGGTGCAGCCGCTCGGGCGCGAGCTGCAGCAAGTTGCCGATCAGCGGCAGGCCTGGGGGCGAGGGCAGATCGGCCAGGCGTCGAACGCCGCTGTCGGTGGGGGTCTGCGACATCTTTTCCTTCCTCGGCGGGTGTCGGCGTTCAGGCGTTGGGGGTGCGACGGTGCGCCCGTTGCCCGCAGTCGGTGGAACTCAGCGCCCGACCGTGAAGCCCCGCGAGCCCGTCTTGATGCGGATTGGCGGCGCCGTGCGGTCATAAGGCGCGAGCGCCTCACCGTGAATCGTCGCTGCAATTTGCCGTGCCTGCCGCGCAATCGGCTCGATGTACCGCAGTGCCTCACCGTCGATGCTGATGCAGTCACCCAGCGCGTGGATCGTGGGCACGTTGGTGCGCAGCGTGAGCGGATCGACCGCGATGCCGTTGTTCCAGCTCAATCCGGCCGACTGCGCCAGCCGTTGCGGTGTTTGCAGACCGGTGGCGGCGATCAGGTGTTCGGCGTCAAAGCGCCGGCCGTCGTCGGTGTGCACGGTGCGCACGCCACCTTGATCGCTGACGCCGGTGATGCGCACCCCGCCGATGAATTCGAGCGGCAGGCCCTGCCAGGCGGCCAGCAGTTCGCGCGCGGTGTCCTCGCACAACAGGTGGGCGAGCGGCCGCTCGTTGAGGTCGAGCAGCGTCACCGGGTGGCCGGCCAGCGCCAGGTCGTTGGCCAGCTCGCAGCCCACCAGACCGGCACCGGCGATCAGCACGCGCTGCGCGGGCCGGGCGCCGGGTTCGCCGAGCTGCTCGCGAAATTTCAGGTACGCGTCGAGGTGGTTGATGCGCCAGCACAGCGCAGCGGGCAGTTGCGGCAGATCGAGCGGCTCGGCCCCGTGCGCCAGCACCAGGTGGCGGTAGCGCAGCGTGCCGCGCGTGGTGCGCAAGGCCCGCGCGCCAGCCGACACGCTGATGGCCCGCGTGCGCGTGAGCAGCCGCACGCCGAGCCTTGCTGCGGCTTGATCCGCGGTCTGCCTGACCAGCGAGGCCGGGGCGATGCCCTTGGCCAGGGCCACCGACAGCAGCGGCTTGTCGTAGACGTGACCGGGGCAGGCGGTGACGATGGTGATCGGCAGGTCGGCGTCGTGCTCGCGCAGCGCCTGCGCCATTTGCCAGCCTGCGCAGCCGGCCCCGACGATGACCACGCCGGCATCGTGGCGAGCGCCCAGGCCCGTGCGCCGGGTCGAGGCGGCCGCTGCGGTCGTGCGCCGCAGCGTGGGCAGCGGCTCACAAGGCTCGAAGTCGGCCTTGCTCACGCCACACAGCGGGCAGGCCCAGTCGTCGGGGATGTCCTCGAAGCGCGTGCCGGGCGGCAGCCCGCCATCGGCATCGCCGAGCGCCTCGTCGTAGATCCAGCCGCAGGCGCGGCAGATGAAGCTGCGCCAGGCTTGCGCGGTCATGCGGTCCTCGCCCTGCTGCCGCGCGACGGGTCCGTGCGGGCGTTCAAGCCGGCGCCACGGTGGCGCTGAGCCGCGCGATTTCCTTGCGCAGGTGCTTGACGGCCGGCGTGACGATGGCCACGAAGTGCGATTCACGCACCCGCCGCTGCACTGCCGAGCTCATCAGGTAGCCGCGCGCGCCCTGGTGCAAAAGCGCCGACTGCGCCGCGCGCAACGCCAGTTCGGAGGCGTGGGCGCGCGTGTCGCACACGTCGATCAGGTACTCGGTGCTGGTTTCGAACGGCGTGCGGGCCAGGCGCATCGTGCGCTCGGTCAGCGCATCGAGCTCGGCCTGCAGCTCGTCGGGGCGGTCGTCGAGAAACTCGTTGACGTGACCGAGCGAGCGTTCGACGTCCCACATGGAATCAATGGCGCCTTGCGTCACGCCCAGCCCCATGCCGCACTGCAACAGCACGAACGCGGCACGCACGTGGCCGATGAACGGCCGGGCCGGATCGGCGATGAGCGTGTCAGCACCGATGAAGTGATCGGTCAGCCGCACCGCCCAGGTGTTGGTGCCTTCCATGGCCGAGAACGACGGGCAGTTGCGCAGTTCGACGCCCTCTGCGTCGCAGCGCACGACGAACATGATCTCGTGGCCGCCTTCAGCGCCTTCGACCGCGGCCACCGCGCCGAAGTAGTGGTCGGGCCCGAGGTTGCTGACCCATGGCAGCGTGCCGTTGACCCGGTAGCCGCCTTCGACACGACGCGCGTGCAACAGAAACGTCTCGATGCCAGCAAAGCTCTTCATCGGGTTGCTCAGTCCGGTGGCGCCCAGCGTGTGGCCCGACGCATGGTCGAGCAGCGCCTGACCGGTGAGCGCCGGGTTGCCCGACTCTTCCATGTACAGGCCGCACGCGTCGTGGCACCACACCATGAAGCCGGTGGCGCCGCACACCCGCGACACCTCGGCCATGGCCGCGATGGCCGCGCCGTAGTCCTGCTGACCGTCGAGCCGCAGGTGAGCCCGCAAGGCGCCCACCGCGCCCAGCCGCTTGAGCACCGCCTTGGGGTAGGTGCCTTGCCGGTCGATCGCATCGACCATCGCCGCCAGATCGCCAGTGGCGATCGCTCGCACGGCGTCGATCAGCGATGGCCCGGCAGTTGCCAACGGCGTGGCCGGGGCGGTGGCGATTTTCAGTGCGGGATCGGCGAGCACGGCTGCCATGCGGGACTCCTTGAAGCTCAGGTGACGCTCAGCGATCAGGCCAGATCGATCTGGAACGCGATCGGATTGCGCACGCTGTTGGCCACGGGCGAATACAGGTTGGCGTGCTGCACGATCTCGTCGAGCACTTCACGGGTGGCGTCGCCTTCGATGGCCACCTTCACGCGAACCGCCTGAAAGCCCATGTCGGCCGGTGCCTTCAGTGCGCCACCAGCGCCCCAGGCCGCGGGGTTGCCGATGTCGCCTTCCAGGAACAGCTCGAGCTTGCTCAGCTTGACCTGCTTCCAGGTGGCCACGGCGGTGATGCCCACCGCGAGGCAGCCGCCCAGCGCCGACAGCACGATCTCGCCGGGCGCCGGTGCGGTGTCCTGGCCGAACAGGTGAGGCGGCTCATCGACCACCACCGGCGCGTGGTTGCCCACGTAGCTCAGCGTGCGGTACTGGCCTTCGACGACGGTGTGGACCTTGTTGGTGCCGCGCGAGGCCGGGTTGTTGCGACCCTTCTCGGCGAAGGCCAGCAGGCCGTCGCGGTCGATCGGGCGCAGGTAGGTCTTGACGGTGGTGATCGTGTTGTCGGTCGATGACATGAGCTGAATCTCCGGAAATGGTTGAGAGCGCCTTGAGGCGCCGCGGACGCGTCGATCTGGATGCACGAGGCCTGGGTGTCGACGCCGTCCATCTGACGGGCCCGCGATTTTAGGCACCGCGTCTGGGCATGTGGGCGTCAGGGCGATGGACGGGGGGCGGCGGGGGGCGATCGACATGTTTGCTCTATGGATAGTCGCAAAGATTCTTTGCCTGGCGCTTGCCGTGACGGCACAGTCCGGGACCCCCGGCGCGCCATGCATTCCGTTGTCTCGTCAGCGGTGAAACAATCGCGGGCTTTGCCCCACTCCAGACCCACCGATGACGCGCCTCCATTTCAGACTCCCGACGGCCCGCAGCGCCGGCCGCACGCGGTGATGCACGCCGCGGCCGTGGAGACATCGACGGTGCCGTTCGCGCTGAGCGGTCGCGACCTGGCGTTCGCGTACGGCCAGGGCCAGCCGATCTTCGAGGCGGTGTCGCTCGACGTGCGCCCGCGCGAGATCGTCGCGCTGCTCGGCGGCAGTGGGTGTGGCAAGTCGTCGCTGCTGCGCGTGCTGGCCAAGCTCGCCGAGCCGACCCGTGGCGAGGTCGAGTTTCTGGGCGAGCCGTTGACCGCGCCGCACCCGCGGGCCGCGCTGGTGTTTCAGCAGCCGAGTCTGCTGCCATGGCTGAACGTCGCGGGCAACGTCGGCTTCGGCCTGGATTTCTCGCACCAGCCCGAGATCGATCGGGCTGCGCTCGATGCGCGAGTGCGCGAGGCGCTCGAGGCGGTGTCGCTGTCGGGCCACGACAAGCTCTACCCGGCACAGTTGTCGGGCGGCATGGCGCAGCGCGTGGCGCTGGCCCGCGCGCTGGCACGCGAGCCGCAGCTGCTGCTGGCCGACGAGCCTTTTTCGGCGCTCGATGCGATCACCCGCGCCGAGATGCAGACCTTGCTGGTCGAGCTGGTGCACCGCTGGCACACCGCGGCGCTGCTGGTCACGCACGACATCGACGAGGCCATCTTGGTGGCCGACCGCATCTTGCTGATGGGGCGCACGCAGCCCACGCAGCCGGCCCGCGTGCTGCACGAATGGTCGGTGTCAATCGAGCGGCCGCGCGAAGACCACGCCGCCGAAGTGACCGCGCTGCGGCTCGACATCCTCGCCGCCCTGGCCTCGCTGCGCCACCCCTGAATCACCCGCTTCGAAGGACCCTCCGATGACGACCAACGACCCATCCCTGGCCTCGCGCTACACGCACATCTGTGCCTCGTCCGATTGCGGCTGCGGCCTGACGCGGCGCGACATGCTGCGCCTGAGTGCGCTGGCCACCGCAGCGGTCGCGGCGCCACTGCTGAGCGCCGGCGATGCACGGGCGCAGGCCTTCAAGGGCGACGACCAGCCGGTGAAGATCGGCTACCTGCCGATCACCGACGCGACGCCGCTGCTGGTGGCCCATGGCCGCAAGATGTACGAAGCCGAAGGCCTGCGTGCTGAAGCGCCGCGGCTGTTTCGCAGCTGGGCGCAGATCGTCGAGGCCTTCGTGTCGGGCCAGGTCAACGTGATCCACCTGCTGACCCCGGCTGCGCTGTGGGTGCGTTACGGCTCGAAGTTCCCGGCCAAGATCGTGGCCTGGAACCACGTCAACGGCTCGGCGCTGACGGTCGCACCCAAGATCAACAGCGTGGCCGAACTGGGTGGCCGCACGGTGGCCATTCCGTTCTGGTATTCGATCCACAACGTGTTGCTGCAGCAGATCCTGCGTGCCAACAAGCTGGTGGCGGTGACGCGCTCGCGCGATGCGCAGCCGGCGCCCAACGAGGTCAACCTGATCGTGATGCCGCCGGCCGAGATGGTGTCGGCGCTGGCCGCCGGGTCGATTGCCGGGTTCATCGTGGCCGACCCCTTCAACGCGGCGGCCGAGATTGCCGGCGTGGGCAAGGTGCTGCGCTTTTCAGGCGACGTCTGGAAGAACCACGCGTGCTGCGCGACCTTCCTGGCCGAGCGCGATCTGGTCGAGCGCCCCGAGTGGGCCCAGCGCGTGACCACCGCGCTCGTGAAGGCGCAGCTGTGGACGCGCGACAACCAGACCGATGCCGCCCGCCTGCTGTCCAACACGGGCGAGGGCCGCTACACGCCGCACCCGCTGCGCACGCTGACCAAGGTGCTGGCCGCCAGCGACTACACCAGCTACGAGGCCAGCGGCGTCGTGCACCACAAGGGCTGGGCGCAGCGGCGCATCGACTTTCAGCCGTATCCGTTTGCCAGCTACACCGAGGAACTGGTGCGTGCGATCCGGCAGACCAAGGTCGAGGGGGACACCCGCTTCCTCGAAGCGCTCGACCCGAAATTCGTTGCCGGCGATCTGGTCGACGACCGCTTTGTGCGCAAGGCGCTGAGCGCCGTGGGCGGCCCGCAGGTGTTCGGCTTGCCGGCCGATCTGCTGCGCAAGGAACTGGTGCAGGTTTGAGGAGCGCGACGTGAGCGAGTTGGCAAACGCAGCCACGGTCGATGCCCTGGAGTCGGCATCGCCGGCGGTGCCGCACTGGCATCGCTTGCTGCCCTGGGTCGGGCTCGCGCTGGCCGTGGTCGTGTGGTGGATCGGTGCGCAGTTGCTCATCTTGCGCACGCCCATCGCGGCGTCCTTTGCGCCTTGGCCCGCGCTGCAGGCGCTCGCGCGCTTGCTGTCCAGTGGCGAGCTGTGGCCGCACGTGGTGACCAGCATGCAGCGCGTGGCGGTGGGCTTGGGTCTGGCCGTGGCCATCGGCGTGCCGCTCGGTGTGCTGACCGGCTTGTCGAAGCGCTTTGCCGAGGGCACCACGCCGTTGTTCCAGTTCCTGCGCATGGTGTCGCCACTGTCGTGGATGCCGATCGCCGTGATGGTGCTGGGCGTGGGCGATGCGCCGGTGTACTTCCTGCTCGCCTTCGCGGCGGTGTGGCCGATGCTGTTGAACACCGCCGCCGGCGTCGCGCAGCTCGATCCCAACTGGCTGCTGCTGGCGCGCAGCCTGTCGGCGACACGCCGCGAAACCGTGCTGCACGTGGTGCTGCCCGGCATCACCGCGCAGATCCTCACCGGCGTTCGGCTGGCCATCGGGATCATCTGGATCGTGCTGGTGCCCGCCGAGATGCTGGGCGTGTCGGCCGGCTTGGGCTACTTCATCCTGGACACCCGCGACCGGCTGGCCTACGACGAACTGATGGCCGCCATCGTGCTGATCGGTGCGCTGGGCTACGCGCTCGATGTCGCAGCCCGCTGGCTGCACGCACGCTGGCTGCACCGCTGAGCCACGCCGCCGTGGGCCGCGCCCTCAGTCATCAGGGCGCGGTGCCACGTCAGATCGTCATCGCGAGCTTGTAAGCCCCGGTCGTGCCGGCCGAGCGCAGCACACGCACCACCAGCGTGATCGCCGTTCTGCCCGAGTTGGTGACCAGCATCTGCTGCTGGCGCCCGACGCCGCCGCTCGACAGCCTCAACGGCTGGCCGGTGCTCAGGTAGATGCCCATGCCGAACCCCGAGCCGGAGCCGGCGGTCAGTGTGGTCAGCATCTTCTTGCCGGCTGGCACGGTGACCCTGAAGTAGTCGGTGTCGGTGGTGGTGCTGAGGGTCCCCGAGACGGTCGAAGGCAGCGTGGCGATCGCCTGGGCACTGCCCACGCTGTCGTTGGCCGCTGTGCTTTCGTTGATCGCCGAGCCGCCAGCAACCGGTGCGGGTGCCGGGGCAGGCGCGGGCGCTGGAGCCGGAGCCGGAGCCGGAGCCGGAGCGCCCGCGGCCTGCGCCACGGCGGCGTTTGCGTCAACGATGCCGGCGCCGCACTGCGTGCAGGTGGCGGGGAAGGCGCGTGCGCTGGCCTTGAGCAGGTTCGACACCTGATCGGGCGTGAGCGTCTTGTTGACCGAGAACATCAACGCCACCACGCCGCTGACCACCGGGGTGGCCATGAGGTGCCCATGTACGACGCGTAGCTGTCAGCGCCCGGCGTCGTCGTGCCGGCATTGAGCGTCGACAAGATGCCGGCACCGGAGTCACCGCCCGGCGCAGCGAGGGTCACGTTGGTGCCGAAGCTCGAGTAGCTGGCCTTGCCGCCGCTCTTGCCGGTGGCGGCCACCGCGATCACGCCAGCGCAGTTGGCCGGCGATTGCGCGGTCGACGCCTGGTTGCTGTTGCCTGCGGCCACCACCACGACCGCACCCATGGCGCGAGCCGCGTTGATGGCGTTTTGCGAGGTCAGGTCGCAGCTGCCTGCGCGGCCCAGCGACACATTGATCACCTGGGCCGGATTGGCATTGACCGGTGCGCCAGCGACGCTGCCGCCAGCGGCCCACACGATGCCATCGGCCACATCGGAGGTGTAGCCGCCGCAGCGACCGAGCGCGCGCACGGGCAGGATGCGTGCGTCGAAGGCCACGCCGGTCACGCCGATCGAGTTGCCACCCGAGGCCGCGGCGATGCCCGCCACGTGCGTGCCGTGCCACGAACTGTCGCTGGCCCGCGAGCCCCTGCCGCATGCGCCGGCCGGGGCGTAGTCGCCGGGGTCGGCGGGGTCGGCGTCACGGCCACTGCCGTCGGCGGCGATCGTCGAGCTGGTGACGAAGTCATAACCGGGCAACAGCCGGTCGGCCAGATCGGCGTGCGGGCGCACACCGGTGTCCACCACGGCGATGGTCACGCCGGTGCCCGTGGACCGGTTCCAGGCGTCCGGTGCACGGATGCCGCCGGTCGGGTCCGACAGCGACCATTGCTGCGGGTGCAGGCTGTCGTTGGGCACGTACATCGGCTGCAGCCGGCGGTCGGGTTCGACGTGGTCGATGCTCGGGTCGCCGCTGCGCAGGCTTTGCATCAGCACGGCGAGTTCACCCGGCTGCATGTGGCGGCTGAGCTGCATCACCTGCGAGCCGTTGTGCATCGTGCGCAGCGCCCGGATGCGAACGCCCTGGCGGTTGGCGGCGACGTCGGCCGACATGCGCGAGCGCAGCGTTTGCTGCGAGGCGCTCGACTGGCGATGGCGCACGATCAGCCGGTCGGTGGTGGCCGGTTCTTCGCTGGCCGAAGGATCAGCGGCGGTCGTCGCGTTCGCGTCGAAACGCGCGTGCGACATCAGCGGTGCCACGCTCAACGCGATGGCAGCGACCATCGGTGACAGCAAGAAGGGGAATTTCATCTGTGCGCCTCTTTTCATCGAGGCCAGCGCGCTGCTGCGAACTGGCAACCCCGCTACCGTGGCGCTTGCGCGCTCTAGGCCGGAGGCTTTGCGTCCCACGCTTTCGCGTGGTTTGCGGAAAATGCAATTTCTTGAGGTTTATCGGCCAGGCGAGTGCAAGGCTTGCAGTCAACTTGCAACCTGAGGCTTCAAGTTGTGACTTCCGTTTCGAAATCGTCGCCTCTTGATTTCCTTGAGCACCGTCGCCACGGGCCGCGGTGCGCTGCGTTACGCTGAAGGGCATGAGTATGTCCGAAGCCTCATCACGCAGCGCCCAGCCTGACCGCGTTGATGTGCTGGTCGTCGGCGCCGGGGTGGTGGGGCTGGCCTGCGCCCGTGCGCTGGCACAAGCCGGGCTCGAGGTGGTGATCGTCGAGCGCGAGACGCAATTCGGCAGCGGCGTTTCGGCGCGCAACAGCGAGGTGATGCACGCCGGCCTGTACAACCCGCCGGGCAGCCTGAAGTCGCGCCTGTGCGTGCGCGGCGCGCGGCTGTTGACCGACTACTGCGCGCAGCGCGGCGTGGCGCACCGCCGCTGCGGCAAGCTGCTGGTGGCCACGCGCGAGGCCGATGTCGGCGCGCTTGAGTCGCTGGCAGCGCGCGCGCGCGACAACGGCGTCGAAGGCCTGCAGCGGCTGACCCGCGCCCAGGCGGTGGCGCTCGAGCCCGAGCTCACGTGCCAGGCCGCGCTGCTGTCGCCGGGCAGCGGCATCGTCGACAGCCATGGCCTCATGACATCGCTGCTGGCCGACGCACAAGCCGCCGGCGCACTGCTCGCCGTGACCAGCGGCGTGGCGGGTGCGGCACGACACGGCGACGTCTGGTGCGTGCGCACACGCGTCGGTGATGACGGCGACGAGTTCGAGCTGGAAGCGCGCTGGGTCATCAACGCCGCCGGGCTGGATGCGCAGGCGGTGGCCGCGTCGATCGACGGCTTTCCGGCCGCGTCGATCCCGCAGCGGCATCTGGCCAAGGGGCACTACTTCTCCCTGGCCGGACGCTCGCCTTTTTCAAGGTTGATCTACCCGATGCCGGTCGACGGCGGCCTGGGCGTGCACCTGACGCTCGACCTGGGCGGCCAGGCCAAGTTCGGCCCCGATGTCGAGTGGCTGCCCGCTGACGCGGCCCGCCCTGCGATGGCTGGGCGTGAACTCGACTACCGCGTTGACGCCGAGCGCGCAGCCGGCTTCGCCACCGAGATCCGCCGCTACTGGCCGGGGCTGCCCGACGGCGCGCTGGCGCCGGCCTACAGCGGCATCCGCCCCAAGCTCAGCGGCCCTGGTGCGCCGTGGGCCGACTTTCGCATCGACGGCCCGGCGCAGCACGGCTGCGCGGGGGTGGTGCAACTCTTTGGCATCGAGTCGCCGGGGCTGACCTCGGCGATGGCGATCGCCGAAGAGGTGGCTGTCATCGTGCTTGGCGGCTCAGCCGCCTGCGCTTGAAGCCACACTCGCGCCGCCCTGGTCCCACACCCCAGCCATGAACTCGTTTGCCACTTGCAGCCTGCCGGCCGATCCCAGCGTCAACGCCCCGGATGGCTCTGACGTGCGCGTGCTGCTGGGCTTGCGCGGCGGTGGCATGGCGCACTTCACGCTGGCGCCTCGCTGATCAGGCCTGCGGGTCGAGCCGCGCCTTGACGAAGCTGCTCGCGGCGTAGCGCGTGATCTGCGCGTAGTAGCGCTCGGCCAGCCGTTGGACCATGGCGCTGTAGTCGTCCATCAGTTCGGGGCGGATGCTGAAGTGGTCGTAGTTGACGATCACATCGACCCGTTTGCCCAGCGGCTCGACCTTGCCGGCGACTTCGAGCTCGATGTCGGCGATGTCTTGCGCGCTGGTGATGCTCAGACCTTCGAAGTTCACGAACAGCATCTGGCCGCGCACGTCGAAGTCGATGCGCTGCGCCAGCGGCAGCGTCAGCATGCGCTTGCGCAGGTTCATCGGGGCGTCGGCAAACAAGCTGGCGTCCATCAGGCGCAGCTCGGGGCTGATGGCGGGTGTGAAGTCCATTTGCGACAGGATGTGGCGCTGCAAGTCGATGCCCGGGGCGATCTCGATGAGCTCGAGCCCGCCGGCTTCGGCCAGCTGGAACACGCAGCGCTCGGTCACGTAAAGCACGCGCTGGCCGCGTTTGCGGGCGCGCTCGCCGCTGAAGGTGCGGTGCTCGACCTCGCGCACGAACTTGCGCAAGCTGCCCTCGCGGTCGATGTGCACCTGGCCGTCCTCGATGCGCACTTGCAGGTCCCCGGCGGTGAAGGTGCCCACGAACACCACCGCGTGCGCTGACTGGCTGATGTTGATGAAGCCGCCCGCGCCGGCCAGCTTCGGTCCGAACTTGCTGACGTTGAGGTTGCCCTGCGCATCGGCTTGCGCCAGGCCGAGCACCGCGAGGTCGAGCCCACCACCGTCGTAGAAGTCGAACTGGCTGGGCTGGTCGATGATCGCCTGGGTGTTCACCGCGGCGCCGAAGTTCAGCCCGCTGGCCGGGATGCCGCCGATCACGCCGGGCTCGGCGGTCAACGTGAGCAGGTCTATCACTTCCTCTTCGGCGGCCACATCGGCCACGCCCTCGGGCATGCCGATGCCCAGGTTGACCACCGAATCGTGCGTGAGTTCTAGCGCCGCGCGCCGTGCGATCAGCTTGCGCTCGCTCATGGGCATCGGCGCGATGGTGTTGGCCGGCACCCGGATCTCGCCGGCATAGGCCGCGCTGTAGGGCGTGACGAAGGTCTGCATGTGGTGCTCGGGCTTTTCGGCCAGCACCACGCAGTCGACCAGCACGCCGGGGATCTTGACTTGCCGCGGGTTGAGCGAGCCGCGCTCGGCAATGCGCTCGACCTGCGCGATGACGAGGCCGCCGCTGTTGTGCGCGGCCATCGCGATGGCCAAGGCCTCGAGCGTGAGCGCCTCGCGCTCCATGGTGAGGTTGCCGTCGGGGTCGGCCGTGGTGGCGCGGATGATGCCGACGTGGATCGGGAAGGCCTTGTAGAACAGCATCTCCTCGCCGTCGATCTCCATCAGGCGCACCAGATCCTGCGTGGTGACGTCGTTGACCTTGCCGCCGCCGTGTCGCGGGTCGACGAAGGTGCCCAGACCGATCGGCGTGAGCGTGCCAGGCTTGCCTGCGGCGATGTCGCGAAACAGGTGCGAGATGACGCCTTGCGGCAGGTTGTAGGCCTCGATGTCGCCGGCCAGCGCCAGCGCCTGCAGCTTGGGCACCAGGCTCCAGTGGCCGCCCACCACCCGTTTGACCAGCCCCTTGTGGCCGAAGTGGTTCAGCCCGCGGTCGCGCCCGTCGCCCTGACCGGCCGCATAGACCAGCGTGAGCTGGCGCGGCGAGCCGCTGCCCGTGGCGGCCTGCGAGTCAAGGAAGCGCTCTTCGAGGGCGATCGCGATGCCCTCGGCGAATCCGATGCCCACGAAGCCGCCGGTGGCCACGGTGTTGCCGTCATGGATCAGCCGCACCGCCTCGGCGGCGGTGACGATCTTGTTCGGCCGTGCCGGGGAGTTGGCGCGGGACTTGGTGGTGTTCAAAAGCACGTCGACTCCTCCGGGGTGGCGCGGCGCAGTCTACGGGTGCGAGGGGCCGCTGGCGGTGGCGGTAATCCCTCGTTGACCCCGCGCCGATCTTGGCCGTGGTGTCACCGCAAAATCGAGGTTCCGACATTCGCGGCAACGTGCCGCTCTGGAGCCCTTGCCATGATCGACCTGTACTACTGGACCACCCCCAACGGCCACAAGATCACGATGTTTCTCGAGGAGTCCGGTTTGCCCTACCGGATCGTGCCGGTGCACATCGGGCGCGGCGAGCAGTTCAAGCCCGACTTCCTGCGCATTTCGCCCAACAACCGCATGCCGGCCATCGTCGACCACGCACCGGCCGATGGCGGTGAGCCGCTGGCGGTGTTCGAGTCGGGCGCGATCCTGCTGTACCTGGCCGACAAGATCGGCCGCTTCATTCCCGCCGACCTGCGTGGTCGCAACATGGCACTGCAGTGGCTGTTCTGGCAGATGGGCGGCCTGGGTCCGATGGCCGGGCAGAACCACCACTTCGTGCAGTACGCGCCCGAGAAGATCCCCTACGCGATGGACCGCTACGTGAAGGAAACCGCGCGGTTGTATGCGGTGCTCGACAAGCACCTGAGCGATGGCCGCGAGTTCATCGCGGGGTCCGAGTACTCGATCGCCGACATGGCCTGCTACCCGTGGATCGTGCTTTACGAGTGGCAAAGCCAGAAGATCGAGGACTCCCCGCACATCGCCGCGTGGTTCGAGCGCATCAAGCAGCGGCCCGCCACCGAGCGCGCCTATGCCCGCGCCAAGGAAGTCAGCACCGCGCCGGTGGTCGACGAGGAATCCAGGAAAGTGCTGTTCGGTCAGAGCGCAGCCACCGTGCGCACCACCCCGTGACACGGGCGGTGTCTGATCGGCCGAAGCCCGCCGCTCAGACCCGAGAGCGGCCGCCCAATGGCGCTTCGCTGGCGGGTGGGCTCAGCGGATCACCTTGAGCGCTTCGGGGTTGACGATGTTCGTCGGCTGGCCAGCGATGAAATTCACCACGTTGTCGAAGGCGGCGCTGAAGTCGTGTTCGTAGGTGTCTTGCTCGACGTAGCCGATGTGCGGCGTGCACACCGCGTTCTCGAGCCGCAGCAGCGGGTGGCCTTGCAAGGTGGGCTCGCTCTCGAACACGTCGACCGCAGCCATGCCCGGGCGGCCGCGGTTGAGCGCCGAGACCAGCGCGCCTTCTTCGATCAACTCGGCGCGTGAGGTGTTGACCAGCAGCGAGGTCGGCTTCATCAGCGACAGGTGCTCGCCCTTGACGATGCCGCGCGTGCTGTCGGCCAGGCGCAGGTGCAGCGTGAGCACATCGCTGTCGCTGAAGAACTCCTCGCACGACGCCGCCGGGTGGTGGCCGTGCAGCTCGGCCAGCGTGCGCGAGGCCTCGCTGCCCCACACGATGACGTTCATGCCGAAGGCGCGCGCGTAGCCGGCCACCAGCTGCCCGATGCGCCCGTAGCCCCACACGCCCAGCGCCTTGCCGTGCAGCACCATGCCGAGGCCGAAATTGGCAGGCATCGACGAGGCCTTCAGGCCCGATTGCTGCCAGGCGCCGTGCTTGAGATTGCCGATGTACTGCGGCACCCGGCGCATCGCCGACAGGATCAGCGCCCAGGTCAGCTCGGCCGGCGCGATGGGCGAGGCAACACCTTGCGCGACCGCGATGCCCAGCCGCGTGCACGCTTCGATGTCGATGTGCGTGCCCACCGGGCCGGCTTGCGAGATCAGGCGCAGGCGCGGCAGTTTTTCGAGCAGTTGCCGCGGCAGCTGGCTGCGCTCGCGGATCAGCACCAGCACTTCGGCGTCACGCAGTCGCACCGACAGCTGCCCGATCCCCTTGACCGTGTTGGTGAAGACCTTGGCGTGCAGCGCCTCCATCTTGTCGGCGCACTTGAGCTTGCGCACCGCGTCCTGGTAGTCGTCGAGGATGATGATGTTCACGGCAACGGGGGGGGGCAAAGGCGTTGATTGTGCTCGCCGCCCGGTGGCCGCAGCCCCGATTAGCATGGTGCACCCCCTCCCCCAGGAAACCTCCATGAGCCTTTCGATGCACGCGGCCAGCACGCCTGTTTTCCTGAAGATGCTGGCCAATCTGGGCCACTGGCTGGACGCTGCCGAAGCCCATGCCGCGGCGAAGAAGTTCGATCCGTCGGTGCTGCTCGGCGCGCGCCTGGCGCCCGACATGCTGCCGTTCACGCGGCAGATCCAGATCGCCTGCGACGCGGCCAAGTTCTGCGTGGCACGGCTGTCGGGCACCGAAGCCCCGAAGTTCGAGGACAACGAAGCCAGCATCGCCGACCTGAAAAGACGCATCGCCAACACCGCGGGCTACATCGCGTCGGTGCCTGCGGCGCAGATCGACGGCAGCGAGGGCAAGGCGATCGAGGTGCCGATGCGAGGAGCTCCCGCGCTCAAGTTCGACGGTGAGACCTACCTCAAGCACTTCGTGCTGCCGAACTTCTATTTCCACCTGACCATCGCCTACGCACTGCTGCGCCACAACGGCGTGGGCCTGGGCAAGGGGGACTTTCTCGGGCGCGAGTGAGTGCCTGGCCGCCGGCGCGTCAGGCGTGCCGGCCGGTGCCTCTCACTACATCATCATGTTGTTGCGGATCAGGCCCACGGCCAGCCCTTCGATCACGAAGTCGGTCTCGCCGCTGGTGACCACGATGGGTTCGAAGTCGGGGTTTTCGGGCAGCAGTTCGATGGTGTTGCGGTTGCGCCGGAAGCGCTTGACGGTGACCTCGTCGCCGAGCCGCGCGACGACGATCTGACCGTTCTTGGCGTCATGGGCCTTTTGCACCGCGAGCAGGTCGCCGTCCATGATGCCGGCGTCGCGCATGCTCATGCCGCGCACCTTCAGCAGGTAATCGGGGCGGCGCGGGAACATGCTGGCTTCGACCATGTAGGTCTGATCGATGTGCTCTTGCGCGAGGATCGGGCTGCCGGCCGCCACGCGCCCCACCAGCGGCAAGCTCAGCTGCGCGATGCCCGGCAGCGCCAGGCTGTACTGCTTGCCGCGCATCTGGTTGAGCGCGCGCAGCGCCTCCGAGCGCAGCCGGATGCCGCGCGAGGTGCCGCCCACCAGTTCGATCACGCCTTTGCGGGCGAGCGCTTGCAGGTGCTCCTCGGCGGCGTTGGCCGACTTGAAGCCCAGCTCGGTGGCGATCTCGGCCCGCGTGGGCGGCGCGCCGGTGCGCTCGATGGCGCTTTGCACCAGATCGAGAATCTGCTGCTGCCGGTCGGTCAGCTTGGGCGCGTCTTGCATGGGGATCTTTCGGTGTTTTTTGGAGTCGGACTGATGATTCATCCAGTGGCTGTATTTTCATCCAGTTGAGCGCCAAATGCAAAGGGTGGGTGCCGCGCAAAATCGTGGCGCGCCCAGCGTCTTCCCATCCGATCGAGGTCACATCCGCATGAATTCAGCGCCTGACAACACCCGCATCGTCGTGCTTGGCACCGGCGGCACCATCGCCGGCACGGCCGCATCCCCCGACGATGTGGTGGGCTACCGCGCCGGCCAGATCGGCATCGAGACCTTGCTGGCCGGCGTGAGCCGGCCACCGGGCACCCGCTTCGAGGCTGAGCAGGTCGCGCAGATCGACAGCAAGGACATGACCCACGCGATCTGGCAAACGCTGGCGCAGCGCGTGGCCCACCATCTGGCGCGCCCCGAGGTGGTCGGCATCGTGGTCACGCACGGCACCGACACGCTGGAGGAAACCGCCTGGTTCTTGCAGCGGGTGTTGGCACCGGGCAAGCCGGTGGTGCTGACCGGTGCCATGCGACCGGCCACCGCCCGCGAGGCCGACGGGCCGCAAAACCTGAGCGACGCCATCACGCTGGCGCGCGAGCCGGGACTGTCGGGCGTGCTGGCGGTGCTGGCCGGCAGCGTCCACGACGCGTGTGATGTGCGCAAGGCCAACCCGCTGCGCCAAGACGATGCCTTCGCGTCGGGCGAGGCCGGGCCGCTGGGGGTGATCGGCGCAGGGCGCTTGCGCTGGCTGCGGCTGCGTGGCGATGCGGCGGGGTCCGTCGCGTGGGCGGTGCCGTCGGGCCGGCCGGCTTCTTTCAGCCATCCGGCGCTCAGCCTGCCGGCGGCCGACTGGCCCCGCGTCGAGATCCTCACCAGCCACGCCGGCGCCACCGGTGCGCTGGTGCGCGCCTTGTGTGCCCAAGGCATCGACGGCATCGTGGTGGCCGCCACCGGCAACGGCGCGGTGCACCGTGAACTGCAAGACGCGCTGGTCGTCGCGCAGTCGGCCGGCGTGGTCGTGTTGTGCACCCCGCGCAGCGGCGTGGGTCGCGCTCACCCTCAGGCCATCGACCGCCTGCCGATGGTCGACGGCCTCACGCCGGCCAAGGCCCGCGTGGAGCTGATGCTCCGGTTGATGGAGCGCGCTGGCGCTTGAGCGCTTCGCTCAGGCGCCGACCTTCGCCGAGAGTTCATCCACCTGCGTGCTGAGCTCGAGCCACTGGCCTTCGAGCAGGCCGATCTCTTCGCTGAGCGCCTTGAGCTTCTTGCCATGGTCGGCCAGTTGCGCGGGCGTCAGGCCGCCGCTGGCGAAGCTGGCTTCGATCGCCGTGCGGTCGCCGAACAGCACGCCCAGCCGGTGGTCGATGCGGTTGAGTTCCTTGCGCAGCGGCTTGAGTTCTTCGGACTTGCCCTGACGGGCCTGCGCATCGGCCTTGCGGTCTTCGCGCCGTGCCGGTGCGGTGGGCGCCGGCGCTGACGCCGCCGGCTTGGCAGCCACCGGCGCGGGCGCTGCACCGGCTTTCTTGCCCGCGTTGTTGGCGTCGCGCATCGCCTTGGCCTGGGCGCGGGCGGTGTCGAGCAGGTACTTCTGGTAGTCGTCGAGGTCGCCGTCGAACGGACGCACCGCGCCATCGGCGACCAGCCAGAATTCGTCGCACACCTCGCGCAGCAGCGCGCGGTCGTGGCTGACCAGCATGACCGAGCCTTCGAACTCGTTGAGCGCCATCGACAGCGCCTCGCGGGTGTCGAGGTCGAGGTGGTTGGTCGGCTCATCGAGCAGCAGCAAGTTGGGCCGCTGCCACACCAGCATGGCCAGCACGAGGCGGGCTTTCTCGCCGCCGCTGAGCGTGCCCACCGGCTGGTTGACCATGTCGGCGGCAAAGCGGAACTGGCCGAGGAAGTTGCGCAGTTCCTGCTCGCGACCGGCCGGGCCGACGTCGCGCGCCAGGCGTGTCATGTGGTTCAGTGGCGACTCGTCAGGGCGCAGCACGTCGAGTTCTTGCTGCGCGAAGTAGCCGATCGCCAGGCCCTTGCCTTCGGTGATGGTGCCGCCGAGTGCACGCTGATCGCGCGCGATGGTTTTCACCACCGTCGACTTGCCCTGGCCGTTGGCGCCGAGGATGCCGATGCGCTGGCCGGCCAGCACCGAGCGGCTGATGTTGCGCACGATGATCTTGTCGGGCTCGCCCTCGACGAGCGACGGGTAGCCGCACTCGACGTCCTTGAGGCTGAGCATCGGGTTGGGCAGGCTGAGCGGCTCGCGGAACTCGAACGAGAACTCGCGCGAGGTGAGCACCGGGGCGAGCCGCTCCATGCGGTCGAGCGCCTTGACCCGGCTTTGCGCCTGCTTGGCCTTGCTGGCCTGGGCCTTGAAGCGGTCGATGAACTTCTGCAGGTGAGCCATCTTCTCTTTTTGCTTTTCGAAGCTGGCTTGCTGCAGCACCATGCGCTCGGCGCGCATTTCCTCGAAGGCGGTGTAGTTGCCGCCGTAGCGCGTGAGCTTGGCCTCGTCAAGGTGCACCGTCACGTTGGTGATGGCGTCGAGAAACTCGCGGTCGTGGCTGATCACCAGCATGGTGCCCTCGAAGCGCTTGAGCCAGGCTTCCAGCCACACCAGCGCGTCGAGGTCCAAGTGGTTGGTGGGCTCGTCGAGCAGCAGCAGATCGGCCGGGCACATCAGCGCACGCGCCAGTTGCAGCCGCATGCGCCAGCCGCCGGAAAAGCTGTTGACCGGTGCGTCGAGCTGGTCGGTCTTGAAGCCCAGGCCCATCAGCAGCGACTGCGCGCGCGGGCGGGCATCGAAAGCGCCCGCATCGGCCATCGCCTGGTGCGCCTCGGCAATCGCGTGGCCGTCGTCGCCGGCTTCGGCCGCGTCGATCAGCGCTTGCGCTTCCATCAGGCGGGTGTCGCCTTCGAGCACGAAGTCGGTGGCCCCGTCGTCGGTCTCGGGCATGTTCTGCGCGACCTCGCCGACGCGCCAGCGCGGTGGCATGTAGAAGTCGCCCGCGTCCGATTGCAGCCGGTTCGTCAGCAGCGCGAACAGGCTGGACTTGCCCGCGCCATTGCGTCCGACCAGGCCGACGTTCTCGCCCGGCTGAATCGTCACGTTGGCCGCGTCGAGCACGAGCTTGGTGCCGCGGCGCAGCGACACATCCTTGAGCGTGATCATGCGCGGTACTCCGGCTTGCGCGCCCAGCGCACCAGCGCCTCGCGGGTGACCAGCAGCACCGCGTTGTCGCCGGCGCTGGTCTCCAGCCATGCCACCTCGAGTCGCCTGAAGGCGCTCTCGAAATGTGGCCGTTCGTTGCCGATCTCGAGCACCAGCACGCCGATGTCGGTCAGCCGCGCGGCGGCTTCGCTGACGATGCGCCGCACCAGGTCCATGCCGTCGTCGCCGCCGGCCAGCGCGAGCACCGGCTCGTGCTGGTACTCGGCCGGCAGCTTGGCCATGCTGCGCGAATTGACGTAAGGCGGGTTGCACACGATGAGGTCGTAGGTGCCGCTCACGCCATCGAGCAAATCGGAGTGCATCAGCGCGATGCGGGTCCCCAGCTTGTGGCGATCGACATTGAGGCGGGCCACGGCCAGCGCGTCGTCGCTGATGTCGCAGGCGTCGACAGTGATCTCGGGGTAGGCCAGCGCGGCGATCACCGCCAGGCTGCCGTTGCCGGTGCACAGGTCGAGCACGCGCTGCGTGCGGTCGGACAGCCACGCATCGAGCGTGCCCTGGCCTTCGCCATCGACCAGCAGCTCGGCGATGAACGAGCGCGGCACGATGACGCGCTCATCGACGTAGAACGGCACGTTTTGCAGCCAGGCTTCGCGCGTGATGTAGGCCGCGGGCAGCCGGGTGTCGATGCGGCGGGTGATCAGCTCGCAGGCCTTGGCGTCTTCCTCGGGCGTCAGCTCGCGCTTGGCGTGGGCCTCGAGCGAGTCGAGATCGAGCCCCAGGCTCCACAGCACCAGCCAGGCGGCCTCGTCGAAGGCATTGGCCGTGCCATGCCCAAATGAAACGCCCGCCTTTTTGAGGCGGGCGGCTTCGCGCGTGATCAGATCGAGCAGGGTCATGGGTGGTGCGGTTTCACGGTCAAAGGAAGAACGGTCTGGCCTCAGCGCTTGGCGCCGGGCATGAAGGGCGGGGTGTAGCGGGGGCCGGGTGGGGCAGCGCTCACCACGTCGAGGATGACGTCGGTGAACACGGGCTCCTCGTCGGTCACCTCGGGCTTGGGGGGTGCCTTCTTCGTCTTGGTGGCGCTGTCGTTTTGCAGGCGCCACATCAGGTTGGTGGGCGAGTCGGCGTAGGCCAGGCCCTCGTCCTTGGACACCAGCCCCAGATTGATCAGTCGGGCGAGGTCTTCCTCGAAGGTCTGCGAGCCTTCGGCCATCGACTTTTCCATGGCGTCGCGCACGCCGCCCAGATCACCGGACTCGATCAGGTCGGACACCAGCTGCGTGTTGAGCATCACCTCGACCGCCGCGACGCGGTTGCCCGACACGCCGCGCAGCAGCCGTTGCGACACCACCGCACGCAGGCCGGCGGCCAGGTCGGACAGCATCGTGGGGCGCGCCTCGGGCGGGTAGAACGACAGGATGCGGCTGAGCGCGTGGTAGCTGTTGTTGGCGTGCAGCGTGGACAGCACCAGGTGGCCCGACAGCGAGTACGACAGCGCCGCGCTCATCGTCTCGCGGTCGCGGATTTCGCCGATCAGGATGCAGTCGGGCGCCTGGCGCAGCGCGTTCTTCAGGCCGACTTGCAGCGACTCGGTGTCGCGACCGACCTCGCGCTGGTTGACCACCGACTGCTTGTTGCGAAACAGGAACTCGATCGGGTCCTCGATCGTGAGGATGTGGCCCGTCATGTCGAGGTTGCGCTGCTCGAGCATGGCGGCCAGGGTTGTGGACTTGCCCGCCCCGGTCGACCCGACCAACAGGATCAGCCCGCGCTTGGCCAGCGCCAGCGTGTTGAGCAGCGGCGGCAGGTGCAGGCTTTCGAGCGTCGGGATGTTGAACGGGATGAAGCGAAACACCCCGGCGATCGAGCCGCGCTGGCGAAACGCGCTGAGGCGGAATCGACCCACGCCCGACACGCCCACGGCGACGTTCAGCTCGCCGGTGCGGTCGAGTTCTTCGAGCTGCGCCGGCGTGAGCACCTCGGCGAGCAACTGGCGCGGCTGATCGGGCGTGAGCGGCTGGTCGCCCAGCTGCAGCATTTGGCCGCTGATCTTGATCTGGATGGGCGTGGAGGCTGACAGGTAGACGTCCGAGGCTTGACGCTCGGCCATCAGCTTGAAGACCTTCTCCATGTTCCCACCGCTCATGTGCTGCTCCCGGTCGAGGCGTTGAAGGTCAGGCGCGCAGCAAGTCGTTGAGGCTGGTCTTGGCGCGCGTTTGCGCATCGACCTTCTTCACGATCACCGCGCAGTACAGGCTGTGCGTGCCGTCGGCGCTGGGCAGGTTGCCGCTGACCACCACCGAGCCCGCGGGCACGCGGCCGTAGGTCACCTCGCCGGTGGCGCGGTCGTAGATCTTGGTGCTTTGGCCGATGTACACGCCCATCGAGATCACCGAGTTTTCTTCGACGATCACGCCTTCGACGATCTCCGAGCGCGCGCCGATGAAGCAGTTGTCTTCGATGATGGTCGGGTTGGCCTGCAGCGGCTCGAGCACGCCGCCGATGCCCACGCCGCCGCTCAGGTGCACGTTCTTGCCGATCTGCGCGCACGAGCCCACGGTGGCCCAGGCGTCAACCATGGTGTTCTCGTCGACGTACGCGCCGATGTTCACGAAGCTGGGCATGAGCACCACGTTCTTGGCCAGGTAGCTGCCGCGGCGGGCCACGGCCGGCGGCACGATGCGCACGCCCGAAGCGCGCACTTCGGCGTCATCGCAGTTCGAGAACTTGGTCTTCACCTTGTCGAAGAAGGTCAGGTCGCCCGAGCGCATCAGTTCGTTGTCGTTGAGCCGGAACGACAGCAGCACGGCCTTCTTGACCCACTGGTTGACCGTCCACTGGCCCACGCTTTGGCGCTCGGCCACGCGGATGCGCCCGGCGTTCAGGTCGGCGATCACCGACTCGACCGCGGCGTTCACCTCGGGGTGGCTGGTGGCGGTGAGCTGGGCGCGGTTGTCCCACGCGGCTTCGATGGTGCTCTGGAGGTTTGAGGTCATGGGCAATCGCAAAAATGACCGGCGTTCAGAAGGCCGGGTTCGATGATCGGGAGGGGCTTACAGCGACTCGGCGTAAGCCACGATGCGGCGGGCGGCTTCAACGCAGTCGTCGAGGCCGCACACCAGTGCGAGGCGGATGCGGCCGGCGCCGGGATTGACGCCGTGCGATTCGCGGGCCAGCAAGCTGCCCGGCAGAACCGCCACATTGTATTGAGCGAGCAATCCGCAGGCGAAGGCCACGTCGTCGCCATGAGGCGCGAGCTTGGACACATCGGCCCACAGGTAAAAACCGGCGTCTGGCAGCGCCACGTCCATGACGCCCGCGAGCATCGGCGTGACCTGCGCGAATTTCTGGCGGTACTGCTCGCGGTTGTCCGCCACATGGGCTTCGTCGTTCCAGGCGGCGATGCTGGCGTGCTGCACCGTGGGGCTCATCGCG